>NC_021500.1:3779270-4094209 GCF_000410515.1 Enterobacter sp. R4-368 | reverse complement strand
CTGCGCTGGCGCTGATGGATAATGCCGCTGCCGCCGCTTTCATACTGCCGTGTTGAGCGACAGCATTAAAACAGATGAGCGCCTGCAAAGGCGGTAAGGTCATTGCCGATCTCCGCATCAGTTAAGTCACACTAAACTTTAGCAAAAATACGGCTTCATCAGCCAACAGTGGCGTTTATCAGACCAAGAGAAAAAGCGGCGGCGTGTCCCCGCCCGGATGCGGGATCACTTCGCCCCCGGCACCGTACCACGGCGCGATAAGCGGTGGCTGAATCACCTGTTCCGGCGTGCCTTGTGCCACCCGTTTTCCCCGGTGTAACAACAAGATCCTGTCCGCCCACCGCGCAGCAAGGTTGAGATGGTCAAGCGCCGCGCAAACAGGCAATTTGCCACTCAATGTCAGCCGCAGCAGCAGGCGCAGCGCCTGCTGCTGATGGTAAAAATCGCGCGCCGAAGTTGGTTCATCCGCCTTCCGGGCCGTCATGATGCCCACAGCGGCGCGAGGCAGGATGGCTTGCGGTGCCTGAAGCCAGATGTGCGCGCCAGAGTATTGATAAGAAACAGAGCCGACCAGTAGGCGTCAATTTGCGTTCGATAAACAAACCAGGCCGTTGAGATACGCGCGAGTCTCTTCAAGGCGTTGCTGTAACAAACTGAATAATAAATAAAAAGGCCGCCGTAGCGACCTTTTTATTTATTTCTTCACCGGTTGGGGTTTTTTATCCCCCGATTCCGGCGCTTCACGAGGGTCATCTTTTTCAACGTTGAACACGAAACCTCCTCTCGTTGCCTTCAGTTCACTCACTATAGATCCTCCGCTGTTATAGAGGCCAGGCGGCAGGCAAAAAAATACCATAAGGCCCGGTAGCCGCTGCGACACCGGTTGGGTTGTAAACGCCTGATGGATGAAATGCAGATAAATCATCAATAACATCAATGTGTTAACGATAAAAAAATTCATTCGAAAAGATCGGTTTATTTCATCGCAACTCGCTGTTTTATAGCGATTTTCCTGTTGAAATTTGCTAATAATTAGCACGCTTATTGTTAGTAACGAAAATGCAATTGCATGCCTTCAGGTACAACGCGGATTTGCCGGCCTGAAGGTTTTTTTTATTCGTTTTCAATGCGCTAAAAATTATTCTGATCGTTTTCGTAAAAACGAATGACTGAAAGTTTCCTGTCTCTTTCAGCGGCATAACTTGAAAAGAAGAGTTCTCCGCGTTGAAGAAGCACAACGCCGTTAGAAAGGTGAAAAGGATTTATTGATTATTGCCTTTTGGGGATTGTTTGCGGCTGGCCATTTTATGCACAAGACGTTTCTTGTAAGGTGGGAGACGTAAATCAACTGCTTCGGTAAAATTAATGGCAATTACTTCGGCAGGATGGTGAGAATCTTCAATTAAATGAGTAGATAAATGCTCAGATAAATCTTCAGGTAATGTGCATATCCTCTCACCCTCATCATTATTTTTCGAACTCATCAATACCTCTATCTTCTTATTTTCAAAACAGTGTTAATTAAAAAATAAACGAGCCGTTTCCGGCCCGCTGCCATTCTGAACTTTACAGATAATATAAAGAACTAGCGAAACGGCTATTTCTGGCCACCGCCGTGGCTATTTTTACCACCTTTTTTACCGGCTTCGGATGCACGTTCGGGGTCATTTTTAAAATTACCACCGCTGTGCTGACCACCTTTACGCCCCGCTTCTGACGCTTTTTCACGATCTTCAGCGAAATTACCGGAACCGCCTCTATGTTCGGCCATGTTATATCTCCACATCTCGTTTTCGATATAATCGATACGGTTAATAACCCATATCAATCGCGTTGGAGTCTTAAGTCTGGCTATTTATCACGATTAGTCAATTGATCACCCGAAAATATATCAATATAAAAACAACAATCTTTAAAGAAATATTTAAACACATATGTTGCATTAAAAATAAATCTTTATAGTTATAAGCGGGTTAGTAAAATTTCTCTCGCCTAATAAAAGGACAGATGTGATGAATTGTGTAAATAAAATGGTAGGGATAAATATTCTGTGCACACTTATCTTATGACGCACAAATATTATGGAGATAAATCATGCATACAGAACATCAACGATGCGCAGAAGCCTGTTATCAATGCGCTGCGGCTTGCGAACACTGTGCGCTTTCTTGCCTGCAGGAAGAGAATATCGACATGATGCGTGAGTGCATCAAGCTGGACGTACAATGTGCCGCCCTGTGCCGCCTTGCCGGTCAATTTATGGCGCTGGAAAGTAAGCATTTACCCTCGCTGTGCCGGATTTGCGTCGATGTGTGCAGAGCCTGCGCCGAAGAGTGCAGCCGGCATCAACATCAGCACTGCCAGCAGTGCGCTAAACGTTGCCGGGCTTGCGCACAAGCGTGCCTGCAAATGGCGGCGTGAAATGCACTGCGAAAAGGGGGCGCATTGCCCCCTTCCTGTTTTATCCATACCAGGTGTTTATCAGCGCAAACCCCAGCGCCGTCATTAAAATCGATCCCGTTACATGCACCAGCACCGAAGCCAGCGCCCACGCATAGTTACCCGTTTGCAACCGGGTAAAAATCTCCAGCGAAAAAGTGGAAAAGGTGGTCATGCCGCCGCATAAGCCTGTGGTGATCAGCAGCCGCAAGTTGGGATCCAGATGCGGCTGGCGGGTAAAGAGTGCCAGCGCGCCGCCAATAATCAGCCCGCCGAGTAAATTTACCAGCAGCGTGCCGGGCGGCAGATTGGGAAACAGCGTATTTAAACGAATCGCGAGCAGCCAGCGGATCACGCAGCCTGCAGAACCACCGATGATTACGGCAAATAAAGATTTGAGCATGTTTTTCCTCATCAACAAAAGTGCGAGGCATGCAGGGAACACCAAAGGAAAACGCCCGACATGCCTCATGACAGAGACATACCAGGCGTCATCAGCTTCTCAGGGAAGCGGTTGGGTCAGGTGGAACGCCATCACCTGAGCACGCATTGTTGACGATTTCACACGTTCGGGCAAGTTACAGTAAGCCTAAGTGTTCAACCAGAATTGAGCTGCCGATGCAGATAAGCACAACACCGCCGAGCACTTCCGCCCATTTACCGATCGTCGTGCCAAGAAAACGCCCCAGTAGCATCCCGGTGGTAGCCATGATGGTGGTCGCAAGGCCAATCATCAGCGCCGTCGTCACAATGTTCACATTGAGAAACGCCAGACCGACACCAACGGCCATCGCATCAAGGCTGGTAGCGATAGCGGTGGTGACCAGCAACCAGAAACCGTGGCGGCGCGGCGCTTCGGCTTCTTCATCCGCAGTTTTACTCACTCCTTCTTTCATCATGCGCACACCAAGCACAAACAGCAGTACAAAGGCTATCCAGTGATCCCACTGCATAATGTACTGGCTGGCGGCCAAACCTGCGGCCCACCCAATAATTGGGGTGATGGCTTCAATAACACCAAAAATCAACCCGGTGCGTAGCGCTTCGCTCACCAGCGGACGTTTTAACATCGCCCCTTTACCGATAGCGGCAGCAAAAGAATCCATCGACATGCTG
Organism: Enterobacter sp. R4-368; assembly: GCF_000410515.1. NCBI lineage: Bacteria > Pseudomonadati > Pseudomonadota > Gammaproteobacteria > Enterobacterales > Enterobacteriaceae > Enterobacter > Enterobacter sp. R4-368. The sequence goes on along the minus strand of NC_021500.1, from coordinate 4,090,654 downwards.
AAAGCAAGAATACTTATTGCGTAAAAACTCATTGCTGACCCCTAAATGCCCACAGGCGAAGGCAAAAACGCAGACGCTGCGAAAAGAGCGGCAAGAATGCCATAGCCGAATAAAAAACGCAAAAATTACTTATTAATCATAAACATATAGATATTGCTATGTTTTATAGCGCTGGCTATGTTGTACGGCGCCCCACTCATTTGGCTGGTGAATTGAAAGCGATGTGGCATTTGATTTTGTTATATTATAACATTTCACTTCGTAACAAATGATAACCAGGGAGCGCAATATGATCATGAAGAAATCAGCCTTTGTACTTGGCATGGGAGTGCTGCTAATGAGCGCACCGACGTTGGCGCATGACCACCACCACGGCAAACCGCTTACAGAAGTGGAGCGTAAAGCCAGCGAAGGCATTTTTGATGATAAGGACGTAAAAGACCGGGCATTGTCCGATTGGGACGGGATCTGGCAATCCATGAACCCGTATCTGCTCAGCGGCGATCTTGATCCGGTGCTGGAGAAAAAAGCAAAACAAGGTGGTAAAAGCGTTGAAGAGTATCGCGCCTATTACCAAAAAGGTTACGCCACCGATGTAGAAATGATTGGCATAGAAAACAACGTAATGGAATTTCACGTTGGCAAAACGGTCAATTCCTGCCGTTATGATTACGCGGGCTATAAAATCCTGACTTACTCCTCCGGGAAAAAAGGCGTGCGTTATCTCTTTGAATGTAAAGACGCGCAATCAAAAGCGCCAAAATATGTGCAGTTCAGCGACCATATTATCGGCCCGCGCCAGTCGCAACATTTCCATATTTTTATGGGCAACGAATCGCAAGACGCGCTGTTAAAAGAGATGGATAACTGGCCGACATATTATCCGTACAATATGACTAAAGCGCAGATTGTTGACGAAATGCTCCATCACTGATGGTTTCACCGCGGGCGAAAAATCCTCTTGCCCGCGGAAGGTCATCCTCAAACGCATTGTCCACCATTCTCTTAATCGGCGCTCCGTTCGTTCAGCTTGATTAATACCGGCCACAACCGCAGCGTCGTGTCGATAATCTGCTGCAGTTTATCCAGACTGACACCTTCGCGCGCGCTGACCGACATGCCATGAATAATACAGCTTAAAAAAAGCGCGGTGGTTTGCACATCTGTTGGCGACGGGATCTCACCACGCAACTGGCGTTGCAGCAAAAAAGCCAGCAGCGTTTGCTCCTGAGCCGTTTGCCGTTCCCGGATAGAGTCCGCTATCGGTTCCGATGAAGCGGAAACCGTGACAGAAGTGTTGATTAAAAAGCAGCCTGCCGGAGTATCACTACCGGCAAAACAATTGGCTAGCGCGTGCAGATAATCGCACAACGCCTGCTCAACCGTTTTCTCTTCGCAGAAAAGCGCTGCCCGGTGTTTAGCGGAAAAGCGAGCCATATAGCGATCAAGCGCGGCTCTGAACAATCCCTCTTTATTGTTAAATTCCGCATACAGCGTCGGTGCTTTTGCGCCAGTGGCTTCAACCAGGTCTGCCAGCGATGTGGCTTCATAACCCTGCTGCCAGAACAGCATCATCGCTTTATCCAGCATTGCGTCCCGATCGAAAATTTTTGGCCGTCCGCGACCTTTTCTCGTACAGCATGTGACGTCGGTTGCCATTGTTCCTCCCTCGTTCACATCAATTTAGTTAATAATCATTATAAAAACATTACAAAGCGGCTGACCAGCGGAAATTTTTCGAAAAAATACACGACATATCCATTTGAATAATAAGTTGTTTTAAATTATTTAAACGATCATTATAAAAATAGTATTGACGAGTGATGCAGATCACATTTATGATTTACCTATCGATCGTTAAGTTAATACTTACGACCTCACACAAATCCAGATTCAGAAGGCAAAATTATGAAAACCATCAAATCCCTGATCGCTGTCGCTGTACTTAGTTCCCTCTCTTTCGCAAGCGTAGCCGCCGTCGAAGTGCAGTCCACTCCGGCTGACCAACAAAAAGTGGGCGTGATTTCTGCCAATGCCGGCACCAATCTCTCCTCTTTGCAAAGCGAACTGGCGCAGAAAGCCGATGAAATGGGCGCGAAATCGTTCCGTATTACTTCCGTGACCGGCCCGAACACCCTGCACGGCACCGCGGTGATTTACAAATAAACGCTGCCGTATAAAACCAGCATTCACTACAGATGTTGAATCGGGCGTTATCGCCCAGCACAAATAAAAATTTAAGGAATAACATTATGAAAACCATCAATTCACTTGCTGTCGCTACTGTGCTTTCCGTCCTCTCATTTGGCGCTTTCGCTCAGAGCGTAACCGCCACGGCGTCCACGCTTGACGAAGCGGAATCCTTAATTGCTGCCAAAGCACAGCAGGCAGGCGCTTCATATAAAATCATTGAAGCCAACACTAATAATAATGTTCATATGACGGCTGAACTGACCAAATAAGTCTGCCGTTGTCGAACAACACACTCTAAGCGCCTGCGGGCGCTTTTTTTATGGGTAAAACGGTATTTTCCGTAGCGTGAATATCAGGGAGGGAATGTTGAGAGGTCGACTCATTTCAATAGCACTGTCTTTTTTAATTGGTATGGGGTGTTAATTTCCATCGTATTTATCACACCCCGTTTAAATTACTGAGTGGGATTACGTGGATCGGTTCTCAAATGGGTATCACCGTTAGTATTCATATTGGCATAATTAGCCGCAATTAACGCCAGACCTCTGTAATCGGCAATACTGTCAGCCCTGGAAGATACGAGGGCCGCACTTGACTTCCACAGCAGATTTACGCGGTTACTTTTCAGATATACCTTAGCGTCGTATGCATTGAGTGCTACCGCTGTTCCATACGATGTATTGGTGACAGTTGTGTCATATGCCCCGGTAATTCCATAGGTCGGTGTGTAGACCGTCGTTGCGCTGCCTGTAGTGTTCGACGTTAAGTTACCGCCACCGAGATAGTTATATGTGGTATTGGCATTTCCGTATGTCGTCGCTGAACTAATACCGGTCTGACCATAGATCGGCACAGTGACATTCCTTGTGCTGGTCACCTCCCCACTTCTTGCAAATCCTAATAATATTCCCTGATCGGCTTTTTCCGGCTCGTTAACTTGTATATATCCCTGACGTGTCAGCGATGCAGAAACTACTGCGGCAATTTGATTGTATTCAATTTGGTTAGCGTCATAGAGCGCCTGACTGGCTGGCAGGATGATGAAGCGCTTCCCTACACTCTGGCCTGAAGATAACGCATTTACCGTTACGAGTGGTTGTTGAGCGCATCCACTTAAAATCGAAATAGACAATAGAGCTATAAGTTTTCTCATCACGATCATCCCTATCAATAAAATGGCGATAAATTCAACATGTGTACATGATGTTATGAACTTGCCATTAATATACACGCCACAAATTTTATTTGCGCGCACCATGTGTAGGTCCTGCTAAATACAAAATATATCTTTAACGGGAGAGGATGAGATATTTCCGATTTACGTTCTATCAGCTTCACGAGATATGCAGCGCCGGATTATTTAATCCAGCCTGTTGTTATTGCCATAAATGAATTATCGACAATGAAGCGAGGGGATGAAATGACGCGATGTCGCGTTACGTCTTGCATGCTCAACACGGAAAAATGCCGGGTCGGACAAAGCAAAATCAATGAATCGTAACTCGTTAATTTTGAAGGGGAAAGTGGTGCCGATAATAGGAGTCGAACCTACGACCTTCGCATTACGAATGCGCTGCTCTACCAACTGAGCTATATCGGCCCTGCGATGTGTTCACGAGCGTGAATCACGGAGTAGAAGGTTAAAACTAAGCGGGTGATGCGTCAATGCCCTTGGGAATCAACCGGCTACTTTTGCATCACCCTTTTTCAATTAAGCACGAATCGTGTCGTCGCCGAAGCCAATCCACTTATAGGTTGTCAACGCTTCCAGCCCCATCGGGCCACGCGCGTGCAGCTTTTGCGTGCTGACAGCGACTTCTGCTCCCAGGCCAAACTGCCCGCCGTCGGTAAAACGCGTAGACGCATTCACATACACTGCGGAGGAGTCCACCTCGTTGATAAAGCGGTCTGCATTGCGCAGCGTACGCGTGAGGATGGCATCAGAGTGCTGAGTGCCGTGCTGGCGAATATGATCGATGGCGTCATCCAGACCCGCCACGATTTTCACATTCAAATCCAGTGATAAAAACTCGTCGTCATACTGCTCCGCTTTTACCGCTTCCACTTTTGCCGGGCCGTTTTGCAACAGCGCCAACGCCTGTTTATCAGCATGCAATGTCACGCCACTTTCCGCCATCTGCTTACTCAGCGCGGGCAGGAATCGCTGCGCGATATCCTGATGCACCAGCAGTGTTTCCACCGTGTTGCAGGTACTGGGGCGTTGGGTTTTCGCGTTAACGATGATTTTTAACGCCGGATCGATTTCCGCAGAGTCATCAACCACGATATGACACACGCCGATACCTCCGGTGATCACCGGGATGGTCGACTGTTCGCGGCACAACTTATGTAAACCAGCGCCACCGCGCGGGATCAGCATGTCGATGTATTTATCCATGCGCAGCATTTCATTCACCAACGCGCGATCCGGGCTTTCGATAGCCTGCACCGCGCCGGCCGGTAAGCCGCACTCTTCCAGCGCCTGCTGGATAACTTTTACCGTGGCGGCGTTGGTGCGCCAGGTCTCTTTACCACCGCGCAGGATCGCGGCATTACCGGTTTTCAGGCACAAAGAAGCGACATCCACGGTGACGTTAGGACGCGCTTCATAAATCACACCAATCACGCCCAGCGGCACGCGCCGGCGCTCAATGCGCAATCCGCTGTCCAACAGACCACCGTCAATCACCTGGCCTACCGGATCCGCCAGTTTGCAAACCTGGCGCACATCATTGGCGATCGCGGTTAAGCGCGCCGGGTTGAGCGCCAGCCGGTCAAGCATCGCGTCGCTCAGCCCGTTGCGGCGAGCTTCCAGCAGATCCTGTTCGTTCGCGAGCAGGATCTCTTGCGCCTGCGCTTCGAGATAATCAGCGATTTTTTCCAGCACGCGATTTTTCTGGCGGCTGGAGAGCAATGCCAGCTTGTATGACGCTGCTTTGGCAGCGATGCCCATTTGTTCCAGCATACTTCTGCTCCTTAACGGGTAATCATGTCGTCGCGGTGCACCGCGACAGGGCCATATTCGTAGCCCAGAATGGCGTCAATCTGCTGCGAATGTTGCCCGGCAATGCGACGCAGCGCATCGCTGTTATAACGGCTTACGCCGTGGGCGATATCGCGACCTTGCAGATTACGAATGCGGATCACTTCACCACGGGAAAAGTTGCCTGTCACGCTTTTAATGCCTTTGGGCAACAAGGAGCTGCCGCGTTCCAGAATGGCCGCCGTTGCGCCTTCATCAACGGTGATTTCACCGGCAGGCGGCGCGCCAAAGATCCAGCGTTTACGGTTTTCCAGCGGCGACTCCTGGGCGTGAAAGCGCGTGCCGACGGAAATCCCTTCCACAACATCGCCAATCACGCCTGGCTTGCTGCCCGCAGCGATAATGGTGTCGATCCCCGCGCGGCAGGCAACGTCAGCCGCTTGCAGCTTGGTGCCCATCCCGCCCGTACCGAGGCCGGAAACGCTGTCCCCGGCAATCGCGCGCAGCGCATCGTCGATGCCGTAAACGTCTTTAATCAGTTCCGCGTCCGGGTTGCTACGCGGATCGGCGGTAAACAGGCCTTGCTGATCGGTCAGCAGTAGCAGTTTGTCGGCACCGGCAAGGATAGCGGCGAGCGCGGAGAGGTTATCGTTATCGCCGACTTTGATTTCCGTGGTGGCTACGGCGTCGTTTTCGTTAATCACCGGCACGATATTGTTGTCGAGCAGCGCACGCAGCGTGTCGCGCGCATTGAGGAAACGCTCACGATCTTCCATATCGGCGCGCGTCAGCAGCATCTGCCCAATATGAATCCCGTAAATGGAAAATAGTTGTTCCCACAGTTGAATCAAACGGCTCTGCCCTACCGCCGCCAGCAGCTGTTTCGACGCGATAGTCGCGGGGAGTTCCGGGTAGCCCAGATGCTCGCGTCCGGCGGCAATCGCGCCAGACGTCACAATTACAATTCTATGCCCGGCGGCGTGTTGCTGTGCGCACTGGCGCACCAGTTCAACAATATGGGCGCGGTTCAGGCGACGGGAACCGCCCGTTAAAACACTGGTACCGAGTTTTACCACCAGCGTCTGGCTGTCACTCATGATTCTCTGCCGTTTTTTTAAGGAAATATAAGGAAAGTAAATCGTCGTCAGACGTTGTAACAGGAGTGAGAGCGATTGCCAACTGCCAGAGCTGTCAGCCCACTTTTTTGTTGCGCGGGATCAGCAAGCGTAGCGGCAGGATTTGACACTTTTATGGCAAATACAAAAAAACATAACTTTTTAAAAATATTCTTAATTTGTCATAAATCTTTAATTTCGCAGCGTTAAAACCCTTCCTGTTTTTCACGGGGCGTATGCCCAGCGAATATTAGCGCGTTAGTCAAATCAGGAATCAAAATGAAAAAGAGCACTCTGGCATTAATGGTGATGAGCGTTGTCGCTTCTGCTTCTTCTGTTCACGCAGCCGAAGTTTATAACAAGAACGGCAACAAACTGGACGTGTACGGCAAAGTAAAAGCCATGCACTACTTCAGTGACGATACCACCAACGACGGTGACAAAACTTACGTGCGTTTCGGCTTCAAAGGCGAAACACAGATTAACGATCAGCTGACCGGTTTCGGCCGTTGGGAAGCTGAATTTGCTGGTAACAACGACGAAACCAACAACAACAACTCAGCGACCAGCCAGAAAACCCGTCTGGCGTTTGCGGGTTTGAAAATCAAAGATTTTGGTTCTATCGACTACGGTCGTAACCTGGGTGTGCTGTACGACGTGGCTTCCGTAACGGATATGTTCCCGGAATTCGGCGGCGACGGCATGACCCGTACCGACGACTTCATGACCAAACGTACCACTGGCGTTGCAACTTATCGCAATACCGACTTCTTCGGCATGATCGACGGTCTGAATATGACCCTGCAGTACCAGGGTAAAAACGAAAGCAACCGCGCTGTCAGCAAACAGAACGGCGACGGCTGGGGTACTTCACTCTCCTATAACTTCGGCGGTAGCGCGTTCAGCCTGATTGGCGCATATGCGAACTCTGACCGCACCAACGCGCAGAACACCGCCGCGTTTGGTCGCGGCGAGAAAGCCGAAGCGTGGGCAACCGGCGCGAAATACGACGCTAACAACCTGTACATCGCCACCATGTACGGCGTCGCTTACAACATGACACCAGTATCTGCCGCAGCGAGCACCGGGCTGGGTTCAGGTTTTGCTAACAAAACCGAGAACTTCGAAGCGGTTGTCCAGTACCAGTTCGACTTCGGTCTGCGTCCGTCTCTGGGTTATGTCCTGACTAAAGGCAAGGACCTGGAAAAAGGTGTTGGCGACGAAGATCTGGTTAACTACATCGACGTTGGCGCAACTTACTACTTCAACAAGAACTTCTCGGCGATGGTTGACTATAAAATCAACCAGCTCAAAGACGACAACAAGCTGGGTCTGGCGAATGACGACGTTGTTGCCGTTGGCGTGACTTATCAGTTCTAAGTTGCAGTAACTGTAATACCCCTCGTTATATTGAATGCCCTCGCAAGAGGGCATTTATTTAACCTGATTCAGGTGAAAGGCCGGGAAACTGCGGCCAGGCCCGATAAGCGCAAGCTATCGGGCATTTTTTATGCGGGGAGTTACGCGGTGAGCTTCAATTGTTCTTTGAAGTTTTCGGCAGGTTCCAGCTTCAGCTCAAGTGAAGCCAGCAGGGTTTTCGCACGTTCGTGAAAATCGCGCAGCGTGTGCTCTAAACGATCGGTCACTTCCTGATCTTTTATCGCCGTAGGTTTCCATTGCCCTTCTTTATCAAAAAGGCCGAACTGATAACGGTAGGTAAAACGTGTCTCCTGCGCTTCCATTTCCATCCACCAGCCCCAGAACTCTCGTTTTTCCGGCGCGGGTTTAACATTCACGCAAACTGCCAGGCAATCAAAGAAAAAACGGTTCTCTTCGCATTGCTCTTCGCGGATATAAGGCCCCAGCGCAGTAAACTTTTTAATCAACCTGCTTCTCGGATGTCCACTCGGTAACGTCATTGCGATCTCCTTTTGTGAAGCAACTGTTTTACCAAACCGATAGAATTTATCAATCTATTAACGAAAATGATGGTTGATCCATCCGGTTATTTGTTGCAACGCCTTATCAAAATTTCGATAAACCGGGTTAAACGGGATTTCCAGCAGTTTGCCGTTGCCAGATGACGAGGTGATTAAACGCGACTCCTCCTCCGGGCTGAAGGGATCGTTTTGCCAGTAACCGGAAAGCATCGGCGTGGGGCAACGTCTGCCGAGTAAACCCTGGGTTTTCAGCGAATAGCGATTCAGCTCCACGCGCAGCGCCTCGTCGGAGGCGTCGTGCATCCCCAGGCGGCTGGCGAGCACATCCAGATACATCTCCGGTACGCGTCCCTGGCGCTGCGGATCGCTTAACAGTGCATGCACCACCGGCCCAAGGCAAGCCACCGCTTTCAGGCGCGAAGATTCAAGGTATGCCAGGCGCACCGCCACATTCGCGCCAAAGCGAAAGCCAAACGCCGCCACCCGCGTGTGATCGATCCAGGGAATGTTCGGCAGCGCCTGCAGTGCATGCTGATGCAGCAGGCTGGAATCCTGTGTCAGTTTCCACTTCGAAGAGAAGCCAACCGACGGCATATCCAGCGTCAGCATCGCGATGCCTTGCGGCGCGAAATAGCGTTCAAACAGGGTGTAATAGTCGCTTTGCAGGCTATCCAGCCCGCCGCACATTAATACCGTCGGAAACGGGCCATTGCCAGGCGGCATATGCAAAAATCCGGTGACCGGCGTGCCGCCGGGAATGGCGAACTGCAGCTCTTTGATCTCGCCCGGCAGACGCTGCACCGCCTCTTCATACGCGCGGTTCGCCAGCGCTTGCGCCTGCTCAGCGAGCGAATCACCTTTAATATGAGGATAAGCGGCAATGCTGAACAAACTGGACGCATGCAGCCAGTGTTTGCCACTGATCTCCGGCGCGGGTTCCTGCATCGCTTTTTGCTGCCACGACATAGCCTGCACGGACCATTCATAGATCCAGTTGCCGTTACGGTAACCCACCACCGTGTCATACAATTCCGGGTCAGTGCGTTCAGCCTGGCTCATCACAATGCGCGCCTGCACTTCGAGGATCTCTCGCGGATCCACGCCGCGCCAAACCCACATCAGCCGGTTGAGCATGCGATACCAGTGCGGCACATTTTTGCCATCAAGGGTCGACAGAATCGGCGATTGCGCGCCACGATTAAACCGGCGTACCAGCGTGGAAGTTTCAGGGTGTTTGAAGCGGGGTTTGAATAACGTTTCGCTAAGATTGGGCTGTGACATTGCGCGCAGGCTCCATGTATCTATCACCGGCGGTTATTGTAACCTGTTGCGCGCTAAAAAAAACAACGCCCGGCAAAACCGGGCGTGAGCAAATGTTTCAAAGCAGAATTAACGGCCGCTGATTGGCGGCACAAACACCACACCCATATCCCACGGCTGCTCAATCCAGGTGTCCTGCGGGATATCGATCACGTAATCGTCAACCAGCGGGCGACCTGCCGGTTTGGCGAAAATAGTGACGAAATGCGCTTTGGGATACATTTCACGAATGGCGACAGCGGTACCGCCAGTGTCCACCAGATCGTCGATCACGATAAAACCTTCGCCGTCACCTTCTGCGCGTTTCAGGACTTTCAGCTCGCGCTGGTTGTCGTGGTCGTAGCTGGAGATACATACGGTATCAACATGACGAATGCCCAGCTCACGCGCCAGCAATGCGCCTGGCACCAGACCACCACGGCTTACGGCAATAATGCCTTTCCATTGTTCTGAAGGCATCAATCGGGCGGCCAGTTTGCGTGCGTGAATCTGCAACATGTCCCAGGTGACGACGTATTTTTCGCTCATGTGAAGTGTCCCAGCCTGTGTTTTACGGCTTAAAAATTATTCGAGGGGGAAATAGGTTGCGCGAGATTATAGAGATCTGAAGCGCTAAAAACCAGTATTACCCGGCATTACCGGCGCTTTTTCCGCGCACTGGTGCTCGCAGCGCGGCAATAAAGTGTTATTCTCAACGCCATCTCGCAAGCTGACGGCTTGCGATGTTCGTTTATTTAACCCTGTGACCTGCAAGGTATGTTGCGCAGGCTCTTCGTAAGGAGACTCATCGTGTCTGAACTGTCTCACCTATCGCCACAGCCGCTGTGGGATATTTTTGCCAAAATTTGTTCTATTCCGCACCCGTCCTACCATGAAGAACAACTCGCCGGTCACATTATGGGCTGGGCGAAAGAAAAGGGGTTGCATGCGGAACGCGACCAGGTTGGCAACATTCTGATCCGTAAACCAGCCACCGCTGGCATGGAAAACCGCAAGCCGGTAGTTCTGCAAGCACACCTTGATATGGTGCCGCAGAAAAATAACGACACAGTACACGATTTCACCACCGATCCGATTCGCCCGTATGTAGACGGTGAATGGGTTAAAGCGCGCGGCACCACGCTCGGCGCGGATAACGGCATCGGCATGGCTTCCGCGCTGGCGGTGCTGGCAGATGACAGCGTTGAACACGGTCCGCTGGAAGTGCTGCTGACCATGACCGAAGAAGCAGGCATGGATGGCGCGTTTGGTCTGCAAGCGAACTGGCTGCAGGCGGACATTCTGATTAACACCGACTCTGAAGAAGAGGGTGAAATCTACATGGGGTGCGCAGGCGGTATCGATTTTATCACCACCCTGCCACTCACCCGCGAAGCCGTACCGGCCGGGTATGAAACCTTCAAGCTGACGCTGAAAGGGCTGAAAGGCGGCCACTCTGGTGCCGAAATTCATGTCGGTTTAGGTAACGCCAACAAACTGCTGGCGCGCTTCCTGGCCGGTCACGCGGCGGAGTTGGATCTGCGTCTGCTGGATTTCACTGGCGGTACGTTGCGTAACGCGATTCCGCGCGAAGCGATTGCTGTTTTCGCCATTCCGGCAGATAAAGCCGCGCAGCTGAAAACGCTGGCCAACGAATATCAGGCAATCCTGAAAAACGAGCTGGAAGCCAAAGAGAAGAATCTGGTGGTACTGTTGGACAGCGCAAGCAGCGATAAAGCGGCGCTGACCACCGCCTCGCGCGATACGTTTGTGCGCCTGCTGAACGCGACGCCGAACGGGGTTATTCGCAACTCTGACGTCGCCAAAGGCGTGGTAGAAACCTCGCTGAACGTGGGCGTGGTAACGCTGCAAGACGACAACGCCGAGATCATCTGCCTGATCCGCTCGCTGGTAGATAGCGGGAAAGATTATGTGGTGAGCATGCTGGAGTCACTGGGTGCGCTGGCGGGAGCGAAAACCGCACCGAAAGGCGGCTACCCGGGCTGGCAGCCGGACGCGCGTTCACCGGTGATGGCGCTGGTGCGTGAAACTTATCAGCGTCTGTTCAACAAAACGCCGAACATTCAGGTGATCCACGCGGGTCTGGAGTGCGGTCTGTTCAAAAAACCGTACCCGGATATGGATATGGTATCGATTGGGCCAACCATCACCGGCCCGCACTCACCGGATGAGCAAGTGCATATCGAAAGCGTGGGCCATTACTGGACCTTGCTGACCGAATTGCTGAAAGCGATTCCGGCGAAATAAGCTTGTTGTCCGCGCCGCCCGGCGCGGACATTTTCCCCGACTCTACACTGCCTTAAATGCCATCCCTTTAAACGCGCGCAGCGGGTTTCTCCCCGTTCAATCTGCGGGTGAAACAATCGACCTTCCGATTTCAGCCTCGCGCATTCAGCATCCTTTATTTGTTGCAGATGATGAGCAATCAGCAAGGTTGCCAGCCGTTTAGTAGAAATATTTTCCGAAGCGAGATGGCAAAGAGAATTGCCCGTATCTCCTTTTATATATGAACAAATAAAAGGGATCGGCAGACGAAACCGGGGTTACAGGAACGACAAAGAGACATCAGGGCACGGTGAAATTCTTGTGCAGTAATGTGAAATAAACGTCGGGGATAAAGAAGCGTGTAATAGATCCGTAGCGTAATTTTATAGCCCTAACACCAGTTGCCGTTCCAGTTGGGGATCAAGCAGCGTGACATGCAGCCCAACCAGCCGGACACCGCGCCCGCTGCGGCGGTCGTTCCAGGTTTTTTGCGCCGTCGCCAGTAAATCCTCTTTATTTAACCGCGGCCAGACATGCTCCTGAGTCGTAAGCTGGAAATCATTAAATTTCAGTTTTACCCCCTGGCGAGCAATTAACAGATCCGGTTTTACTTTTGCCAACCGCCGCTCAAGCTCAGGGTAGAGATGTTCGATAATCGCTTCGCACTCTTCCCAGCTGTGAATATCTTCCGCCAGCGTCCGCTCCACGCCCACCGATTTACGCAACCGTTCGCTGTTAATTTCCCGCTCGTCAATGCCCTGACTGCGCTCCCATAAAATACGGCCGAATTTACCAAAGCGTTTAAGCAGCATGGCCAGGTCGCTCTTTTGCACATCTTCACAGGTGCGCAGCCCCAGCGTTTCCAGTTTTGCCGCTGATACCTTCCCCACACCGGGGATTTTGCCGAGCGGTAGCGTGCGCAGAAACGCCGGGACATCAGCGGGAGTAATCACATATTGCCCGTTGGGTTTGTTGAGATCGGAGGCAATTTTGGCGAGAAACTTCACCGGTGCAACGCCCGCCGACGCAGTCAGTTGGGTTTCATTAAAAATGGTCTGGCGAATCTCCTGCGCCATTAGCGTCGCCGAACCGTGGCAGTGCGGGCTATCGGTAACATCAAGATAGGCTTCATCCAGCGAGAGCGGTTCAATACGCGAGGTGTAGCGAGAGAAGATATCGCGGATCTGGTTAGACGCTTCTTTATAAGCGTCAAAACGGCCGGGCAATAGCGTGAGGTGCGGGCAGAGTTTAAGCGCCATCGCTGTTGGCATCGCGCTGCGTACGCCAAATTTGCGTGCCGGATAGTTCGCCGTGCTGATCACGCCGCGTTGTACCCGGCTGCCGCCGATAGCGATGGGAATATCGCGCAGGGCCGGGTTATCGCGCATCTCAACCGCCGCGAAAAAGCAGTCCATATCAACATGTATGATTTTGCGCATGCGTATGCCCTCACAGAATACTGGATAAGTATACAGCACACTTACAGCAATTGAGAAGCCAGTACGTAAATCCGACGAAAAGAGAGGAATATAAGCGGTAATTCAGGCTTTTTACTCGCATAATAGTCGCCAGCTTTCGGCCAAGCGTTTGATACATAATCCTCAATCTTATTCGCGCGAGACAAAAGCGAAGCCAATAAAGAGGCAGCGTGAAAGACGACGTAGATTGGGGCTTGCGAAAAAATGCCGTAATGCTAATGTGGGCGCTCCAAAACAGAATAGTCTGAATTTTGGGCTTCTTTTGCCGTCCTGGCAATGTGGTATTAGCTTTATCAAGGAAACAAGTAGTATGCGCAAAATCGCATTATTTATTGCGATGCTTCTGCTTCCGTGCGTCTCTTTTGCTGGCCTGGTGAGCAGCAACGGTTCAGTAACGCCGGTCAGCAAAGAATATAAGCAGCAGTTGATGGGGTCGCCGGTTTATATCCAGATCTTCAAAGAAGAGCGCACCCTTGATCTTTACGTCAAGATGGGCGAGCAATATCAGTTGCTCGACAGCTACAAGATTTGTAATTACTCCGGCGGGTTAGGCCCCAAGCAGCGCCAGGGTGATTTTAAAAGCCCGGAGGGGTTCTACTCCGTACAGCGCAGCCAGTTGAAGCCGGATAGCCGCTTCTATAAAGCCATTAATATTGGGTTTCCGAATAACTACGATCGCGCCCACGGCTATGAAGGCAAATACCTGATGATTCACGGCGCTTGCGTGTCGATTGGTTGCTACGCAATGACGGATTCCGGTATTGATGAGATCTTCCAGTTTGTTACCGCCGCGCTGGTTTTCGGACAGCCGAACGTGCAGGTGAGTATCTATCCGTTCCGCATGACCGACGCCAATATGCAGCGCCATAAGTATTCAACGTATGCGGATTTCTGGAAGCAATTGAAGCCGGGTTATGACTACTTCGCCACCACCCACCAGCCGCCGGTTGTCTCGGTCGTGGATGGTCGCTATGTGGTTAGTAAGCCGCTGAACACCGCTGTTCAGCCGCAGCTGGCGTCAAACTACACGCTCCCCCAGGCAAAATAATGCCCATTCGCCTGGCATAATCTTTTGCCAGGTTTCATTGCCGGTTAACGGCTGGGTGGCAATCACGGTAACCACATCGTTTGGTGTGGTTTCCCGCTGAAAATCAATTTCCACATCCTGATCCAGCAGCTTCGCTACGCCAAACGGCGCACGGCGGGTGATCCAGAACAGATTGGTCGAACAAAACGCCATCACATAACGCCCGTCCGACAGCAGCATATTAAAAACGCCCTTCACGCGCAGTTCCGTTGCCAGTGCCGCAATATATTTAAACACTGCCGCCATATTGCCCGGTGTGCGCGGGTAGCGTTCGGTCAGCTTGTGCAATAGCCAGCAAAAGGCTTTCTCGCTGTCGGTTTCGCCAATGGGGCGGAAATTACCGGTCTCCAGCGATTTATAACCTGTGAGCTGCCCGTTGTGCGCATATGTCCAGTTGCGCCCCCAAAGTTCGCGGGTAAACGGATGGGTATTTTCCAGCGCCACTTCGCCACGATTCGCCTGGCGAATATGGGCAATCACCGAACGGGATTTGATCGGATAGTCCTGTACTAATTTCGCAATAGGGGAATTAAAACTCGGTTGCGGATCTTTGAACGTGCGACAGCCCTTGCCTTCGTAAAAGGTAATGCCCCAGCCATCTTTATGCGGCCCGGTTCCGCCGCCACGCTGGACGAGACCGGTAAAACTAAAGCAGATATCGGTTGGCACATTTGCGCTCATACCGAGCAGTTCGCACATACACACCCCCACACAGCGCCCTTATCAGAGAAGGCGTAATTAGTGCAGCCAGTTGGCATACGGACAGTGCGCCGATTCACTGCACACAGACAGGATCTCGGGCACTGCCGGAGTCAAAAAGGCAAAATCGCCTTCCTTAAGCCTTAACCATCTCTTTTTCAATCAACTGAATCAGGATATGGATCACTTTAATGTGAATTTCCTGAATACGGTCAGCATAACCAAAATGCGGCACGCGAATTTCAACATCTGCGCTGCCCGCCATTTTGCCGCCGTCTTTACCGGTCAGGGTGATCACTTTCATTCCCTTCTCACGCGCCGCCGCAACCGCTTTGATCACGTTGCCGGAGTTACCGGAAGTGGAGATCCCCAGCAGCACGTCGCCTTCGCGGCCAACGGCTTCCACATAACGGGAGAAAACATAGTCGTAACCGAAGTCGTTGCTGACGCAGGAGAGATGGCTCACGTCAGAGATGGCAATCGCCGGGTAACCCGGACGGTTTTCACGGTAGCGCCCGGTTAACTCTTCTGCGAAATGCATCGCATCACAATGCGAGCCGCCGTTACCACAGGACAACACTTTGCCGCCGGCTTTAAAGCTGTCGGCCAGCAATACCGCCGCGCGCTGAATAGCGTGAATATTGGCATCATCTTTCAAGAAGTTCGCCAGCGTTTCGGCCGCTTCGTTCAGTTCGTTACGAATAAGATCCTGGTACATGAGGATATCCTTCAGCATAAATGTAAATAACACTGCGCAGTGTACCGGATACTATTCCAGGCGAGAAGTTAAAGCCGTAGCGCCCCGTCGTTTTCATTTTCCGTGCGCAAAAAGCCCTCAACAATGTGAACCAGGTTGTAATTATTTTGTAAACACATTGCTAAAAGAAATCACATCCACTACAACCAATACATCACAAGTGGTCAGACCTCCTACAAGCAAGGGAGCTTTTCTTTATGATGATTTTGAGCATTATCGCAACGGTTGTTCTGCTCGGCGCGCTGTTTTACCACCGCGTTAACCTGCTGCTCAGCAGCGTGATCCTGCTGGCGTGGACCGCCGCGCTGGGCATTGCGGGCCTGTGGTCTAACTGGGTGCTGCTGCCGCTCGCGATTATTCTGGTGCCGTTTAACCTGCCGCCGATGCGTAAAGCGTTGATTTCCGCACCGGCATTCCGTGGTTTCCGTAAAGTGATGCCGCCAATGTCGCGTACCGAAAAAGAGGCCATCGACGCCGGGACAACCTGGTGGGAAGGCGATCTGTTTCGCGGTAACCCGGACTGGAAAAAACTGCATAACTACCCGCAGCCGCGCCTGACCGCCGAAGAGCAGGCATTTA
Source organism: Enterobacter sp. R4-368 (assembly GCF_000410515.1). Lineage (NCBI taxonomy): Bacteria > Pseudomonadati > Pseudomonadota > Gammaproteobacteria > Enterobacterales > Enterobacteriaceae > Enterobacter > Enterobacter sp. R4-368. The sequence goes on along the minus strand of NC_021500.1, from coordinate 4,074,238 downwards.
TCGACGGCCCGGTGGAAGAAGCCTGTCGCATGGCGAATGACTTCCAGATCACCCACGAAATGGCCGATCTGCCGCCAGAACTGTGGGCGTTCTTAAAAGAGCACCGCTTCTTTGCGATGATCATCAAAAAAGAGTACGGCGGGCTGGAATTCTCTGCTTATGCCCAGTCCCGTGTGCTGCAAAAACTCGCGGGTGTCTCCGGTATTCTGGCGATCACCGTCGGCGTACCGAACTCCTTAGGCCCGGGTGAATTGCTGCAACACTACGGCACCCAGGAGCAAAAAGATCACTATCTGCCGCGCCTGGCGCGCGGTGTAGAAATCCCCTGCTTCGCACTGACCAGCCCGGAAGCTGGCTCCGATGCGGGCGCCATTCCGGATACCGGCATCGTTTGCATGGGTGACTGGCAGGGCGAACAGGTGCTCGGTATGCGCCTGACCTGGAACAAACGCTACATTACGCTCGCGCCAATCGCTACGGTTCTGGGGCTGGCGTTCAAACTCTCTGACCCGGATAAACTGCTGGGTGGCGAGGAAGAATTAGGCATTACCTGTGCGCTGATCCCCACCTCTACGCCGGGCGTGGAAATTGGCCGCCGTCACTTCCCGCTGAACGTGCCGTTCCAGAACGGCCCGACCCGCGGCGACGATATTTTTGTGCCGATTGATTACATTATTGGCGGGCCGAAGATGGCTGGTCAGGGCTGGCGTATGCTGGTGGAATGTCTGTCGGTAGGTCGCGGTATTACGCTGCCGTCCAACTCCACTGGCGGCGTTAAATCCGTTGCGATGGGGATTGGCGCGTACGCTCATATCCGCCGCCAGTTCAAAGTGTCGATTGGTAAAATGGAAGGCATCGAAGAGCCGCTGGCGCGCATTGGCGGTAACGCCTACGCCATGGATGCAGCCGCATCGCTGGTGACCTACGGCATTATGCTCGGTGAAAAACCGGCGGTGCTTTCGGCAATCGTTAAGTATCACTGTACCCACCGTGGTCAGCAGTCAATCATTGATGCGATGGATATTGCCGGCGGTAAAGGCATCATGCTCGGCGAGGGCAACTTCCTGGCGCGTAGCTACCAGGGTGCACCGATCGCCATTACCGTAGAAGGCGCGAATATCCTCACCCGTACCATGATGATCTTCGGCCAGGGCGCTATCCGCTGCCATCCGTATGTGCTGGAAGAGATGGCCGCCGCGCAGAATAACGACGTGGACGCCTTCGATAAACTGCTGTTCAAACATATCGGTCATGTCGGCAGCAATATGATGCGCAGTTTCTGGCTCGGCCTGACACGCGGTTTAACCAGCGCCACGCCAACCCGTGACGCCACCAAACGTTACTACCAGCATCTGAACCGTGTGAGTGCCAACCTCGCGCTGCTCTCGGATGTGTCTATGGCGGTGCTTGGCGGCAGCCTGAAACGCCGCGAACGCATCTCGGCACGTCTCGGCGATGTGTTAAGCCAGCTCTATCTCGCCTCGGCGGTGCTGAAACGCTATGACGACGAAGGCCGTCAGGAAGCGGATCTGCCGCTGGTACACTGGGGCGTGCAGGATGCGCTCTACCAGGCGGAACAGGCAATGCATGATTTACTGGAGAACTTCCCGAACCGCTTTGTGGCGGGTGCCCTGAGCCTGGTGATTTTCCCGACCGGTCGTCACTACCGCGCGCCGTCCGACAAACTGGATCACAAAATAGCGAAGATCCTGCAAACCCCGAGCGCAACGCGTTCACGTATTGGTCGCGGCCAGTACCTGACGCCGAGCGAGCATAACCCGGTCGGCTTGCTGGAAGAGGCGCTGGTTGATGTGATGGCAGCGGATCCGATTCATCAGCGCATCTGCAAAGAGTTAGGCAAAAACCTGCCGTTCACCCGTCTGGACGTGCTGGCTCAGCAGGCGCTGGCAAGCGGGCTGATTAATCAGGAAGAGGCCGCGCTGTTGAACAAAGCCGAGGTCAGCCGCCTGCGGAGTATCAACGTTGACGACTTTGAACCGGAGGCACTGGCGACTCAGCCGGTGGTAAAAACGCCGGAGAAAGTGCGTAAACCGGAAGCTGCCTGACGCAGTAAGCGGCTGAAAACCCTCTCCTCTTATCGAAACCCGCATCATGCGGGTTTTTTTATTTATCCTCATGCTACAGTGTGCAGGTGCTGTCTTACGGGGAGTTGCTATTGTGCCTGGTTTAAAAATTACGCTGTTACAACAACCGTTAGTCTGGATGGATGGCCCCGCTAACCTGCGCCATTTCGATATCCAGTTAGAAGACGTCACCGGGCGTGATGTGATTGTGCTGCCGGAAATGTTCACCACCGGTTTTGCCATGGAGGCGGCGAAACAATCCATGCCGCAAGATGAGGTCATCGCCTGGATGCGGGATAAAGCCCAACAGACCAAGGCGCTGATCGCCGGTAGCGCCGCGCTGCAAACCGAACGCGGGCCGGTCAACCGCTTTCTGCTCGTCGAACCGGAAGGCAAAGTGCACTTCTACGATAAACGCCATCTGTTCCGCATGGCCGATGAGCACCACCATTACGAAGCGGGTAACGAGCGCGTGGTATTTGAATGGCGCGGCTGGCGCATTCTGCCGCTGGTCTGTTACGACCTGCGCTTTCCGGTGTGGTCGCGCAACCGCAATGATTACGATCTGCTGCTTTATGTTGCCAACTGGCCAGCGCCGCGCTCGCTGCACTGGCAATCGCTGCTGGTGGCCCGCGCGATTGAGAACCTCGCCTGGGTGGCGGGCTGTAACCGCGTCGGCACCGATGGCAACGGTCATCACTATCGTGGCGACAGCCGGGTTATCAGCCCACAGGGCGAAATCATCGCCACCGCCGAGCCGCACCAGGCGACGCGCATTGACGCCGAGCTGTCACTCAGCGCGTTACGGGAGTACCGCGAGAAGTTTCCCGCCTGGCAGGATGCCGATCCCTTTACGCTGGGGTAAGACGATCCCCTCTCCCCGCCGGGAGAGGGGGCTCATCAACTCACTAACGCCTGTCCGTCTTTGCGGCTTTCGGTCGCTGCGACATAGTGGCCTTCCGGCATCCGGTAAATGACCTGCGCGCCGCCAAAGTTATAGCCAGCCAGCGGATCTTCTACCGTTATCACATGCCCGCGCTCACGCAGCGCCGCAATCACGTTGCGATCAAAGCTTGATTCCAGCGCCACTTCACGCCCCTGAATCACGCGCCAGCGCGGCGCATCAATCGCCGCCTGCGGGTTTTGCCCATGCAACATAATGCGCAGCGCCATCTGCACATGTCCCTGCGCCTGCATCGGCCCGCCCATCACGCCAAACGACATGAGCGGTTTACCATCGGCCCCCATCGCAAAACCGGGAATAATGGTGTGGAACGGGCGCTTGCTGCCCGCCAGTGCATTCGGGTGTTTTGGATCAAGCACAAAACCGCAGCCCCGATTTTGCAGGCTGATACCGGTGTCCGGCACCACAACGCCGGAGCCAAAACCCATAAAGTTGGACTGAATAAACGACACCATCATGCCGCTGGCATCAGCGGTAGAAAGATAAACCGTGCCGCTTTGCGTCGGTGCGCCATAGACAAAATCAGACGCGTTATCGGGGTCGATCAGCGCCGCACGCGACTTCAGATAGTCATCACTGAGCAGCAGTTCGGCGGCAAACTCCAGGTGTGCGTCATCGGCAACATAGCGGTCAAGGTCGGCCAGAGCCAGCTTCATGGCTTCAATGGCAAGGTGCAGCGACTGCACAGAGTCCGGGTGATAACGCCCCATATCGCACTGCTCAAGAATGCCGAGCGCAATCAGCGTGGCGATCCCCTGCCCGTTCGGCGGTAACTCCTGCACAGAGCCGCCGGCGAACTCACGCGACAGCAACGTGACCCAATCGGCTTTGTGGTTCGCCAGGTCAGCCTCGCTCAGGTGCGCACCGTGTGCTTTGGCGAATGCGGCAATCTTCTGTGCCAGCTCACCGCGATAGAAGGCTTCACCGTTAGTCTGCGCAATCAACTCCAGCGTGCGCGCCTGCGCCGGATTACGGAAAATTTCACCGATCTTCGGCGCGCGCCCGTCAGGTGCAAAGCAGGCGCTAAAGCCTGGCTGATCTTTGAGTTTGTTATAGCCGCGCTGCCACAAGTGACCAATCAGCGGCGAGACGGGAAAACCGTGGCGCGCATACTCAATGGCCGGTTGCGCCAGCGTGGTCAGCGGCAGTGTGGCAAAACGTTCCGCCAGCGCCACCCAACCTGATACCGCGCCCGGCACGGTGACGGCATCCCAGCCCAGTTCTGGCACTGCCGTTTTCCCGGCGAACATATCCGCATGCCAGCTCGCGGGCGAACGCCCGGAAGCATTCAATCCGTGTAATTGCGTGCCATCCCAGACAATAGCAAAGGCATCGCTGCCGATCCCGCAGCCGGTCGGTTCAACGACGGTGAGCGCCATCGCGGTGGCAATCGCCGCATCCACCGCGTTACCACCGAGTGCGAGCATACGCATCCCGGCCTGCGCCGCCAGCGGCTGTGAGGTGGCAACCGCGTTGCGGCCAATCATCGGCGCGCGATGTGAGGCGTAATTTACATTGAAATCAATCGCTTTTGTCATCAGAACTCCTTAGTCGTGGCGCGGATCGAGCGCGTCGCGCAGCCCGTCGCCGAGTAAGTTAAATCCCTGCACGGTCAGAAAGATGGTTACGCCGGGGAAAATAGACATCCAGGGAGCCTGTTCCAGAAAGCCCTTCGCGGTGTTCAGCATTGCCCCCCACGACGGATAGGGCGGCTGCTGGCCAAGGCCGAGAAACGACAGGCTCGCTTCGGTAATGATCGCCGAAGCGATCGCCAGCGTGGCCTGCACGAGGATCGGCGACATCACATTCGGCAGCACGTAGCGCAGGATGATCCAGCGATCCGGCAGACCAATCGCCCGCGCGCCGTCGATATACTCTTCGTTGCGAATCGCGATCACCTGGCCGCGCGTCAGGCGGGCAAAGATGGGCATCGCCGACAAGCCAATGGCGATCATCGCATTGGTCAGGCTGGGGCCAAGAAACGCCCCCAGTGCGATAGCCATAATCAGAAACGGACAGGCGAGCAGCGCTTCGATAACGCGGGAAATCACTCCATCCCAGACGCCCTGGAAGTAACCCGCCAGCAAACCGAGCGGTACGCCAATCACCACGGCGATCACCACCGACACACACCCCGCCAGCAGTGAAGTGCGCGCCCCCCAGATCATGCGCGAGAGAATATCGCGCCCCAGCTCATCGGTGCCGAACCAGTAAAGCTCCGACGGCGGTTTGCGTACTGCCAGGAAGTTCGCTTTGACCGGATCAAACGGCGCGATCCACGGCGCGAACAGCGCAATCAGCACAAACACGCCGACAATCACCGCGCCAATCACCGCGCTACGGTTAGCGAGGAATTTTTTCAGTACCCGGTTTTCCGTACGCGGCAGCGATGCCGCCACGCCGGTGGTGGACAGTTCTGCCATTATTCACTCCGCATTTTCGGGTTGATTAACACATACAGCACATCCGCCAGCAGGTTCAGCGCGAGAAAACCGATTGCCACCACCAGCACGACACCCTGCACCACCGCGTAGTCACGGTTGAACACCGAATCGACAATCATCTTGCCGAAACCTGGAATGGTAAACACCTGCTCAGTCAGCACCGCGCCCCCCAGCAGCTCGCCAAACAGCAGCGTGGTCAGGGTGATCACCGGCACCAGCGCATTACGAAACGCATGCTTCATGATCACCGCTTTTGGCAGCAACCCCTTCGCGCGTGCGGTGCGAATATAATCCGCTTTCAGCACCGCAATCATCGACGCGCGAGTATGGCGCATTAACGTCGCCGCCAGCCCCGTTCCCAGCACCAGCGCGGGCAACAACAGCGTGCGCAAGTTCTGCAATGGATCTTCACTAAATGGCACAAAACCAGACGCCGGCAGCCATTGCAGGTTGACGGAAAAGATGAGGATAAACAGGATCCCCAGCCAGAAATGCGGCACCGAAATGCCGGATATCGCCACAAAATTAGCGCCGTGATCGATCCAGCTATTCCTGTTCACCGCCGCCAGAATGCCCATGCTGATGCCGAACAGCAGCGCAATAACCATCGCCAGCAGCGACATCTCAAGCGTCACCGGCAGCTTGGTGGCAATCAGGTGCGTGACCGGCTCCTGCGTACGCAGTGAGACGCCAAGATCGCCCTGCAATGCGCGGGTTAGCCAGTGAAAATATTGCACCGGAATCGGCGCATCCAGGTTCAGCTCCGCGCGCAACTGGGCGATGACCGCCGGATCGCGCTCCTCGCCCAGCATCGCGGTGAGCGGATCGCCGGGTAGCAGCTTTTGCAGCCCGAACACCATCATGCTGACCAGCAGCAAGGTCGGAACGGCGAGCAGCAGGCGTTTGCAAATCAATTCCAGCATGGTTTCTCCAGGCGACGCCGTTTAGTTGGCAAGCGACAGACCCGCCAGACGCACAATGCCGTCCGGGTAAGGTTTAAAGCCCTGCACTTTTTTGTTCATACCAAACAGGCGCGGTTCAAAGTAGAGGTAGGCAATCGGCATATCGGTTTGCAACTGCTTCACGACCTTTTCATACAACGCCTGACGGGTTGCCGGATCGTTGTGCAGACGCGCCTGCGTCAGCCACTCATCGACCTGCGGGTTGCTGTAGCGACCATCGTTAAGCGTCCCTTTGCTATTAATGAAGCCGAAGATGCTGCCATCGGGATCGGGGCGACCAGACCAGCCGGAGTAGCTAAGCTGAAAATTGCCGCTTTGCTGCCTGTCCAGCAGGGTGGCGAATTCCGTCATCTGCAGATTGACATTGAAACCGGCTTCGGCGGTCATCGCCTGCAACACCTGGCCCACTTGTTGTGACGTCGGGTTGTTCGGCACCAGCAGTGAGACGGTGATCGGCGTCTTCACCCCTGCGGCTTGCAGCAGCGCTTTGGCTTTTTCCACATCGCGCGGGGGCACCGGCAATTTGACGTGATACGGGCTGACTGGCGAAAACGCCTGGTTCGCCGGGGCGTATAACCCTTCGAATACCACCTGGTTGAGTGCATCGCGATCTATCGCCAGCGAGAACGCCTCACGCACGCGCGCATCTTTGAACGGATCGTTAGCCGGGACGTTGCCGTTATTGATATTAAACGTGATGCCCTGATACCCCAGCCCTGTCACTTTCGCCAGGTGAAGTTTGTTGTCGGCCTCTACGGTTTTCACATCGCTGGCGGCAATCCCTTCGGTCAGATCGAGATCGCCCGCACGCAGGTTCGCCAGTCGCACGGAGGCATCCGGGATCGGCAGGTAGATAACTTTGTCGAAGTGGTACGCACCTTTGTTCCAGTAGTTATCAAAACGCGATAACACAATGCGGTCTTGTGAAACGCGGCTGTCGAATTTATACGGACCGGAACAGACCGGGTGGGCGGCAAAATCCGCTTTCTTCGCCGCCACGGGGGCCAGCATCGCGCCGGCGCGATCGGTTAACTGCATCAGCAACGCCGAGTCCGGCGTTTTCAAATGCAACTTAATTTGCAGCGGTCCGCTGACCTCCACCGACTCGATAGAGGAGATTTCACTTTTTCGCAGCGAACCAGGCAGCGTCAGCGCACGATCGAGACTGAATTTCGCCGCAGCGGCGTCAAACTTCTCGCCATCGTGGAAGGTCACGCCCTCACGCAGATCCATGGTCAGGGTTTTGCCATCCTCGCTCCACGACCAGGCCTTCGCCAGCCCGGGCACCACTTTCAGGTTTTCATCCACGTCCACCAGCCGATCGCACAGTGAAGCGAAGACAAAACGGCCATAGTAAGTACGCGCCAGGTGCGGATCGAGCATATCCGGATCCGCGCCAAGACCCACGCGCAGCACACTTTCAGCCTGGGCAGGCAGTGCCGCGCCCAGCAACATGACACTTCCCAGAACGGTCAAAAGCGAATTTCGCATCATCATTATTGTTTCCTTTAAGGGGAGGAGTGAGAGGCCGCGTGTTCAAACAGCGCGCGACGGCGCAAGAACGCGGCTGAGGGGGGAGCAATCTGAATCACGCTGCGGTCGCGGTTAATCTCCTGCCAGCGATGACAAGAGACCTGGCGACCACCTTCGAGTACCTGTGTGATGGGCTCACGTTGCTGGCACTCGTCTGTCGCAAACGGGCAGCGGGTATGAAAACGGCAGCCCTGCGGCGGGCTTGCGGGATTGGGTAAATCACCCTGCAACAGCGGCGTTTCGCGCACAATGCCGGGCTGCGGTTGCGGAGCAGACGCCATCAGCGCCTGGGTGTAGGGATGCAACGGCGCATCGAAGATCTCATCCACCGTTGCCATTTCCACAATTTGCCCAAGGTACATCACCGCCACGCGGTCGCTCATATGGCGAATCACCGCCAGCCCGTGCGCGACGATGATCATGGTTAAACCAAGCTGCTGTTTCAGCGTCTCCAGCAGGTTGACCACCTGCGCTTGCACCGACACATCCAGTGCGGAAACGGGTTCATCGCCAAGCAGCAATTTCGGCCCGGAAGCCAGCGCGCGGGCAATGCCAATACGCTGGCGCTGGCCGCCGGAAAACTCATGCGGGTAGCGTCTGGCCCACGCCGCAGGCAGACCCACGGTGCCAAGCAGCTCGGCAACGCGTGCCTGTCGTTCCGCTTTACCGATTTTCTGGTGCAACCACAGCGGCTCACCAACAATCTGCTCTACCGTCATACGCGGGTTGAGCGAAGCAAACGGATCCTGAAAGATAATTTGCAGCTCGCGCCGAAGCTGGTTTAATCGCGCGCCGCTGGCATGGGTGATCTCCTCTCCCTGGTAGTAAACGCGCCCTTCGGACGCCGCCAGCAAACGCAATAGCAGGCGACCAAGCGTCGACTTTCCTGAACCGGACTCCCCCACAATCGCCAGCGTTTCGCCCGGGTAAACCGCCAGGGAAATACGATCCACCGCCGTGACATAACGTTTTGGCGCAAACAAGCGGGTTGGCCCGGCAAAACGTTTGCTCAGGTCGAAAGCTTCGAGGATCGGCGTGCTCATGCGGTTTCTCCCAGCGCGATGTGCTGTTCAAGTGGCACACGGAAACAGGCCACCAGATGGCCCTTCCCTTGCGGTGTCAGTGGGGGTTTTTGCTGCTGGCAGCGTGCCTGGGCAAACGGGCAACGGGTGGCGAAACGGCAGCCTTGCGGCATCGCTTCCGGTAACGGCACCGCACCGGGAATGGTCGACAGTTGCCCTTTGCGCGCCCCCAGCGAGGGAATCGATCCCATCAGACCAATGGTGTACGGGTGCTGTGGGTCGGTAAAAATCGCCTCCACGCTGCCCTGCTCCACTACTTGTCCGGCGTACATCACCGCCACCTGCTGCGCCACTTCCGCCACCACACCGAGATCGTGGGTGATCATCAATACCGCCGTGCCGGTTTCGGCTTTCAGGGTGTTGAGCAGCGCGAGGATCTGCGCCTGAATTGTTACATCCAGTGCGGTTGTCGGTTCGTCGGCAATTAACAGGCGCGGCTTGTTGATGAGTGCCATCGCGATCATCACGCGCTGGCGCATACCGCCGGAAAGCTGGTGTGGATACGCTTTCAGGCGCATCTCCGCTGCCGGGATCTGCACTTTTTCCAGAATGTGGAGCGCCGCCTCGCGCGCCGCATTCGCCGACACGTTCTGGTGGCGTATCACCGCTTCGCTGAGCTGGTCGCCGAGCGTAAACGCCGGGTTGAGCGAGGTCATCGGTTCCTGAAAAATCATCGCCAGTTCATTACCGCGCAGGTCGGCATATTCGCGCGCAGTGAGCTGGCGCAAGTTGCGCCCGCGAAACTGCATCTCACCGCCAAGGATCTGCGCACTGGCGGGCAGCAGCCCCATCAACGCCAGCGAGGTAATACTTTTGCCGCAGCCGGACTCACCGACCAGCGCCAGCGTTTCTCCGCTTTTGACAGAGAGCGAAATCCTGTCCAGTACGCTCACCGGGCTGCCAGCAAACTGCACTTCCAGGTTATGCAGACGCAGCACCGGCGCAGCCTCTTTAAACGGGATCGTCGTCATGGGGTATCGTCCTCAAGATGAATGGCCTGGATCAGCGCATGTTGCAGGTCGAGCAGGTGTTCGCGCATCGCCGTCGCCGCCTCATGCGGCTGGCGCTGGCGAATGGCAATCATGATGCGGTGGTGGTGATCGTTGTAGCGATCCACTTTCGCTGGCGTTCGCGCCAGCTCACGCAGATGGTGCCAGGCAGGTTCGCGCCGCACCGCGTCAAGCGTGTCAAAAAGACCGAGCATCAGACGGTTTCCTGCCGCCTCGGCGATAGCCCGGTGAAAAGCGCTGTCCCACAGCTCATTCAGATCCGGATCATCCGGGTTAACGTTGTCGATGCGTTCCAGCATGCGCTGCATCAGCGCCAGATTTTCCGGGCTGGCGCGAAGTGCCGCCAGCCGCGCAAGACCGGGCTCAATTTGCAGTCGGGCTTCCATCACTTCCAGCATATTGGTTTGTTGCACCAGTCCCTGTAGTGCAAGAGGTGCAACCGGTGCCGCAGGGCCAATAAAGGTGCCTTTGCCCTGTTTGCGCCAGATCCGCCCCTCCTCTTCCAGCACGTCCAGCGCGCGACGCACTTCGCGTCGCCCGACGCCTAAGTTTTCCGCCAGTTCACGTTCCGTGGGCAGAGGAGTCCCTGGTGTTGACTCATGCTGGTGAATTAGCCCACGAAGTTGTTCCAGCGCCGTACTGGAATTTGCCAGATAGCGTGACGGTTTTTCCATATTGGTTCATCCGCGTTTCGCGTTATCTTTTTATTTAATTACAGACAGTTAGTTCTCATGCCGTCTGTACGCCTCGTTATTGACTAAGCAATTCGCGAACCAATACGGCATTGGTTCGATAAATTTTTGTTAATACTTTGATTTATTAATGTTTATTTTTTGGCTAAGGCAGAGGGGGTAGCAGACACCTGCGGATGCAGTCGATGAAATGCACAGTTAGCGTGCAAACCATGCACTAAAAGGGAAGAAAGAGACCAAAGGGGGAACGACCTGAACACGACAGGGACGTAGTGATGAGGAGGCGAAATGACCCGTTCTCATCACTACGTCGAAGACAGAAACCAACACAACCTGCCGCGCCTGCCAGCCCGGCCTGTTCTCAGCATGGCGAATTCACTATCACAACGGCCACGGTTCAGGTGCGCCCGAACAGAATGGCAGGCTGATATTTTTACCGTGATCCCCGATAACCGCACGCTGACACGGTAGTAACAGCTTGACGCTACGCCGCGTGAATAAGCCTTCCTACCGCAAGGCTCAGGGCGCGCAGCGCCTGGGCGACATCGCTACAGGCCACGCTTTCCGCCGGGTGATGGCTGATGCCTTTATAACAACGCACAAACAGCATGGCGGAAGGCCAGCGCTCCGCAATGGCGATAGCATCATGTCCTGCCCCACTCGGCAGAGATAAAACTTTCCCCTGCACGGTGTGTACCGCATCGGCCAGCTCTTCACGCAGTGGCATATCACACGGCGTGGCGGCGATGGTGTAAAAAATGTCGTGGCGGAACTCAAGCCTGCGTTGCCGGGCGATGCGGGTGGCTTCATCCAGCAAGTGGTTGAGCAACGCTTCGCGCTTATCATCCTGTGGGCTACGGATATCGAGCGTAAGCCCAACTGCGCCGGGGATCACATTCACCGCGCCGGGTTCGCATTGCAATGTGCCAACGGTGGCAACCATCTCCGGGCCAGCCTCGATCGTTGCCTGTTCGATAATCTGTATCCATTCGGCGGCAGCGGTCAGCGCATCACGGCGATGACGCATCGGCACCGTACCGGCGTGCCCGGCCTCACCGGTAAAACGGCAGCTAAGACGCCGCGCACCATTGATGGCCGTGACCACGCCGAGCGCCAGATCCGCGTCTTCCAGCACCGGCCCCTGTTCAATATGCAGCTCCAGATAGGCGGAAAAATCCCCGACCGGGCGCTGCGCTGTAGCAATCTGCGCGGCATCCAACCCGGCCTGTTCCAGCGCCTGTGCCACGCTGATACCCTGCGCATCTTCACAGGCCAGCCACGCTTGTGGCCAGCTGCCGGTCAGCCCACGGCTACCCAGCAGCGCGATGTTAAATCTTGTGCCCTCTTCGTCAGCAAAACCGACAATCTCGATCGCCTGCCTGCCGCGCAGGTTAGCCCGATTCAGGCCATCAACAACTTCAATCGCCGCCAGTACACCAAGCATGCCGTCGTAACGCCCGGCATCGCGCACGGTATCAAGATGCGAACCAAGCAGCAGCGCCTGGCCTCCCGCTTCGATACCTTCGTAACGGCCAAAAATGTTGCCGACCGCATCCTGCCAGGTGCGCATCCCCGCCTGCTGCATCCACCCGGCAACCAGCGCATTTGCCTGCAAATGCTGGGGCGAGAGATAAACACGGGTAAGCTGACCCGGCGTTTCGCTGATTTGCGCCAGCGCGTCACAGCGTTGCATAACCCGGCTGGCAGCTTGTGCGGCATCGAAAGGTGTCATCATTAACTGACTCCTTCGTAAATGTCCCATGCCGCCTGCATACCCGCTCCCTGAATGGTGCGAAAACCCAGCCGGTTCAACACCGCTTCCAGCGCGGTCAGCGTTTGCAGCACGCAATCTTTGCGCGCGTTATAGCCCATGGTGCCGATACGCCAGATCTTGCCCTGCAGCGGGCCAAACGAGGTGCCAATTTCAATATGGAAATCATCCAGCAGACGTTTACGCACCTCTTCGCCATGCACTTCCCGCGGGATTTGTACGCCGAGGACGTTGTTCATCTTGTGCCGGATATCGCCAAACACTTCCAGCCCCATGCCCTGGATGCCCGCCAGCAGCGCGCGCCCGTGCAGTTCGTGGCGTGCAATCAGCTTATCCATCCCCTCTTCGAGCATAATGCGCGCGCATTCGCGGGCGGCGAACAGCATGCTGGTCGCTTCCGTGTGGTGATTCAGACGTTCCGGCCCCCAGTAATCCATCACCATGCCGAGATCGAAATAGTTGGAGTAGATCATCTCCTGTGCGCCGTCCTGATGCGCCTCGGTGCGAATGCCCTGTTCTACGCATTTGCGCGCCCGCACGGCAGCTTCCATTCGTGGGCTGAGGGTAATGGGCGAGCTCCCGGACGGGCCACCAAGGCACTTCTGCAACCCGGCGGAAACGGCATCCAGGCCCCACGCATCGCTTTCTAACTGGTTACCGCCGAGCGAAGCGGTGGCGTCGGTATAAAACAGCACATCGTGGCGGCGGCAAATCTCACCTAATTGCTCCAGCGGTTGCAGCATGGTGGTCGAGGTATCGCCGTGTACCGTTAGCAGCAGGCGCGGCTTGATGCGAACAATGGCATCTTCAATCTGATCCGGGCTAAACACCTCGCCCCACGGCACCTCGATGGTGTGGACTTCAGCGCGGCAGCGGCGGGCAATTTCACACAGCAGATGACCAAAACGGCCAAACACCGGTACCAGCACCTTATCCCCAGGGCGAATGGCGGAAACGAGGATCGCCTCAATACCCGCGCGAGAGGTACCATCCACCAGCATCGTCCAGCGGTTTTCCGTGCGAAACACCTCGCGGTAAAGCGCCATCACTTCATTCATGTAGCCGGTCATCACCGGATCGTATTGCCCTATCAACTGGCTCGCCATCGCCCGCAGAACACGCGGGTCGGCGTTGATTGGCCCCGGCCCCATCAACAGGCGCGAAGGTGGATTAATTTGCGGGAACTGCTGGAAATCAAACATGGGCGCGTCCTTTAGTCTGCGACAGCGTGAAATATGAAACAAAAGATTCTTTGAATTAATTTCTGCAACTAATGTGCCACAGACAAAAAAACGACACCAGCGCTGGATAGCCGCTATTTCATGCCAAAAACCATAAGAAAACGGAGCGCTTAACGCCCCGTCATAACACATCAGGATGGTGCAAAAGCACCTTTATGGTGCATTAACGGTGTTCAAGCTCATCCAGTTCATCGTACAGGGAAGCGATGTGGTGAATGCGCTGACGCCCTTCGCTCAGCGCGGTGTGCAGCACGGCATTGGACAGCAAATTAACCAGGCTCATGGCGCTGCTGTAGCTGTCGAACGCGGAGACGCTCTCCAGCGGCAAACCGATGTGCCAGCGGCACAGCGGCTTAATGCTGGCCGCCTGCGGCTCACTGATTGCCAGCAGCGGAATGCCCTGCTGATGCAACACCGCCAGCAGCGGGCGCACCACGCGCGGGCGGCGGCGAAACGCCACCACCACCACCATATCCTGCGGAGTGATATCGACCACTTCTTCCGCCAGCGTCTGCCCCGGCTGCGGCATCAGCAGCACCTGACCACGGCTTTGCAGCAGCTGCTGGCGCAGGTGTAACGCCACAGGGGCGCTGTTACGCAGCCCCAAAATAAAAACCCGCTTCGCGGTATTAAGCGCGGTGACGATTTCGGCGAATTGCCCGGCATCCAGCGTATTGACCCACAGCGTCAGGTTCGCCATCTCCTGCTTGTAATGGCGCGCCAGCAATGTGTTGCCCTGCACCGCGTCGCGGTTCTCGGTCAACGGCATACCGCTCTGGCGCAGCGTGCGCAGTTCATCGCGCATCTCTTTGAAACGATCGTAGCCGAGGCGCTTAAACAAGCGGCTGACAGTCGCTTTCGATACCCCGCTCAAGCGCGCCAGCTCGGCGCTGTTATAGCTCACCAGATCGTCGAAATGATCGATGATAAACGAGGCAACCCGTTGTTCCTGCGGGGATAGCTCGTCAAAGCTCGCCCGTAAACGCTCATCCAGCTGCTGCATAGCTTCTCCTGCAACTTTTGTTTCAGGCTAAGCTGACACAGTGAAACGCCTGTCGTCAATCTGGAACAGCTCTTGCTTAGTGTTCTGCACTTACCCGCAAAAACAGGAAGCGTGACGATGCAAAGTAATATGGCCCCCTCCGGCATGGCGGTGACACCGCACCATCTCGCCAGCGAATCGGCGTTGTCGGTGTTGCGCCACGGCGGCGACGCGATTGAAGCGATGGTGGCGGCAGCAGCAACGATTGCAGTAGCCTACCCGCACATGAACGGCATCGGTGGCGATGGCTTCTGGTTGATTGTGCCGCCAGAAGGTGAACCGCTCGCCATCGACGCCAGCGGCGCGGCCGGACAACACGCAACGTGCGAATTTTATGCCGGTCACGCACATATTCCCCATCGCGGTACGCTTGCTGCGCTGACCGTACCCGGCACGCTCAGCGGCTGGGATGAGGCGCTGAAGGTCTCCGCCACGCTCGGTGGCGGGCAGCTTCCGCTCTCACGGTTACTGGCCGATGCGATCCGCTACGCCGCCGACGGCATCCCGGTGACCCAGTCGCAGGCCAGCGCTACGCAAAGTAAATATGCGGAACTGGTGGATATCCCCGGTTTTGCAGACACCTTTTTACCGCAAGGCAACGCCCCACTGGCCGGCAGCCGCTTTTGCCAGCCGAAACTCGCCCGCACGCTGACCCAGCTTGCCACCGAAGGGCTGGAGAACTTTTACCGTGGCTCGCTGGCGCAGGTGATCGCCCGTGAAATGCAGACGTTGGGTTTGCCCGTGACCGCCCAGGATCTGGCGAACCATCGCGCCCAGCGCCGCGTGCCGTTGAAGCTCAGCCATAGCCAGGGCGAAATTTTCAATATGACGCCGCCGACACAGGGGCTGGTATCGCTGGCCATCCTCGGCATTACCGACCATCTGGAGATGGCGCAGGCCAGCGACGTGCAGACCATTCACCGCATTGTGGAAGCGACCAAGAAAGCCTTCGCCCTGCGCGATCGCTACATCACCGATCCGCGCCACGTCACGCTGCCGGTACAGAGCCTGCTGGAACAAGCGCCGCTGGAGCAACTGGCGGCCAGCATTGATGAGCAACGCGCCGCGCCCTGGGGTCAGGGGAAAGGGCCAGGCGATACCGTGTGGATGGGAGTTATCGACAAAAACGGGCTGGCGGTGTCGTTTATCCAGAGTATTTATCACGAATTTGGCAGCGGCGTGGTGCTACCGGAAAGTGGCGTGCTGCTGCAAAACCGTGGCGCGGCCTTTAGCCTCGATCCGGCACATCTGCTGGCGCTGATGCCTGGCAAACAGCCGTTCCACACCTTAAACCCCGCCGCCGCGCGGCTGAAAGACGGGCGCACGCTGGTTTACGGCACCATGGGAGGTGACGGGCAGCCGCAAACGCAGGCCGCTATTTTTACCCGCCATGTCATGCAGGGTATGCCGCTGCAGGAGGCGGTTTGCGCCCCGCGCTGGTTGCTGGGCCGCACGTGGGGGCAGCTTTCCGATAGTCTGAAACTGGAAGGACGCTTTAGCGAAGAGACATTTCAGGCGCTGCGCGCGCTGGGCCATGACGTTGAGTGGTTGCCGGGAATGAGCGAAGCCACCGGGCACGCAGGGGCGATTGTGCGCCACCCCAGCGGCATGCTGGAAGGGGCTTACGATCCGCGCAGTAACGGCAGCGCAGCAGGGTTTTAAGGAGCAATGATGAATACACCATTTGACTGGCCGACCTATATCCGACTGATGGAACAACTGCTTGATGTCCCGCTGGATGATGCACGCCGCGCCGAACTGGAAATCCAGCTCGCCAGAATCGCCGCGATGGCGCAACCGCTGATGGCCTTTACGCTGCCGCATCGCCAGGAAGGCGCAGGAGAGTACCGGTTATGAATTTATCGATTGCTGATATCCAACGCGGTCTGCGGGAGAAAAACTTTAGCGTCAGAGAACTGGCGCATCGCCAGCAAAGCGCAGGAGAGTGCCGGTTATGAATTTATCGATTGCTGATCTTGCAGCGGGATCTGCGGAAATAAACTTTAGCGTTAGAGAACTGGCGCATCGCCAGCAATGCGCAGGAGAGTACCGGCTATGAATTTATCGATTGCTGATATCCGGCGCGGTCTGCGGGAAAAAACCTTCAGCGCCTGTGAACTGGCGCAGCAGACGCTGGCGCACGTTGAGCGCGACAATTCACGCATCAACGCCTTCACCGCCATCACTGCTATGCGAATGCTGGCTGAGGCCGCGCAAATCGACCGGCAAATCGCGAAGGGCGAAGCATTGCCCGCGCTGGCAGGCGTGCCGTATGGAGTAAAAAACCTGTTTGATGTTGAAGGTGTCACCACGCTTGCCGGGGCGAAACTCTTCAGCCAGCAGCCACCAGCTACGGAAGATGCCTTCGCACTTCGCCAGTTGACGCGCGCGGGCGCGATGCTCGCCGGGGCGCTGAATATGGATGCCTACGCCTATGGTTTTACCACCGAAAACAGCCACTACGGCGCAACGCGCAACCCACGCGATCCAGAGCGTATCGCGGGCGGCTCGTCCGGCGGTTCGGCGGCAGCTGTCGCCGCGGGGATGGTCAATTTTTCGCTCGGTAGTGACACCAACGGATCAATTCGCGTACCCGCCTCCCTGTGCGGTATTAACGGGCTGAAACCGACATTTGGCCGTCTGTCGCGTAGCGGTAGCCATCCGTTTGTCGCCAGCCTTGATCATATCGGCCCGCTGGCGCGTAGCGTTGAGGATTTAACGCAGGTGTATGACGCTTTGCAGGGTCACGATCCCGACGATCGCTGGCAGTCCGATCGCGCCAGTGATGCCGCCTTGCCGCAGTTGCATGGGGAAAGCAGGCTGCGCTGCGCCGTGCTGGAGGGGTATTTCACCACCTGGTGCGATGATGATGCGCGCAAGGCCGTTGCCCGTGTCGCGCGAGCGCTGAATGCTGACAATGCGATAACGCTGCCGGAAGCGGAACTGGCGCGAACGGCGGCCTTTTTGCTGTCGGCAGCGGAAGGCGGCAACCACTATTTACCCGCCCTGCGCACCGACGCTGACGCGTTCGAACCCAATTCGCGCGAACGCCTGCTGGCGGGCGCGATGACCCCCTCGGCCTGGTACACGCAGGCACAGCGCTTCCGCGCCTGGTTTCGCGACAAAACATTGCCGCTATTCGATGACGTTGATCTGCTGTTAGCCCCGGCAACGCCCTGCTGTGCCACGCCGATTGGCGCACAGACTATGCATATCAATGGTGTCGATTTACCCATAAAAGCAAGCATGGGGATGCTGACGCAGCCAATCTCCTTTCTTGGCTTGCCGGTGGTCACCGTGGCGCTGAAAACCGCCAGCGGTTTACCGACAGGCGTACAGATTATTGGCGCGCCCTGGCAGGAAGCGCGCTGTTTACAGGCGGCATGGCGGCTGGAGCAGGCCGGTCTTCTTTTTCCACAGGATGCAGCATGACCCGAGATAATGTTGATCGCCCGGCGATCCTCAATGAAGTGACCACCGCGTTTTACCGCTATGAGCAGGCGCTTATCAGCAACGATATCGATGTGCTGGACGAGTTGTTCTGGGATGACGCACGCACCGTGCGTTACGGCGCCACCGAAAACCTGTACGGCATTGCCGCGATCCGCGATTTTCGCAACGCTCGCCCCTCAAGCGGGCTTGAGCGCGTGCTACGCAATACCACTATCACCACTTTTGGCGATGATATGGCGGTAGCGAGCACCGAGTTTACGCGGGAAAACAGCGAGAAAATTGGCCGTCAGATGCAGACCTGGGTGAAGTTCCCGTGGGGCTGGCGCATTGTGGCGGCGCATGTGAGTGTGATGGGGTAACAATAGCCCTCTCCGGTAAAGGAGAGGGAGAACATTAACCTTCGTGCAGCCCGCATTCGCGTTTCAGGCCAAAGAAGCGGGTCTCTTCTTCTGCCATGCCTGGCTCCCATTTGCGGGTGGTATGCGTGTCGCCCACCGAAAGGTAGCCCTGATCCCACAGCGGGTGGTAGTTCAGCCCGTGTTTTTGCAGATACTGGTAGACCGTGCGGTTATCCCAGTCGATGATCGGCAGCACTTTGAACACGCCGCGCTGAATTGCCAGCACCGGCAATGTGGCGCGGCTGCCGGATTGCTCGCGGCGCAGCCCGGCGAACCAGGTTTTCGCGTTCAGTTCGGCCAGCGCGCGGTTCATCGGCTCAACTTTGTTGATGTGATTGTATTTTTCAATCCCTTCAACGCCCTGCTCCCACAGCTTGCCGTAGCGTGCCTCCTGCCAGGCCGGGCTCTGCTCGGCGCGGTAGATTTTCAGGTTCAGCTTGAGCTTATCCGTGAGCTCGTCGATAAACTGGTAGGTTTCCGGAAACAGGTAGCCGGTATCGGTGAGGATCACCGGGATATCCGGACGCACCTGGTTTACCAGATGCAGGCTCACCGCCGCCTGAATACCAAAACTTGAGGAGAGCACATATTCACCCGGCAGGTTTTCCAGCGCCCAGGCGACACGCTCTTCAGCGCTGAGTTTCTCAAGCTGCGCGTTGGTTTCAGAAAGCTGCAGTATGCGGTCTACTTTGGGCAGCTCGTTTAGCGCGTTCAGATCGAGTACGGACATATTGACCTCTCTTATCACCTCTTCCTCCCCGATCGGGGAGGAAGGAATCAGGCGTTATTCCCAGAAATCCCGCGCCGGATCGAGCACCGGGCGGATAATTCCAGCGCGGATGGTGAAGTCGCCAAAACCTTCGCCCTCCTCACGCTCGTGCGCCCAGCGTGCGACCAGTTCGTCGATAGCGCCAAGGATTTCGGATTCAGTAATGTTTTCGCGGTACATGCGCGGAATGCGTGTACCACTGCGATTACCGCCGATATGCAAGTTATAGCGTCCCGGCGCTTTACCCACCAGTCCGATCTCCGCCAGCATCGCACGACCGCAGCCGTTCGGGCAGCCGGTCACACGCAGCACAATATGGTCATCGCCCACGCCGTGTTTTTCCATCAGCGCTTCGACTTTATCGACAAACGAAGGCAGGAAACGCTCGGCTTCCGCCATCGCCAGCGGGCAGGTCGGGAATGACACACAGGCCATGGAGTTTTCGCGCTGCGGTTTTACCGCGTCCATCAGCCCGTGGCTGCGCGCCAGTTTTTCGATCTTCGCTTTCTGGCTTTCCGGCACACCGGCGATGATCAGGTTCTGGTTAGCGGTAATGCGGAACTCGCCTTTGTGGATCTTCGCAATTTCCAGCAAGCCGGTTTTCAGCGGTCGTCCCGGGTAATCCAGAATACGGCCGTTTTCAATAAACAGCGTCAGGTGCCATTTGTTGTCGATGCCTTTCACCCAACCGATGCGATCGCCACGACCGGTAAATTCATACGGACGGATCGGTTCAAATTTGATCCCGGCGCGGCGTTCAACTTCCGCTTTGAAGGTTTCAACGCCCACGCGCTCAAGGGTGTATTTGGTTTTGGCGTTTTTACGATCGGTACGGTTGCCCCAGTCGCGCTGCGTCGTAACCACCGCTTCCGCGACCGCCAGCGTGTGCTCCAGCGGCAGATAACCGAACTCGCTCGCCGTGCGGGCGTAAGTTTTCTTATTGCCATGCTCGATAGACAAACCGCCGCCAACCAGCAGGTTAAAGCCCACCAGCTTGCCGTTTTCCGCAATCGCCACGAAGTTCATATCGTTGGCGTGCAGATCGATGTCGTTCTGCGGCGGGATAACCACCGTGGTTTTAAACTTACGCGGCAAGTAAGTCTGGCCTAAGATCGGCTCTTCATCCGTGGTGGCCACTTTTTCCTGATCGAGCCAGATCTCAGCATAAGCCCGGGTGCGCGGCAGCAGATGTTCGGAGATCTTTTTCGCCCATTCGTAGGCTTCAGCGTGCAGTTCAGATTCGTACGGGTTCGAGGTACAGAGCACGTTACGGTTCATGTCGTTGGCGGTCGCCAGTGCGTCCAGCCCAACGGAGTGCAGCATCTGATGCGCCGGTTTCACATTTTTCTTCAAAATGCCGTGAAACTGGAACGTCTGACGGTTGGTCAGGCGGATGCTGCCGTAAATGGTGTTGTCATGGGCGAATTGATCAATCGCCTGCCACTGTTTGGTGGTAATAACGCCGCCCGGCAGGCGGCAACGCAGCATCATCGCGTGGCGCGGCTCCAGCTTTTGCTCAGCACGCTCGGCGCGGATATCGCGATCGTCTTGCTGATACATGCCGTGAAAACGGATCAGCAGAAAGTTGTCGCCTTTGAAGCCGCCGGTCAGACCGTCATGCAAATCTTCCGCAATCGTACCGCGCAGGTAGTTGCTTTCGCGTTTCATGCGTTCGGCGTCGGTCAGTTTGCCTTCGACCACCAGTGGGCCGGGGTGTTTTTCGCTCATTAGTAGACATCTCGCTGATAACGGCGCTCAACGCGCAGCTCACTTAAAAATTCATCCGCCGCTTCGGTGTCCATGCCACCAAATTCGGCAATCACATCCAGTAAAGCCTGCTCAACGTCTTTCGCCATGCGATTGGCGTCGCCGCAGACATAAATGTGCGCGCCGTCGTTGATCCAGCGCCACAGTTCCGCGCCTTGTTCGCGCAGTTTGTCTTGTACGTAAACTTTTTCTTTTTGATCTCTGGACCAGGCCAAATCGATGCGGTTCAGCACGCCCTCTTTCACATAGCGCTGCCACTCAATCTGGTAGAGGAAATCTTCGGTAAAGTGTGGGTTGCCAAAGAACAGCCAGTTTTTGCCTGGCGCTTCATCGGCGGCGCGCTGCTGCATAAAGGCGCGGAACGGCGCAATACCGGTGCCCGGCCCAATCATAATCACCGGCGTTTGCGGGTTCGCCGGCAGACGGAAATTATCGTTATGCTCGATAAATACGCGAACTTCGCCCTCTTCTTCTACGCGATCGGCGAGGAAGCTGGAGGCACCGCCCGCGCGGGCGCGGCCTTCGACGTCATAACGCACCACGCCAACGGTGATATGTACTTCACTCTCCACTTCTGCCTGCGAAGAGGCAATAGAGTAAAGGCGCGGCGTCAGCGGGCGCAGCAGGCCAATCAGCGCGTCCGCATCCAGCTGCGCCGGAGAGAAACGCACCATATCGACAATCGGCGTGGTCGCGGCGTAGTGCTGCAACTGCGCTTTATCACCGACCAGCGGCAGCAACGATTCGCTGCGCGTCAGGGTGGCGTAATTTTCCACAATATTGGCGGTGTTGACCGTCAACTCGAAATGCCACTGCAACGCTTCGGCAAGCGGCAGGGTTTTGCCATTGACCGTGACGGGCTCATCACCTTTCAGCCACAGCAGTTCAACCAGCTCTTTGACTAACGCAGGATCGTTCTGATACCAGACGCCGAGCGCATCGCCCGGCTGGTAACGCAGACCGGAGTCGCCCAAATCGATCTCGATATGACGCACATCTTTTTCTGAATTACGCCCGGTGATTTTCTGGTTAACCGACAGGCTTGCACTCAGCGGTGCTTCTTTGGTGTACGGGCTGGAGACGATTTCATTCACCGCACCGCTGGCGGCAACAGCAGCTTGCACAGGCGAAGAGGCTGGCGCACGGGCTTTCAGCACTTCAACCACACGGGCGCGCCACTCTGCGGCGGCGGCCTGGTACTCCACATCGGCATCGACGCGATCCAGCAGACGTTCAGCCCCCAGCTCAGCCAGTTTGCTGTCAAAATCTTTCCCGGCCTGGCAGAAAAACTCATACGAGGTGTCGCCCAGACCGAAGACCGCAAAAGCGGTGCCATCCAGTTTTGGCGCTTTTTTCGAGAACAGGAACTTATGCAGCGCAACAGCTTCTTCCGGCGCTTCGCCTTCACCCTGCGTTGAAGCAACGACGATCAGCAGATTTTCGTTGGCGATCTGTTTGAATTTGTAGTCGCCCGCGTTGACCAGCGTAACATTGAGTTTCGCGGCCAATAAATCATCGCGCAGCGCTTCGGCTACACGGCGGGCGTTACCGGTCTGCGAGGCGGAAATCAGCGTAATAGAGGACGCTTCTGCGACCGGCGTCGCAGCGGCAACCGCGCCAGCTGGCTGCTGATTCAGCACGCCCCAGAAATAGCCGGAAACCCAGGCGAGCTGGGTGGGTGTTAAATCAGTGGTGGCCGCCTGGAGGCGCGCCAGTTGCTCCGGGCTAAGCGGAAGCAACGCGGAAGGTGGGACCTGGGTCGTCATGCGTCGTATTGTTCCAGTAGCAATTCCCTTTCGTCTTTCGCGCAGCCTGTGAACGCGCCAACGCCGCGAAATCCATGGGGATATAATTTTAAAAAAGTGAAGTGAAACTAAGGTTAACGGTGGGGATAATAACAATTAAAGAAAGGTTGGAAATAATAAATAACCAAATGGACTAACCTGTTTTAGTTATAGTTGATAACACTAAAACAGGTTAAATAACTTATTGAATTATATTGATAAAACGAATGTATTGCGGTTCGGCTTCTGTCGTAACCGCTTTTAGTGATTTTAATTAATGCTAAAAAAGGTCATTTCCGCTACCATGCGGCGGTTTTTTTGGAAGCCTGAGAGTTCATTATGTCGACCACGTTGTTTAAAGATTTCACTTTCGAAGCCGCTCATCACCTGCCGCATGTCCCGCAGGGGCACAAATGCGGTCGTCTGCATGGCCACTCGTTTATGGTGCGCCTGGAGATCACCGGCGAGGTGGATCCTTATACCGGCTGGATTATGGACTTCGCCGAGCTGAAAGCCGCGTTTAAACCGCTTTACGAGCGCCTGGATCACTACTATTTGAATGAGATCCCAGGGCTGGAAAACCCCACCAGCGAAGTGCTGGCGAAATGGATTTGGGATCAGATGAAACCGGTGGTGCCGCTGCTGAGCGCGGTGATGGTAAAAGAGACCTGCACGGCGGGTTGTGTTTATCGCGGCGAATAAACGATTTTCGTACCGTCAACCTGCGAGCCGGCCAGCCCTGCGGGTTGACAGCACATTTGTCCACGCTTTATCTGCTCCGCTCACCCTCTCCGGTCTATTTAACGCACCAGATAGCCGCCATCAACGACCAGTAAATGACCATTTACATAATCTGAGGCGCGGCTGGCGAGAAAAATGACTGCGCCCATTAAATCCTGCGTATCTCCCCAGCGCATAGCCGGTGTGTGATCAATTCCCCATTTATATTGTTTGCGATCGTTACGAATGATCTGCGTGATATCCGTGGAAAAATATCCCGGCGCAATACCGTTTACCTGAATATTAAATTGCGCTAATTCGTCGCAATAGGCTTTTGTTAAACCGGCCAGCGCATGTTTTGTCGCGGAATAGGCGGGAGATCCCTGTTGACCTAAAAATGAACGCACCGAACAAATATTGATAATTTTTCCGCGAAGGTTTTTCGCCATCACTTTTGCCGCTTCATGACATAATTCAAAGGCGGCTGTCAGATTCACGTTAATCATCGGATCCCAATCAGTGCGATTAAACTCCCAGACATTATTCATTTTGCAGATGCCCGCGTTATTTACCAGGATATCAACCGTACCAAAACGTTCGCAGCAGGCGGCAATAATTTTTTTTGGCGCATCTTTTTCAGTGATATCAATCGCCATGAATTCAGCTTCTGCCCCCTGCTGCTTAATGGCTTCTTCTGTTTCCCCGCTGTCATCACTGATAGCGGGAATAAAAACATTTGCCCCCGCTTTCGCCAGTGCGACAGAAAATGCCTGCCCTAACCCACTATTACCACCGGTGACAATCGCAGTTTTACCCTGCAAGGAAAAAAAACTCATTGAGAAATTATTAATTGATCTTATTGACATTACTTGTTCCAAAATCCTTTTAGAAAAAGCGAAACCTCATAATAATGAGACAAACTTATTTTGAGAGATAAAACAACGAATGACTTCTATCACAGTAAAACAATGTTACATTTGATAAAGGTCAAATTTAAATTACCACCACAATTTACTTCGGAATAATCACCAATATTTAGCTTGCGTATTAATAAAAAACCCGCCAGCGGCGGTTTTTTATTAAGCAATATTGAGATATTTGTGCGTCTGCATTGACAGCCGCCAGTTGCGGGCAATACAGGTTTCAATACACAAGCGTGTCGCATCCTCTTTCTGGCTTATCGGCTGCAAGGCGATTACCCGCTGCTTATCATCGTGCAGCTGCGCCAAAAGCTCGTCCAGCGCTTCAATATCGCGCACGCGGCCAACAGGGTGCTTAATCTCATCGGCGCGTTCCAGCGCCTGCTGGAGGACATCATAACCGCCGCGCATATTTACTTTCGGCGATACGGTGACCCAGGTGGCGTGCGACGTACGAACGTCGTGCGTGCCGCTGGTTTCAATCTGACAGCTATAGCCGTTGTGCTCCAGCAATGTGGTCAACGGGGTGAGATCGTGAATGCAGGGTTCACCGCCGGTAATCACCACATGGCGCGCAGTCCAGCCCTGGCGCTGGATAATGGCGAGCAGATCTTCACTGCTTGCCGCGCCCCATTTATCGCTCTCTTTGGTCTTTGCGAGAATGCTGTACAGCGAAACCTCCCGATCCGCGAGCTTATCCCAGGTGTGTTTGGTATCGCACCAGGCGCAACCAACCGGGCATCCCTGTAAACGAATAAAAATGGCGGGAACGCCGGTGAAGTAACCCTCGCCTTGCAGGGTCTGGAACATCTCGTTAATCGGGTACTGCATCGTCGCTCTTATTAGCAGGGAAAAACGCCATTATTGCAGATAACCCGCAGGGGATCATGTGCCATTTGCGCCGCGCACGGCGGGCTATTTAACCTGCTGATAATGAAAACTATCAGTTATGGCAAATTGTCATTACCTGCTATCAGCCGCTATCCTATGGCGGTACTTTCTCTGGTTTGCCCCGCAAGGATGATGCAAATGGCGCGCATATTGGCCCTGTTGCTGGTGCTGAGTTTTACCCTTCCGGCGCTGGCTGTGCCTGTTCCACCGATGAATGGCGTGGTTAACGATCCCGAAAATCAGTTAAGCCTCTGGCAGCGTAAGGCGCTTATCCGGCAGGTGAGCGATCTGAATGCCCGCACGGGTACGCAAACCGCCGTACTGCTGATATCCACGACAAATGGCGAAACCATTGAACACTTTGCTAACGCGGTTTTTAACCGCTGGCGGCCTGGCGATGCCCGGCGTAATGATGGCGTGCTGGTGCTGGTCGCCTGGCAGGACAGAAAAGTGCGTATCGAGGTAGGAAGCGGCCTTGAGGGCATGTTAACCAACGCGCTGGCGAAGCAAATCATTGATGAATATATGATTCCAGCCTTCCGGCATGACCTGAATACCGGAATTGTGCGCGGCGTTGAGGGGATCAGCACCGTGCTTGCCAGCCAGCCACTGCCCAAAGCTCAACCCCCGTCATTTTTCGAGCAAATGGCTGCCTGGTTTTCCCTGTGGAAGAGTTTAATTATATTGGCGGTGGTTATCATTGCCCTGACGGTCAAAGGCAAAATCCTCACGCTGACAGGACTGTTTCTTATCGCCTGCCCTCTGGCCGTGATTTTGTTCGCTTACAGTGAACAACACCCTTTGCTGCTGCCTTTTACGATATTCTGCGCTGCCGTGCCCGCCTTTATTTTGCTGATGATTTTGTGCGTATGGTTGATTTACCCGCAGCGGCTTACCGCCGCAGGCCGGCAAAAATATCGTGAGAGCAGGCAACTTACTTATTCGCGTGGAGGCGAGACCAGCACCGACACGACCACTTATACCAGCAGCGAGAGTTCCAGCCATAGCAGTAGCGACAGTTCTAGTGGTGGTGGCGGTTCGAGTGACGGCGGCGGCGCTTCGGGGAACTGGTGAGTCATAAAGCGCAAAAGAAATGGTGTAACCAGATATTATTTATTTTACATTTTGAATTGAATTTATAAATAATTTGCAGGCTAACAAAATAAAAATAATCCATTAAATATCATCGATATAAATATTTCCCACAGCGTGACGGAATCTTTTTATTTTATTGGTTGTCGTAGACAAATCCCCTGCGTTTTCTTCCTTAAAACCAGCTTAAGAAACCCCGTTTTTGTACGCCATTTTATTGATATGGCGTTTAGCTTTCTGTGCCTACAATCCGCCAGAACAACCATGATGAGAAAGCGTTGATGAATACATTATTGATTACGGGTGTCACTGGGTTTCTTGGCGGGGCGGTATTAGAAAAAATTCTTCACGACAATCTACCGATGAATTTATTGCTGCTGGTTCGTGCCGAAGATAGCGAAGCCGGGCTTGCGCGCGTTAAAAGCAATATGCGCAAGTTCAACCTCAGTGATGAGGTACTGAACTCACTTTCAACGTCGCAGATCCTGCTCGGTGATTTGGGCGAACCAGAAGGTTTTATTACCGATCCACGGCTGGAAAATGTCACCCACGTACTGAACTGCGCAGCGGTGGCCTCTTTTGGTAACAATCCGCTGGTCTGGAAAGTCAACGTGGAAGGCACGCTGACGTTTGCACGCCGGATGTCGCAAGTTGCCGGGTTACAGCGTTTTCTGCACGTGGGCACCGCGATGTCATGCACCCCGGAACCGGATTCACTGGTACCGGAAAGCAGCGAGTTTCGCGAGAATGCCGAGCATCTGGTGACCTATACGCACTCCAAATCCACTATCGAACAACTGATGCGCAAAGAGTGCCCGCAGTTGCCGCTGGTGATCGCACGTCCGTCGATTGTTGTCGGCCATACCAGCCATGGCTGCACCCCGTCTACCAGTATCTTCTGGGTGTTCAGCATGGGACTGATGCTGCAAAAATTTATGTGTTCGCTGGAAGATCGCGTGGATGTGATCCCGGTGGATTACTGCGCCGACGCGCTGCTGATGCTGCTTAGCGGAGAGATTGCACAGGGTGAAGTGGTGCATATCTCGGCCGGGGAAGAGAATAGCGTCCGCTTTGCCGATATCGACAGGGCAATGGCGAAGGCACTGGAAAAAGCCCCGGTTGGCGATAAATACGCGCAGGTGAGCTATGAAACGCTGGTGAAAATGCGCCGCGAGTTGAAGGATATCTTCGGGCCGTGCAACGAGCGCCTGATGCTGAAAGCGATGCGTCTTTACGGAGCATTTGCCACGCTTAACGTGCGTTTCAGCAATGACAAGCTGCTCAGCATGGGTATGCCGAAGCCGCCGCGCTTTACCGATTATATCGCCCGCTGCGTGCAGACAACGCGCGGTCTGACGATTCCGCAGCAGATGGAAGTCGACTTTAAGTAGTCAAAAGCCCAAAAAAATGCCAGTCAACTGACTGGCATTTTTATTTGATCAACGCTTAGCGATTACGCCTGGCCTTTGATCTCTTTACGACCGTTGAACGGCGCTTGTTCACCCAGCGCTTCTTCGATACGAATCAGCTGGTTGTATTTAGCAACGCGGTCAGAACGGCTCATAGAACCAGTTTTGATCTGGCCTGCAGCGGTACCAACAGCCAGGTCAGCGATGGTAGCGTCTTCAGTTTCGCCAGAACGGTGAGAGATGACAGCGGTGTAGCCAGCGTCTTTCGCCATTTTGATCGCAGCCAGCGTTTCGGTCAGAGAACCGATCTGGTTGAATTTGATCAGGATGGAGTTAACGATGCCTTTTTCGATGCCTTCTTTCAGGATTTTGGTGTTGGTTACGAACAGGTCGTCGCCAACCAGCTGGATTTTGTCGCCCAGCACTTTGGTCTGGTAAGCAAAGCCAGTCCAGTCAGATTCGTCCAGACCATCTTCGATGGAAACGATCGGATACTGTTTGGTCAGATCTTCCAGGAAGTGAGTGAACTCTTCAGAGGTGAACGCTTTGTTGCCTTCGCCAGCCAGAACGTATTTACCGTCTTTGTAGAACTCAGATGCTGCACAGTCCATCGCCAGAGTGATGTCTTTGCCCAGCTCGTAGCCCGCAGCTTTAACCGCTTCAGCGATAACAGCCAGTGCTTCTGCGTTGGAACCCAGGTTCGGCGCGTAGCCGCCTTCGTCACCCACAGCGGTGTTCATGCCTTTGGATTTCAGTACTTTCGCCAGGTTATGGAACACTTCTGAACCCATACGTACAGCTTCTTTCAGGGTTTTCGCGCCAACCGGCTGAATCATGAATTCCTGAATGTCGACGTTGTTATCAGCGTGCTCACCACCGTTGATGATGTTCATCATCGGAACCGGCATGGAGTATTTACCCGGGGTGCCGTTCAGTTCAGCGATGTGTGCGTACAGCGGCAGGCCTTTAGAAGCAGCAGCAGCTTTAGCGGTAGCCAGAGAAACAGCCAGGATTGCGTTCGCGCCGAAGTTGGATTTGTTTTCGGTACCATCCAGATCGATCATGATTTTGTCGATGCCGGCCTGGTCTTTCGCGTCTTTACCCATGATTGCCTGAGCGATCGGGCCGTTAACCGCGCCAACCGCTTTCAGTACGCCTTTACCCATGAAGCGGGATTTGTCGCCATCGCGCAGTTCCAGCGCTTCGCGGGAACCAGTGGAAGCACCTGACGGCGCAGCAGCCAGACCTACGAAACCACCTTCCAGGTGTACTTCGGCTTCAACAGTCGGGTTACCACGGGAGTCGATGATTTCACGACCGATGACTTTAACGATTTTGGACATTAGGTTTTCCTCAGTACAAGTTAAACTAAAACTCCAGACAAACAACGCGTACCGATGGTACGCGTTGCTGTTGTAACTTTTTTACTTCGCCTGGCGCTTCTGATACTCGCTGGCGGCTTTCACAAAACCGGCAAACAGCGGATGTCCATCACGCGGCGTAGAAGTAAATTCCGGGTGGAACTGACAAGCGACGAACCACGGATGATTCGGCACTTCGATGATCTCGACCAACTGATCATCCCCGGAACGGCCCGCAACACGCAGACCCGCAGCTTCGATTTGTTTCAACAGCATGTTGTTGACTTCGTAACGATGGCGATGGCGTTCAATAATGGTTGGCGCGCCATACAGCTGGCGAACCAGGCTGTCATCACCAAGCTGGCACTGCTGTGCGCCGAGGCGCATGGTGCCACCGAGATCGCTCTTCTCCGAACGCTGCTCAACGTTGCCGTCTTCGTCACGCCATTCGGTAATAAGCGCCACAACCGGGTATTTACAGTCTGGCACAAATTCCGTGGAGTTGGCGTTCTCCATTCCGACTACGTTACGAGCAAATTCAATCAACGCAACCTGCATACCCAGGCAAATACCCAGGTAAGGAATATTGTTTTCACGCGCATAGCGTGCGGTGGCGATCTTGCCTTCCACACCGCGGTAGCCGAAGCCGCCAGGGATAAGAATGGCATCAAGACCTTTCAGGATCTCTACGCCACGCGTTTCAACATCCTGCGAGTCAATCAGCTCAATGTTGACGGTTACGCGGTTTTTCAGACCACCGTGTTTCAGTGCTTCAATAACCGATTTATATGCGTCCGGAAGTTCAATGTACTTACCGACCATACCAATGGTGACTTCGCCTGACGGATTCGCTTCTTCGTAAATAACCTGTTCCCATTCGGCCAGGTTTGCTTCCGGACAGTTCAAGCTGAATCGTTTACAAATATAATCGTCCAGCCCCTGGGATTTCAACAGGCCCGGGATTTTATAAATGGAATCGACGTCTTTCAGAGAAATCACAGCTTTTTCTGGAACGTTACAGAACAAAGCAATTTTTGCGCGTTCATTAGCAGGAACCGCGCGATCGGAACGGCAAATCAGAATATCTGGCTGAATACCGATAGAGAGCAGCTCTTTAACAGAGTGCTGCGTCGGCTTGGTTTTCACCTCACCGGAAGCCGCCATATAAGGCACCAGCGTCAGGTGCATGTAGAGAGTGCGCTCGCGGCCCACTTCTACCGCCATCTGACGGATAGCTTCAAGGAACGGCAGGGATTCGATGTCACCCACCGTACCGCCGATTTCTACCAGCGCAACGTCATGGCCTTCGCCACCGGCAATAATGCGCTCTTTAATCGCGTTGGTGATGTGCGGAATAACCTGTACGGTTGCACCCAGATAGTCGCCACGACGCTCTTTACGCAAAACCTCGGAGTAGATACGACCAGTGGTGAAGTTGTTGCGACGGGTCATTTTGGTGCGGATAAAACGCTCGTAGTGACCCAAATCCAGATCGGTTTCAGCGCCGTCTTCGGTAACGAACACTTCACCATGCTGGATTGGACTCATAGTCCCTGGATCGACGTTAATGTACGGATCCAATTTCATCATGGTGACGTTGAGGCCACGGGCTTCAAGAATGGCTGCCAGGGAGGCTGCGGCAATGCCTTTACCCAGAGAGGATACGACCCCGCCGGTCACAAAAATATAGTTCGTTGTCATGCTGAACCTGAGAAGTTAGGTTTAAAAGACGATGGAATAACCAGGACGGGAAAGCAGTATACCCGATGATGGTCTACGCCACAAACTTTCATTGCCCCTCTCCTCTGTTCTTCAGGCCGCATCTGCATTGGCTTCTGTCACTCACCCCAGACGCGGCGCATTTCGCTGCGTCTGAAGATTCGCTCGGTTGCCGCCTTGCTGCGACCCGAATTACTCGAAGAGGCGATTCTCAAGGCATTTCAACAAACTTAAGGAGTGTGAAAATAGCCACTTTTGGGTAAATGTTTTTGACGCAAATCAAGCGCTTGTTATTTAAAAAATCACACAAATCGCGCTTACTGGAACAAATGCTTTAAAGATCATGTTCCTGGCGTTTTACCTGTTGCCAGACATTTTCCATTGTTTCCAGATCTACACCGGTCATTTCCAGACGGCGTTCGCGCACAATACGCTCAACTTCGCGAAAACGCCGCTCAAATTTCAGGTTGGCTTTTTGCAACGCCACTTCTGCTTTGACGCCAAGATGACGCGAAAGGTTGACGGTCGCGAAGAGCAAATCGCCGACTTCCTCTTCCAGTTTCGCTTCATCAACCACCGCTTGTTTGGCTTCGTCCATGACTTCGTCGATCTCTTCGTACACTTTATCAAGCACCGGGCCAAGCGACGTCCAGTCAAAGCCGACGGTAGAGCAGCGTTTCTGGATTTTGTGCGCGCGCATCAGCGCAGGCAGGCTGTGGGGAATGTCGTCCAGCGCTGAGTGCTGAGATTTTTCTGCACGCTCTTCGCTTTTAATTTGCTCCCAACGCGCCAGCACTTCCGTGCTGTTTCCCGCATGCGCATCACCGAAAATATGCGGGTGACGACGCTCCAGTTTGTCGCTGATAGCGGCGCAAATGTCGTTGAAACCGAAACGCCCTTCTTCCTGCGCCATCTGCGCATAAAAAACCACCTGGAACAGCAGATCACCGAGCTCACCGCGTAAATCGTCAAAATCTTCGCGCGAAATAGCGTCCAGCACTTCGTACGTCTCTTCCAGCGTGTAAGGCGCAATGGTGGCGTAAGTCTGCTCTTTGTCCCACGGGCAGCCGTTTTCCGGGTCGCGCAGGCGTTGCATAATCCCGAGCAGACGATCGATTTGAGTCATGAGAAATTCCTGGTAATAAGTGTTGAGCCTCGCCCATCAAGGCGAGGCTCGGATGAAGAGAAAATCAGCCACCGTGCAGGCGGCGAGCGTCGATGACGTCCGGCACCTGGTTGAGTTTGCCGAGCACGCGGCCCAGCACTTGCAGGTTGTAGATTTCGATATTCATATCGATGGTGGCCAGCTGTTCTTTGGTGTCGCTGCGACTGGCGACGCCGAGCACGTTCACCTTCTCATTGGCGAGAATTGTGGTGATGTCGCGCAGCAGACCGCTACGGTCATTCGCCGTGACGCGCACCACCAGCGAGTAACCCGCCGAGTAGCTTTCGCCCCAGACGGCATCAACGATACGTTCCGGCGCCACGTTACGCAGCTCTTCCAGTTGATCGCAGTCGGCGCGGTGAATAGAGATCCCGCGCCCCTGAGTAATAAACCCGACGATTTCGTCCCCCGGGATCGGCTGGCAGCAACGCGCAATATGGTGCATCAGATTGCCTACGCCTTCGACAACGACGCGGCCATTGTCTTTGCTGCGGCTTTGCGGCGTGTACGTTTTCTGTTGCAGCTGCTTCAGCGCGGCGGCGTCCTGCTCCTCCGCGCTCGGTTTATTGAACTGCGACTGCAGGAAATTCACCATCTGATTGAGACGGATATCCCCACCGCCAATCGCCGCCAGCAACTCGTCCAGTTCGTTAAAGTTGTAGCGCGGCAGCAGGAATTTTTCCGCCTCTTTCAGGCTGATGCCAAGATGCGCCAGTTCGTCGTCGAGGATCTGACGCCCCGCAAGAATATTTTTGTCGCGATCCTGTTTGCGGAACCAGGCGTGGATCTTCGAGCGTCCACGGCTGGTGGTCACATAGCCCAGGTTCGGGTTCAGCCAGTCGCGGCTTGGGTTCGGTTGCTTCTGGGTGATAATTTCGATCTGATCGCCCATCTGCAATTGATAAGTGAACGGTACGATGCGCCCGCCGATCTTCGCGCCGATGCAACGGTGCCCGACATCGCTGTGAATATGGTAAGCAAAATCCAGCGGCGTCGAACCTGCAGGCAAGTCCACCACATCGCCTTTCGGGGTAAAGACATACACACGGTCGTCGAATACCTGGCTGCGAACTTCGTCGAGCATCTCGCCGGAATCGGCCATCTCTTCCTGCCAGGCGATCAGTTTACGCAGCCATGCAATGCGGTCTTCGTGCGCCGAACGCGGGCCGCCAACGGTAGCGGTGCCCTCTTTGTACTTCCAGTGCGCAGCGACGCCAAGCTCTGCATCTTCATGCATCTGCCGGGTACGAATCTGGATTTCAACGGTTTTCCCGCCCGGTCCAAGCACTACCGTGTGGATAGACTGGTAACCATTCGGCTTTGGGTTAGCAACATAGTCGTCAAACTCATCCGGCAGATGACGGTAATGGGTGTGGACAATCCCGAGCGCAGCGTAGCAGTCCTGTAAACGCTCGGCGACGATACGCACGGCGCGCACATCAAACAGCTCATCAAAGGCGAGGTGTTTTTTCTGCATTTTGCGCCAGATGCTGTAGATGTGTTTCGGGCGGCCATACACTTCCGCTTTGACGCCTTCGGTCTTCATTTCGGCACGCAAATGCCCGACAAATTCGTCGATGTAGTGTTCGCGATCGATACGGCGTTCGTGCAGCAGCTTGGCGATGCGTTTGTACTCCGCCGGATGCAGATAACGGAAGCAGTAATCTTCCAGTTCCCATTTGAGCTGTCCGATGCCCAGCCGGTTCGCCAGCGGGGCGTAGATATTAGTACACTCTTTCGCCGCCAGTACGCGCTCATCTTCCGGCGCATCTTTCACTTCGCGCAGATGAGCGATACGTTCCGCCAGCTTGATAACTACGCAGCGGAAATCATCCACCATCGCCAGCAGCATACGACGAACGTTATCGACTTGTTCGGAGGAGACGGAATCGGTGTGGGTGGCTTTCAGCTGGCGGATAGCCGCCATATCGCGTACGCCATGGATCAGGTTGACCACCGACGTGCCGACGCTTTCGCGCAGCACCTCTTCGCTGACCACTTCCGCATCGGCCAGCGGGAACAGCAGCGCCGCACGCAGCGTGTCGGTATCCATGCTCAGCATGGAGAGGATCTCCACCATCTCGACGCCGCGCCACAGCAGTAATTCCGCGTTCGGATGTCCCTGTGTTTGTCGCAGACAATATGCCCAGGTT
This sequence comes from Enterobacter sp. R4-368, assembly GCF_000410515.1. NCBI lineage: Bacteria > Pseudomonadati > Pseudomonadota > Gammaproteobacteria > Enterobacterales > Enterobacteriaceae > Enterobacter > Enterobacter sp. R4-368. The sequence goes on along the minus strand of NC_021500.1, from coordinate 4,039,812 downwards.
TCGGTTAAGCGTTCACACGACGGCTGACTGGTGATGCCCAGACTCGCGATCCATTTGGCCGGATCGAATTCACCCGCTTTGTTCAAATGCGCACTGCGTACCGCAACCATTGTCCTCTCCTTTCAGGGACCGGGCCTGTCGAACTCGACAAGCCGAAATTAATCATTTGTGATTCACAAACAACACCATCGATTCCAGGTGGCCAGTGTGCGGGAACATGTCCAGCATCGCCAGCCGCTGGATCTGGTAACCCGCATCCAATAGCGCTTCACTGTCGCGGGCAAGGGTGGCGGGGTTACAGGAAACGTACACCACTCTGCCCGGCGACAATTTTAGAATATGTTTCATCACTCCGGCAGCGCCTGCGCGTGCCGGGTCGAGTAAAACTTTGTCAAATCCACGGCTTGCCCAGGGCTGTTTCGTGACATCTTCCTCCAGATTTTCATGAAAGAATGTCACATTCTGCAAGCCATTCTGTTGCGCGTTATCCTGTGCTTTCGCCACCAAATCGGTGACGCCCTCCACACCGACCACGCTGGCCGCGCGTTTCGCCAGCGGTAGCGTGAAATTGCCCATGCCGCAGAACAGATCCAGCACCCGGTCGCCGGGCTGCACATCAAGCCACTCCAGCGCTCGCGCCACCATCTGCTGGTTAACACCATCGTTAACCTGAATAAAGTCCCGCGGGCTGAACGTTAAGCGTAGCCCGTCCGAGCTGTACCAGGGAGATTCTCCGCTAACCTGTTCCAGTATCTCGCTTTGTGGCGCGAGATACAGCGAGAGTTCCTGAGAATGCGAAAACTGTTCCAGTTTTTCTCTGTCTGTTGCACTTAATGCAACAGTGTGACGCAAAACCATTAATGGGCCATTATCGGCTTCCACCAGCTCAACATGTCCAAGCTGACGCACGGCCTGCAACCCGCTCAGGCATTCACGCAGCGGCGCCAGTAATGCCTCAAGACGGGGCACCAACACCGGGCAGCGCGTGATATTAATAATGTCGTTACCGCCCGCTTTACGAAACCCCATCTCCAGACACTGGCTTTTGGGCTGCCAGTTCAGGCTGAGCCGCGCGCGACGGCGATAGCCCCAGGGTTCGCCCGCAATCACTTCATCGACGTCCCGTTTCATCAAACGCGCCAGCGCCGCACTTTTGCTGCGCTGTTGCAGGGCAATACTGGCATGCTGCTGCTGGCAGCCTCCGCAGACGCCAAAATGCGGGCACAGCGGCATAACGCGCTCGTCGCTATCATTCAGGCGACGTTTCACCTCACCGCGTGAAAACTGCCGCTTCTCCTCTTTCAGCACAATGTCCGCCGTTTCGCCAGGTAACAGCCCGGGGATGAACAGCGCTTTCCCGTTATGGCGCGCAACCCCCTGCCCAAAGGGATCAAGATCAGTTACGGTTACGGTTACTTTTTGACTAGTCGTCACACGTCGTTTTGCAGAGTAGAATTGCGCCATTGCAGGGATTTATCTCATTTACAGATTAATGGCCTAATTCTCCCATAACGGAACTCCATGACCAACTACAGCTTGCGAGCACGCATGATGATCCTGATTCTGGCGCCCACCGTGCTTATCGGTGTGCTGCTCAGCATCTTCTTTGTCGTTCACCGCTATAACGATTTGCAGCGTCAACTGGAAGACGCCGGTGCCAGCATCATTGAGCCGCTGGCGGTCTCGAGCGAATACAGCATGACGTTGCAGGACAAAGATGCGATAGGCCAACTGGTGAGCGTTTTGCATCGCCGCCATTCCGATATTGTGCGGGCAATTTCCATTTACGATGGGCAGAATAACGTATTCGTTTCCTCTAATTTCCTGCTTGATGGCGATAATCTCCGGCTGGCGGAAGGGCAACCTTTTCCGCGCAGGCTCAGCGTCTCCCGGCGCGGCGATGTGATGATCCTGCGCACGCCCATTCTTTCCGAAGGATTTACGCAAACCAACACCGCGCTACCAGCGGATAAAATTACCGGCAACATGCTCGGCTATGTGGCGCTGGCGCTGGATCTCAAATCGGTTCGTTTGCAGCAGTACAAAGAGATTTTTATCTCCAGCCTGATGATTTTGTTCTGTATAGGCATTGCGCTGATTTTCGGCTGGCGCTTAATGCGCGACGTAACCAGCCCGATCCGTAATATGGTCAACACCGTTGATCGCATTCGTCGCGGGCAGCTCGATAGCCGCGTGGAAGGTTTTATGCTCGGCGAGCTGGATATGTTGAAAAACGGCATCAACTCAATGGCGATGTCGCTGGCGGCCTACCACGAAGAGATGCAGCACAACATTGACCAGTCCACTTCCGATCTGCGTGAAACGCTGGAGCAGATGGAGATCCAGAACGTCGAGTTGGATCTGGCGAAAAAACGCGCCCAGGAAGCGGCACGCATCAAATCTGAGTTCCTCGCCAATATGTCCCATGAGCTGCGCACACCACTGAACGGCGTGATTGGCTTTACCCGCCTGACACTGAAATCTGAGCTTAACCCCACGCAGCGCGATCACCTGCTGACGATTGAACGTTCGGCGAACAACCTGCTGGCGATCATTAACGACGTGCTGGATTTTTCCAAGCTCGAGGCGGGCAAGTTAATTCTGGAAAGCATCCCGTTCCCGCTGCGTAATACGCTCGATGAGGTGGTCATCCTGCTGGCGCACTCGGCGCACGACAAGGGGCTGGAACTGACGCTGAATATCAAAAACGATGTGCCGGATAACGTAATTGGTGACCCGCTGCGTCTGCAACAGGTGATCACCAATCTTGTCGGTAACGCCATCAAATTCACCGAACATGGCAATATCGACATTGTGGTTGAGAAGCGCGCCATCAGTAACAACAAAGTGCAGGTTGAGATGCAGATCCGCGATACCGGCATCGGCATCCCCGAGCGCGATCAGTCGCGGTTGTTCCAGGCGTTTCGTCAGGCCGATGCCAGCATCTCTCGCCGCCACGGCGGCACCGGCCTGGGGCTGGTGATAACCCAAAGGCTGGTCAATGAAATGGGCGGCGATATCTCCTTCCATAGCCAGCCAAATCGCGGATCCACCTTCTGGTTCCACATTAATCTCGATCTCAATCCAAACGCCATCAGCGAAGCGCCTGCCACAGGCTGTCTGGCGGGCAAACGCCTTGCCTATGTCGAGCCCAATGCGACAGCCGCGCAAAGCACGCTGGACGTGTTGCACGAAACGCCGCTGGAGGTGATTTACAGCCCGTCGTTCTCGGCGCTGCCGCAGGCGCATTACGACATTCTGCTGATGGCGATTCCGGTAACGGTGCGTGAACCGCTCAACATGCAGCACGACCGCCTCGCACGGGCCGCCGCCATGACCGATTACCTGCTGTTAGCGCTGCCTTGCCATGCGCAGGTGAACGCCGAGGAGCTGAAGCAAGATGGCGCGGCGGCCTGTCTGCTGAAACCGCTGACCACCACCCGCCTGCTGCCCGCGCTCACAGAATATTGCCGTGCGACCCGGCTCACGCAGGCTCAGCCGGTAGATGAAACAAAACTGCCGATGACGGTAATGGCGGTGGACGATAACCCGGCCAACCTGAAACTCATCGGCGCGTTGCTGGAAGATCAGGTGCAGCATGTCGAACTGTGTGAAAGCGGTATACAGGCCATTGAGCGCGCCCGCCAGCTACAGTTCGATCTGATCCTGATGGATATTCAGATGCCGGACATGGATGGCATTCGCGCCTGCGAGCTAATTCGCCAGTTGCCACACCAGCAGCAAACGCCGGTCATCGCCGTTACGGCCCATGCGATGGCCGGACAAAAAGAGAAACTGCTCAGCGCCGGGATGAACGATTATCTGGCGAAGCCCATTGAAGAAGATAAGCTGCGCAGCCTGCTGCGCCGTTATAAGCCCGGCCCGGATATCGGCAGTTGGCTGATGCCACCGGAACAGGCAGTAGCACCGGCGGACATCGTAGTTGACGCCGACACCACGCTCGACTGGCAACTGGCGCTGCGCCAGGCTGCCGGGAAATCGGATCTGGCGCGCGAGATGCTGCATATGCTGGTCGAGTTCCTGCCGGAGATCCGCAATATGGTGGAAGAACAGCTGGTTGGCGAAGCGCCGCAAGGGCTTTCTGAAGGGATCCATAAGTTACACGGCAGTTGCGGTTACAGCGGCGTACCGCGGCTGAAAAACCTCTGCCAGTTGATTGAACAGCAGTTACGCAGCGGCGTTGCGGCCGAAGAGCTGGAACCGGAGTTTCTGGAACTGCTCGATGAGATGGATAACGTCACCCGCGAAGCACATAAATTGCTGGGGTAGCCTGCCGCATAACCGCTGGCGGGAGTTGAGGTTGGACACGTTGTGTATCCGCGAGTGGATAAACAACGCATTGATTATCCACTCAGCGTACCAGCGCCAGGCCAGTGAGGATGCGCTGATACAAGCCCGGTAAGCCTGCATGCTACCGGGCGGTTTGCGTTACAGCTTCTGCCCTGCTTTCAGCACTGCCGCCACGTTGCGCGCGGTCATGCGGACATTTTCGCCGGCATTTTCCAGCGCGTCTTCCAGCGAACAGACCTTGTAGATCACACTGAACACCGCATCGATACCGTGATGGTGTACCACGCCAACATCGGCGGTCAGGCTGCCGGCAATGCCAATAACCGGAATATTATGGCGCTTCGCCACTTTCGCCACGCCCACCGGCACTTTGCCGTGCACCGTCTGGCTATCGATACGCCCTTCGCCGGTGATCACCAGGTCAGCGCCAATCACGTACTCATCCAGCGCCAGCGCATCGGTGACAATCTCGATACCCTGGCGCAACTCTGCGCCGCAAAACGCATACAGCGCGGCACCCATCCCCCCTGCCGCGCCGCCCCCCGCCAGGTGCAGCACGTCCAAATCCAGGTCGCGGGCAATGATCCGCGCATAATGCCCGAGCGCTTTATCGAGCCTTTCGATCATCTCCGGCGTTGCCCCTTTCTGCGGGCCAAACACCGCCGACGCGCCCTCTTTTCCGGTGAGTGGATTGGTCACATCGCAGGCCACTTCGATACGGCACCCGGCAAGGCGTTTATCCAGTTGCGCGGTATCAATTCGCGCCAGCGTTTCCAGCGCCGCACCACCCAGCGCAATCTGCTGGCCATTCTCATCCAGCAGCTTTGCGCCCAGCGCCTGCACCATGCCAGCACCACCGTCATTGGTCGCACTGCCGCCAATGCCAATGATGATATGTTTAACGCCCGCGTCCAGCGCATGGCGAATCAACTCGCCGGTGCCCCACGACGTGGTGATGAGCGGGTCGCGTTTGGCCGGGGGTACCATTTCCAACCCGCTGGCGGCGGCCATTTCGATAAAAGCGGATTGCTCGTCGCCAGAAATCCCGTAGAACCCTTCAGCCTGCTCGCCGAGCGGGCCTTTTACCGCAACCTTAACGATACGCCCGTCGGTAGCGGCGACCATGGCTTCAACCGTCCCTTCGCCACCGTCCGCCACCGGTATTTTGACGTATTCCGCCGTGGGGAAAATTTCACGAAAACCGCTCTCAATCGCGGTCGCCACATCCAGGGCACTTAAACTTTCTTTGTAAGAGTCTGGTGCGATCACAATTTTCATAAGCCATCCTTACGCATATTCACGGCTTTAAGCATACACCCAGCAAAGATGTGGAAATGCCAGCCCCCGCAAGGACTGGCAATTTCATCAACGCACCATGCACGGACGTTTGTTATCAAATTTCCAGTTCGGGATCAGGTATTGCATTCCCATTGCATCGTCACGCGCGCCGAGGCCATGTTTTTGATACAGCTCGTTGGCTTTCATCACCTGGTCCATATCCAGCTCTACGCCAAGACCCGGTTTGTTTGGCACCTGCACCATCCCGCCTTTAATTTCGAACGGCTGTTTAGTCAGGCGCTGGTTGCCCTCCTGCCAGATCCAGTGCGTATCGATTGCGGTGATATTGCCCGGTGCCGCAGCGGCAACATGGGTGAACATCGCCAGCGAAATATCAAAGTGGTTATTCGAGTGCGAGCCCCAGGTCAGACCGAACTCGTGGCACATTTGCGCCACACGTACCGACCCCTGCATGGTCCAGAAGTGCGGGTCAGCCAGCGGGATATCCACCGATTGCAGTGACAGCGTATGGCCCATTTGACGCCAGTCGGTGGCAATCATATTGGTGGCGGTCGGCAGGCCGGTCGCGCGGCGGAACTCCGCCATCACTTCACGACCGGAGAAGCCCTGTTCCGCGCCGCACGGATCTTCTGCGTACGCCAGCACGCCTTTCAGGTGCTTACCAATTTTTATCGCTTCATCCAGTGACCAGGCACCGTTCGGATCGAGCGTGACGCGCGCCTGCGGGAAGCGTTTTGCCAGCGCGGAAATCGCTTCGGCTTCTTCCATTCCCGCCAGCACGCCGCCTTTCAGTTTGAAATCGTTAAAACCATATTTCTCATACGCGGCTTCTGCCAGACGCACTACGCGATCCGGCGTCATCGCCTCTTCGTGACGCACGCGATACCAGTCGCACTTGTCATCCGGCTGGCTCTGGTACGGCAGCGGCGTTTTTTTGCTGTCGCCAACGAAGAACAGGTAACCGAGCATCTCTACTTCGCTGCGCTGCTGGCCTTCGCCAAGCAGGGAAGCGACGTTCACACCGAGGTGCTGACCGAGCAGATCAAGCATCGCCGCTTCAATGCCGGTCACCACGTGGATCGTAGTACGCAGATCGAAAGTTTGCAGGCCACGGCCACCGGCGTCGCGGTCGGCAAAGTTATTGCGCACGGTGTTGAGGATATTTTTGTACTCACCCAGCGTCTTACCGACCACCAGCGGAATAGCGTCTTCCAGCGTTTGACGGATTTTCTCGCCGCCGGGGATTTCCCCCACACCGGTGTGGCCGGCGTTGTCTTTAATCACCACGATATTGCGGGTGAAGAACGGGGCGTGCGCGCCGCTCAGGTTCATCAACATGCTGTCGTTGCCCGCAACCGGGATAACCTGCATGGAGGAGACAACGGGTGTCGAACTGTATGTGCTCATTTTTTTTAATCCTTTTGGTCTATCAATGACGTCCAAAAACGGGGCGTTTTTTGTCAAACGTCCAGCCTGGGATGAGGTACTGCATCGGGCCTGCGTCATTGCGCGCGCCGCCGGGCAGCGTCTTGTATGCCGCGTGCGCTTTTTCGATTTGCGTCCAGTCGATCTCTACACCAAGGCCTGGCGCATCGGGTACGGCGATTTTTCCCTGGCGGATCTCCAGCGGCTGTTTGGTCAGGCGTGCGTCGCCCTCCTGCCAGATCCAGTGCGTGTCGATGGCGGTCGGCGTTCCCGGTGCTGCCGCGCCAACGTGGGTGAACATCGCCAGCGAGATATCGAAATGGTTGTTGGAGTGGCAGCCCCAGGTTAATCCCCAGTCGTCGCACAGTTGCGCCACGCGTACCGCGCCGGAAAGCGTCCAGAAGTGCGGATCCGCCAGCGGGATATCCACCGCGTTTAGCATCACCGCATGGCCCATTTCACGCCAGTTGGTGGCAATCATATTGGTCGCTACCGGCAAGCCGGTGGCGCGGCGGAACTCCGCCATCACTTCACGACCGGAAAAGCCCTGTTCCGCGCCGCACGGATCTTCCGCGTAGGTCAGCACATCATTAAGGCCTTTGCACAGGCTGATGGCTTCGTCGAGCAGCCAGGCGCCGTTGGGATCAACCGTGATGCGCGCGTCCGGGAAGCGTTTTTTCAGCGCCCGCACGGTGTCGATCTCTTTTTCGCCCGGCAGTACGCCGCCCTTGAGTTTGAAATCTTTAAAGCCGTAGCGATCCTGCGACGCTTCCGCCAGGCGCACGACCGCATCGCTGTTCATCGCTTCCTGATGACGCAGGTGATACCACTCATGGCTGCCAGGCGTCGCGGCCAGGTATGGCAGATCGGTTTTGGTACGATCGCCGACATAAAACAGATAACCCAGCACCGTCACCGCATCGCGCTGTTTACCGGGGCCAAGCAGTTCGCACACCGGGACGTTCAGCGCTTTGCCTAACAGATCCAGCAGGGCGGCTTCCAGTGCCGCCACCGCATTCACGCGCAGCTCAAATGTCCAGGCACCTTTTCCGAAAGTGTCGAAATCCGCCGCCTGGTTGCCTTTGTGTACGCGCTGCACCACTTTATTCAATCGCGCCACTTCCTGCCCCACCACCATCGGCGTGGCGTCAACCAATGTTTTGTAGATCACGTCGCCGCCCGGCGCTTCACCGACGCCAGTGTTGCCGGCGTTGTCGGTGAGCACCACGATGTTGCGGGTGAAGTAAGCGTTATGCGCGCCACCGATGTTCATCAGCATGCTGTCATGCCCGGCCACCGGAATGACCTTCATGTCGGTGATAATGGGGCTTGCTTGCGTATTCATCATTCACGTCCTGTCACAGGTTTCAGCACGATACGCTTGATATCCCCCACCAGAACCAGGTAACTCAGTACCGCCACCAGCGCATGGATACCGACATAAATCAGCGCGCCATTAAACGAGCCGGTCGTGCCGACGATGTAGCCAATGGCAATCGGCGTCACGATGCCGGAGATATTGCCGAACATGTTGAACAGACCGCCGCTCAGGCCGCTGATCTCTTTCGGCGCGGTATCTGCCATCACCGCCCAGCCCAGCGCACCGATGCCTTTACCGAAGAAAGCCAGCGCCATGAAAGCGATAATCAGCGTTTCGGAGTTGGTGTAGTTGCAGAACACCATGCTCATGGAGAGCAGCATTCCCAATACAATTGGCGTCTTACGCGCCACGTTCAGCGAGCCGTAACGGCGCATTAACCAGTCGGAAATAATCCCGCCCAGTACCCCCCCCACAAAACCGCAGATCGCCGGGATTGAAGCAACAAAACCTGCTTTCAAAATCGACATGCCACGTGCCTGCACCAGATAAACCGGGAACCAAGTGATAAAGAAATAGGTCAGGGCGTTAATACAGTACTGGCCCAGATAGACGCCGATCATCATGCGGGAACCCAGCAGCTGTTTGATCTGTCCCCATTTTTCTGAGAATGGAACATGGTGCGCGCTTTTCGCCTGATCCATATTGATCAGTGCGCCACCTTCAGCAATGTACTCCAGCTCTTTTTTGTTTACGCCCGGATGCTGGTTCGGCTCGTGGATCATTTTCTGCCACAGGAAGCTGATGAAAATGCCGAGACCGCCCATAAAGAAGAACACATGTGACCAGCCCACGGCGTGCGTCAGCCAGCCCATGATCGGCGCGAAGATCACCGTCGCGAAATATTGCGCGGAGTTAAAAATCGCCACCGCCGTGCCCCTCTCCTGCGCCGGGAACCAGGCTGCAACGATGCGGCTGTTGCCCGGGAAGGAAGGAGATTCGGCCAGACCGACCATAAAGCGCAGGGTGAAGAGCGCAACGATGATGCCGAAGCCGCTAAAGATATCGACGAAACCTTGCAGCAAGGTAAACAGCGACCAGGTGAAGATAGACCAGAAATAGACGCGTTTTGATCCGAAGCGGTCAAGCAACCAGCCGCCCGGTATCTGGCCAATCACATAAGCCCAGGAAAACGCGGAGAAAACATAACCCATACCGACCGGATCCAGGCCTATCGCTTTGGACATCTCTGAACCGGCAATCGACAACGTGGCGCGATCGCCATAGTTGAAGGATGTGACGATAAACAGCATCACCACTATCCAGTAGCGGGCATTGGTACGCTTTTCAGCGCCGCTCGCCGCCTGGCTAAATGTACTCATGGTTGTACTCCCGAAGCATAAATGTTCTTTTGTCCATTCATCCTGTACGGCGCAACCTGTAGGGGAAGACAGGATGATGTCATTGTGTTTTTGCTGCTCCTGCCGGGTTTGCCACACCCGGCGGGCCGCGTTTTTTTTACTGGCGAGAAAAAGTATATGGAGCGCCTTTTCAACTCTCACCGTGCAACAACACAACATTCGCCGGGCGCGGCTATGCCCTTTAAGGCATTAGCCCAGGCGGATGGGGAGTACTTCACGGAAATGAAAATGGAGCAGACCGAAGGTGGTCAAAAGAGAGGCAGCGTTAAAGAGTGTGAAATGCGTCGCTTGACGCGGCAAAAAGAGAAGTTTCCTCCCCGCGTACGGAGAGGAAGACAGCTTATTTCAGCAGGGTCGCCCAGTGCTCAACCCACGGATTAGAGACGGTTTCCGGTTCCGGGTCTTCGCTGGCGTCAATCAGCAACATCTCGCCGATACGCTGTGCACCTTGCTCTTGAAGCAGGGCATCAAACTGCTTACCCCCGCCGCAGAAATGGGCGTATGTGCTATCGCCCAGGGCAATCACGCCATAGTGCAGATCGGGCTGATACCCCACGGTATCGCGCAGATAATGGAACAGCGGCGCAATACTTTCCGGCAAATCGCCCTGACCGGTCGTGGAGGTCACTATCAGCGCGTAATTGCCTTTGTTGTTTTCCCAGTCGCTGGCTTCGGGATCTTCAAATACCGTCGCCTTGTGGCCCTGCGCCTGTAAGATCTCCTGCGCTTCTTCCGCCACCAGCAACGAATTGCCGTACATGGTGCCAACAAAAATTCCGACCTTCGCCATAGCTCATCACTCCTTGCGTGATTCCTGATTGCCCTCATCCTGGCGGCTCACTGGCAAGAACTCAACCCTTTCATTTTCAGGGAGAAGCCCGCGCCAGCCAAAGTGCGACAGCGCGCCCATCCAGGTTCCATCCAGCCCGGCGCGGATCGTTAACGGCTCGCCGGTAAAAGGGTGAGTGAGCGTTAACTGGCTGGCATGCAGCATCAAGCGGTTGCAGCCAAAGTGTTCCGCCGCGCTACGATTTTGCCGCAAATCGCCGTGTTTACTGTCGCCAATAATCGGATGGCGCAAATGCGCCAGATGGCGACGCAATTGGTGCTTGCGGCCCGTTTTCGGTTCCAGTTCAACCAGACCATAGCGCGTGGTGGGAAATTTGCTCGTCGCCACTGGCATTTCGCACGTTGCCAGCCCGCGATAGTACGTTACGGCTGGCTGCGCCTCTTTATCGGCACGGGCGAACTTGTCGGCCACTTTATCCAGCTCTTCTACCAGCGGATAATCCAGCAACGCCTCTTCCATTAGCCAGCCACGCACAATGGCGTGATAGCGTTTTTGAATCTGATGTTGCTCAAATTGCTGTGCTAAGCGGCGACCGGCCTCGCTGGATAAGCCCATTAACAACACGCCGGAAGTGGGCCTGTCGAGGCGATGGGCGGTAAAAACGTGCTGGCCGATTTGGTCACGTACCGTTTGCATGACCACCACTTTTTCATCGCGATCTAACCAGCTACGGTGAACCAGCCAGCCGGAAGGTTTATTCACCGCCACCAGCCACTCATCCTGGTAAATAATCTCCAGCATCAGGCGCTTTCGTCGCTGAACAGCGCATCGAGCTGCTGTAAATGCACCAGCATCACTTCACGGGATGGATGGGTCGCCTCAAGGGCAATTTCATAGTATGGCGCGATGGCGAATGCCTGCGGCAAAGGCTGTTGACTATCCAGCAGAGCGTGCATACGCGGAATAAGCACCCATTGCAGCCATTCGAATGGCTCAAGGGTATCCATGCAAAAAGGCTGCGTGCTTTCAAAGGCGCTTGCCGCTGGCGCGTTGGTTTGCCAAAGATTCTGTTCGCGCAGTTGCGCTTCGAGAAGATGAAGTTGCTCACGCACACGTTGATGTTGAGTCATATAAACCCCCGGAATAATCAGACTGGCGCGCAGCATACCAAAGAGCGGAACAAATAAAAAAAGGGAGCACTGTAAAAACAGTGCTCCCGGTTCGTTTCGCAGCAGTCCCGCTACTCGTATGCTCCCTGCTCATCCATGAAAACTTTTCCTGCGGTCTCCTGACCCGTTCATCCTTAAACAGCGCATCTTGCTCACACCACCCCGATGTGACTTGGCCTCATCCGTAAAGCGTGTCCTGGATCTTCCTGATCTGCCGGGTATCCTTACCGGCTCTCATTCTCCGTCCTGGAGGTGTCCGTTAACGCATTCCAGCGATGTCCCTTTGCTTCGTCCTGAAGCCTTTCCTTGCAGCACCGTCCTGGTGAGTCCTCGAAACAACATCATCCTGATGTACGCTTCGTTGTCAGACTCCGTGTCGACACAGATAGAATCACCGATTCCGTGACGTCTTACAAGAAGACTTAACACAAATTCAGCTTTGAATGAAACCATAGCAGGAAAAGGGTTTTAGATTAACCTCATGATTTATATTAATTATGAATGAGAAGGCGCATCAGAATTATGGAAAAAGACCTGGCGATCTCTTACAGGTCGTGTAAGAGATCTCTCACAAGATGAGTAGTATTGAGGATTACACAACGGGTTCGAGCTGGTCGAGGAATGCCGCGAGGCTTGGGGCGAGAACGGTGCGCTGACGCGTACCCAGCGTCTCTTTCACCACTTCGCCGCTCAGGTTACACAGCGAAATCACATCCAGTTCGCTGTCGAGCGTAGCAATAAAAAGTGTAGGCGATAACTTCAGTCTTTTTTGCGTAACCAGGTGACCAATCAGATTTTCCTGCATACGCACGAAGTCATCCTCACTCCACGTTTGCAGCAGCGTCAGCGTCAGTTCGCCAAAACGCGCGGTCATATCACCGGCAAATTGTGTGGTGTAAAAGGTATGGAGCGGCGTTTGTACCACAATTTCCATGGCCTGTTCAATTGGGTTTACATTTCGTTCTGGTACGAACGGTTTTGGCTGCCAGATAACGTATTTGTCGGTGGAAGAAATAATGCATGGCGAGGGAATACCGTAAAGCGCTTCGCTTTGCGGCCAGCTGTCTCGCTGTGTGTGCCACGCATTACAGTAACGTTCCGTAAAGGCTTTCAGGGCATGCGCCGTCTCTTTTTCCACCGATTTCTCTCTTCACATAAGCCAGGATAAACTCTGCGTCATAGTTTACCTGCAAAATGGCGATGAAACATGTCCTCTTATGATAACCATCAGGCGCTGGCTGGCCTGACGCTTGGCAAAACCACCGATTACCGCGACACCTATGACGCCAGCTTGCTGCAAGGCGTTCCCCGTTCGTTAAACCGCGATCCGTTAGGCTTAAAAGCCGACAGCTTGCCTTTTCGCGGCGCGGATATCTGGACGTTGTATGAGCTCTCCTGGCTCAATGCGAAGGGTTTGCCGCAGGTGGCGGTTGGCCACGTTGAGCTGGATCACGCCAGCGTCAATTTGGTGGAATCGAAAAGCTTCAAGCTCTATCTCAACAGTTTTAACCAGACACGTTTTGCCAGCTGGCAAGAGGTACACGACACGTTGCAACGTGATTTAAGCGCCTGCGCGCAAGGCACCGTGAACGTGGTGCTGTATCGCATTGATGAGCTGGAAGGGCAGCCGATTGCGCATTTCCCTGGGGTCTGTATCGACGACCAGGATATTGAGATCGCAAATTACGAATTTGACGCCGCGCTGTTAACCGATGCCGCCAGCGGAAAGGTTGTGGAAGAGACGCTGGTCAGCCATTTATTAAAATCGAACTGCCTGATCACCCACCAGCCAGATTGGGGCTCAGTGCAAATCCAGTATCGCGGCGCGCAAATCGACCGTGAAAAATTGCTGCGCTACCTGGTCTCTTTCCGTCATCACAATGAGTTTCATGAGCAGTGTGTCGAGCGCATCTTCACGGATATTCTGCGTTTCTGCCAGCCTGAAAGCCTGAGCGTGTACGCGCGCTATACCCGACGCGGCGGGCTGGATATCAATCCGTGGCGCACCAATACCGATTTTGTCCCTGCAACCGGTCGGTTAGTACGCCAGTAAATCACAACTTTTTATCGCTCTGCGCGGAAGATCCCACGCGACAGGTTGTTAAACGTCATAAGCCAGGGCTATTGTAATCACGGGAAAGATAAAATTTTCGTCCCGTAAGGAGTTCACTTGATTACACATATTAGCCCGCTTGGCTCAATGGATATGCTGTCGCAGCTGGAAGTCGATATGCTTAAACGCACGGCCAGCAGTGACCTGTATCAACTGTTTCGCAACTGCTCGCTCGCTGTACTGAACTCAGGGAGCCAGACCGACAGCAGCAAAGAGCTGCTCTCCCGTAACGAAAGTTTTGATATCAACGTGTTACGCCGTGAACGCGGCGTAAAGCTGGAGTTGATCAACCCACCGGAAGAGGCCTTTGTCGACGGGCGCATTATCCGCTCGCTGCAGGCCAACCTGTTTGCTGTTCTGCGCGACATTCTCTTCGTTAATGGTCAGATACATAACGCCGGACGCGTTCAGCATTTAAATCTGGAAAGCTCCATTCATATCACCAACCTGGTCTTTTCCATTTTGCGTAACGCCCGCGCGCTGCATGTCGGCGAAGCGCCGAGCATGGTGGTCTGCTGGGGCGGCCACTCGATTAACGAAACCGAGTACCTCTACGCGCGCCGCGTGGGAACCCAGCTTGGCCTGCGTGAGCTGAACATTTGTACGGGCTGTGGCCCAGGCGCGATGGAAGCGCCCATGAAAGGTGCCGCCGTCGGTCACGCGCAGCAACGCTATAAAGAGGGCCGTTTTATTGGCATGACCGAACCATCGATCATTGCCGCTGAACCGCCAAACCCGCTGGTCAACGAACTGATCATCATGCCGGATATTGAAAAACGTCTGGAAGCGTTTGTCCGTATCGCGCACGGCATCATCATCTTCCCGGGTGGCGTAGGCACGGCGGAAGAGTTGTTGTATCTGCTGGGGATTTTGATGAACCCGGCCAACAAAAACCAGGTACTACCGCTGATCCTGACCGGGCCAAAAGAGAGTGCGGACTATTTCCGTGTGCTGGACGAATTTATCGTTAACACGCTGGGCGAAGCCGCGCGACAACACTACACCATCATCATTAATGATGCAGCTGAAGTGGCGCGGCAGATGAAAAAAGCGATGCCGCGCGTGAAAGAGAACCGCCGTGAAACCGGGGATGCCTATAGTTTCAACTGGTCTATCCGTATCGCGCCGGATCTGCAGGTGCCGTTTGAACCGACGCACGAAAATATGGCTAACCTGAAACTTTATCCGGATCAGCCGGTAGAAACGTTAGCCGCGGATCTGCGCCGGGCGTTCTCAGGCATCGTGGCGGGTAACGTGAAAGAGCACGGCATTCGGGCGATTGAGGAGTTCGGCCCGTATAAAATTCATGGCGATAGCGACATGATGCGCCGTATGGATGACCTGCTACAGGGCTTTGTCGCCCAGCATCGTATGAAACTGCCAGGCAGCGCGTACATTCCTTGCTACGAAATCTGCGCCTGATCTTCCAGGGCGACGTATAAATCGCCCTTATACCTCGGATTTTTTCCCTGTATAACTCGCATGCCTATCACCAGCATATTCCTATGTTACAGCGCCCCTCAAATGCCGATAAATCACTGCGATAGCGGTTTTTTACAGGGCATTTATCGTCTTTCAGCGGTGTGCGTTTGATCGCAAATCTTGCTGGTGATAGCCTTCGCGCCCATAAATTTCATCTCTCGATCATTAAGCAGAGAGATGGTCTAAATATATCCACATAAAAAGTGATTTATTGCAATTGCGATCCCGATCACTGATAGAGTCATAACATAAATGTATCTTTCCGCCGCAAATAATTGCGGAAAGAAATTATAAAAAAACCGTGATTGACCGAATTTAATATTACCGCCAGCCTGTCAGGCATTGTATTCGCCCGTCATGCCAGCATTTTGCTTTTCCCAGGAGATTTATAAATGGAAACCACTCAAACCAGTACGCTGGCCACATCGGCTACACGAAGTTCATGGCGCAAAACGGATACCATGTGGATGCTGGGCCTGTACGGTACTGCCATCGGCGCTGGTGTACTGTTCCTGCCAATTAACGCCGGCGTTGGCGGTTTAATTCCGCTGATCATCATGGCCATCCTCGCTTTCCCAATGACTTACTTCGCACACCGCGGTCTGACTCGCTTTGTGCTGTCGGGTAAAAACCCGGGTGAAGACATCACCGAGGTGGTTGAAGAGCACTTCGGTATCGGCGCGGGTAAACTGATTACCCTGCTCTACTTCTTCGCTATCTACCCGATCCTGCTGGTCTACAGCGTGGCGATCACCAACACCGTTGACAGCTTTATGACCCACCAGTTGGGTATGACGCCGCCGCCGCGCGCCATTCTGTCGCTGATCCTGATTGTCGGCATGATGACCATCGTGCGTTTTGGCGAGCAGATGATTGTAAAAGCGATGAGTATTCTGGTGTTCCCGTTTGTTATCGCCCTGATGTTGCTGGCGGTTTACCTGATCCCGCAGTGGAACGGCGCAGCACTCGACACGCTGTCTTTGAACAGCACTTCCGCGACCGGTAACGGCCTGTGGATGACCTTGTGGCTGGCTATTCCGGTGATGGTGTTCTCCTTTAACCACTCGCCGATCATCTCCTCGTTTGCGGTAGCAAAACGTGAAGAGTACGGCAACGAAGCAGAGAGCAAATGTTCACGTATTCTGGCGTTCGCACACATCATGATGGTGCTGACGGTAATGTTCTTCGTATTCAGCTGCGTACTGAGCCTTTCTCCGGCTGACCTGGCATCGGCGAAACAGCAGAACATCTCGATTCTTTCTTACCTGGCAAACCACTTTAACGCACCGATCATCGCCTGGATGGCACCGATCATTGCGATGATCGCCATCACCAAATCTTTCCTCGGCCACTATCTGGGTGCGCGTGAAGGTTTCAACGGTATGGTGATCAAGTCCCTGCGTGGCAAAGGTAAAAGCATCGAAATCAACAAGCTGAACCGCATTACCGCGCTGTTTATGCTGCTGACCACCTGGGCTGTAGCAACCTGGAACCCGAGCATCCTCGGAATGATTGAAACTCTGGGCGGCCCGATTATCGCGATGATCCTGTTCCTGATGCCGATGTACGCCATCGCCAAAGTACCGGCAATGCGTAAATACAGCGGCAAAATCAGCAACATCTTCATTGTTATCATGGGTCTTATCGCTATCTCCGCGATCTTCTACTCTCTGTTCAGCTAATCTCTTTCGCGCCGCTCTCCACGGGCGGCGCGACTCTCATTGCAATGGATAATGCGTCATGATCAGCGTATTCGATATTTTTAAAATCGGCATTGGCCCTTCCAGCTCGCATACCGTTGGCCCAATGAAAGCCGGTAAACAATTCACTGACGATCTGATTGCTCGCCGCATGCTGCACGACGTGACCCGTGTAGTAGTAGACGTTTACGGTTCCCTCTCTCTGACTGGTAAAGGGCACCATACCGATATCGCTATCATTATGGGTCTGGCGGGTAACCTGCCGGATAGCGTTGATATCGATGCTATTCCAGGATTTATCCAGGACGTAAACACGCACGGCCGCCTGCTGCTGGCTAACGGCGAGCACGAAGTCGAGTTTCCGGTCGATCAATGCATGAACTTCCATGCCGATAACCTCTCGCTGCATGAGAACGGCATGCGTATTACCGCGCTCGCGGGCGACAGGGTTCTCTATAGCCAGACCTATTACTCCATCGGCGGCGGTTTTATTGTCGACGAAGAACATTTCGGCCAGACCAACAACGCGCCTGTCGCCGTACCTTATCCGTACAAAAATGCGGCGGATCTGCAACGTCACTGTCAGGAAACCGGGCTTTCACTCTCTGGTCTGATGATGAAGAACGAACTGGCGCTGCACAGCAAAGAGGAGCTGGAACAGCACCTCGCACGCGTCTGGGAAGTGATGCAGGGCGGTATTGAGCGCGGAATTACCACCGAAGGCGTGTTGCCGGGCAAATTACGCGTGCCGCGCCGCGCCGCGGCGCTGCGCCGTATGCTGGTCAGCAGCGATAACACCAGTAAAGATCCGATGCAGGTCGTCGACTGGATCAACATGTTTGCGCTGGCGGTTAACGAAGAGAACGCCGCCGGTGGTCGCGTGGTGACTGCGCCAACCAATGGCGCGTGTGGCATTGTGCCGGCAGTACTGGCTTATTACGACAAGTTTATTCGTCAGGTGAACGCGAATTCACTGGCTCGCTATCTGCTGGTCGCCAGCGCGATTGGCTCGCTCTATAAAATGAACGCCTCCATCTCCGGCGCGGAAGTAGGCTGCCAGGGCGAAGTGGGTGTTGCCTGTTCGATGGCCGCCGCAGGCCTTGCGGAACTGCTCGGCGCAAGCCCGGCGCAGGTCTGCATCGCTGCGGAAATCGGTATGGAACACAACCTCGGTCTGACTTGCGATCCGGTCGCAGGCCAGGTACAGGTTCCGTGCATCGAGCGCAACGCCATTGCGTCAGTAAAAGCGGTAAACGCCGCGCGTATGGCGCTACGCCGTACCAGCGAGCCGCGCGTATGCCTGGATAAAGTCATCGAAACCATGTACGAAACCGGAAAAGATATGAACGCCAAGTACCGCGAAACCTCACGCGGTGGGCTGGCGATGAAGATCGTGACCTGCGATTAAGCCCTGCCAGATGCCTCGTTTTGCGAGGCATCTTCCTGATTATCCCCCGCTTCATAGCCTCACGCCGCACGCGATGTTACCCTTAGGCACGATTTCAAGGAGGGTATCTGTGGCTCATCTGTTAATTGTCGACGCGCTTAATCTTATCCGCCGGATCCACGCGGTACAGGGATCGCCCTGTGTAGACACCTGCCTGCACGCGCTGGAACAAGTCGTTGTTCACAGCCAGCCGACGCACGCTGTGGCGGTATTTGATGATGAGGCTCGCAGCCAGGGCTGGCGTCACCAGTTATTACCCGACTATAAAGCCGGGCGACCGCCCATGCCGGAGACGCTGCATGCCGAGATGCCCGCTTTGCGCAGCGCTTTTGAACAGCGTGGCATTCGTTGCTGGGCCACGCCGGGTAACGAAGCGGACGATCTCGCCGCGACGCTGGCGGTAAAAATGGCGCAGGCCGGGCAGCAGGCGACAATTGTTTCCACGGATAAAGGCTATTGCCAGTTGCTTTCCCCAACCATTCGTATCCGCGATTATTTTCAGAAACGCTGGCTGGATGCGCCCTTTATCGCGCAGGAATATGGTGTCACGCCGCAACAATTGCCGGATTACTGGGGGCTGGCGGGGATCAGCAGTTCTAAAGTGCCAGGCGTTGCCGGTATTGGCCCGAAAAGCGCCACCCAACTGTTAAACACCTTCCCGACGCTGGAAGCGCTGTACGAGAATCTTGCGGACGTGCCGGAAAAGTGGCGGCAAAAACTGGAAGCGCATAAAGCAATGGCCTTTACCTGTCGCGATGTGGCGCGACTGCAAACGGATCTGCAACTGGACGGCAATTTACAACAGCTGCGGCTGACACGCTAAGTAAAGCCCGCTCGGTGGCGAGCTATTCGCTTTGCTTCAGTCCTTATTTCAGCCCTTATAAGGATGGTGCTTTAGCCAATGTTCGGCGATATCCTGGCGACGGCAGATCCAGACATCGCTGTGGCTTTGCACGTAATCAAGAAAACGCTGCAGTGCGCGAAAGCGCCCGGGCCGCCCGAGCAGGCGGCAGTGCATGCCAATCGACATCATCTTTGGCGCATACGCCCCTTCTTCGTACAACACATCAAAACTGTCTTTCAGATAGGTATAAAACTGTTCAGCGGTGTTAAAACCCTGAGCCGTGGCAAAGCGCATATCGTTGGCATCAAGCGTATACGGCACAATCAGATGCGGCTTCCCTTCCACCGTGGTCCAGAAGGGTAAATCATCGCCGTAATAGTCGCTGTCGTAGAGAAAATCGCCCTGCTCGACCACCAGCTTACGGGTGTTTGGGCTGTCGCGCCCGGTGTACCAGCCAAGCGGCTTTTTGCCAAACAGCGTTTGCAGGATCTCAATCGCCTGCTGCATGTGCTGGCGTTCGGTTTGAATATCAAGATCCTGATAATGGATCCAGCGCCAGCCGTGGCTTACCACATCGTAGTCTGCCGCTTTGATCGCCTCGACGATTTCCGGGTTACGCGCCAGCGCCATTGCCACGCCAAAAACCGTGAGCGGCAGGCCACGTTGCTGAAAAGCCTGATGAATACGCCAGAATCCTGCGCGCGATCCATACTCATACAGCGAGTCCATCGACATATGCCGCGCGGGATAGCTGGCAGCGCCAATAATATCTGACAAAAATTGCTCTGAACCCGCGTCACCATGCAGCACATGGTTCTCGCCGCCTTCTTCAAAATTAAGGACAAACTGGACGGCAATGCGCGCGCCACCCGGCCAGCGGGCATGCGGCGGTTTTCCCGCATAACCCGCCATATCGCGGGGGTAGTCGGCGGTGAAATGCCAGAAAGGTTTGTCCGTTGCTGATTGCATGCTGATTCGACCTCTTTACGGGGCCGCTTTCAGCAAAGCTGTTCGAAACATCCTGAAAGCGGCTTTTTATTGGGATACGCGAGATCGCCGTATTTGCTGGTGCCAAGCCCCAGCGAGAGAAGGGATTCCACCATCTTCACCGCGGCCGTAACGCCGTCGATCACAGGCATGCCAAGCTCTTGCGTCAACTCGCTGGCAAGGTTCGCCATGCCGCCGCAGCCCAGCACAATGGCACCGCTATGATCTTCCCGTTTAGCTTGTATACAACGTTCGCGTACCTTTTGCTGAGCAAGACCCGTGCCATCTTCCAGCGCCAGTACCGGTAAATCGATAGCATGCAGCGCGGCGCAGTGATGTTCGAAGCCATACTGGCGCAATAAATGACGGGCGATAATCACCGTGCGTGGCAGCGTGGTAACAATCGAGAACCGCGTCGCCACAAGCGTTGCCATGTGCATAGCCGCTTCAGCAATACCGATAACCGGCCCGCTCGCCAGCTCGCGCGCCGCCAGTAATCCGGGGTCACCAAAACAGGCAATCACGTGTCCCTGTGCGCCCTGGGTTTTACCCTGTTTGATTTGCTCCAGCACGCCAATCGCCGCAATGGCTTCATCAAAATGTCCTTCGATTGATTCCACACCCTGCGAGGGGCAACTGGCGAGAATGGTGGTGCCAGGCGACGCCACGCTGCGCGCCGCGCTGGCGATGGTAGCGGTCATTTCCGGGCTGGTATTGGGATTGATAACTTGTATACAAAACTGGCTCATCAGTGTTCTCCTGGCGCACCAAACAGGCGGGCGAAGTCAGGTACTGTCTCGCCGCTGCGCTCAAAGCGCAGGCTGGAAACAATGAGATCAAAGTGGTGGGCCATCGCATCACTGAGCCCCGGCAGATCCTTTTTACGCAGCAGCGTAACCAGTTGGTCATGATCGTCACAGCGGCAACCGCGCTGCCAGGGCGCGCCCCAGGCGGCTATCACCAGCGACGAACGCTGCGCCAGCGTGGTAATAATGTCAGTCACCACCGCATTACCGGAAATGGCCTGCAGCTGGATATGGAAAGCCGCAGAGTGGCGGATAGCCGCCGCGCCATCATGGTTTTGATGCGCCTCTTCTTCCTGCACGATGATGTTTTCCAGCCCGGCAAGGTGTGGCGGCTGAAGATGTTCCAGCACCAGCGGCAGGTTGGCGCATTCGATCATTTTACGGGTAGTAAAGATAGCTTTTGACTCTTCAACGCCAGGGTTGGCGACAAATGCACCACGTCTGGGCGTCATGGTGATCATTTGCACCGTCGCAAGGCGGGTTAAGACTTTGCGGATCCCGGTACGGCTGACGCCAAAAACTTCCGCCAGCGCCTCTTCCGGCAGTTTACTTCCCGGTGGCAATTGATGTTCAACGATGGCGGTCATTAACGATTGCCAAATGACATGCTCTTTATCTTCCAGATCTGCAGGGGTTCGCAGCCCTATTTGCTGGTTCATAGCGCAATTCCTTTGTTACTCAATTCATCTATTTTTGTATACACCGTTAATTTATTTTGTATACAAAAAATTAAAACCTGGCCTGGTTAATGCAATGAGGGATAGCAGACAACACGTCACTATCTGTATTCAGAGGAGCAGAATCCATGCCAAACCTTGAACCAAATTACGATGCCCGCTACAGCCCACGTCTGACCAATGAAGATTTAGCGCCGACCCGCCATCAGACCTGGAGCTGGTACAATATTTTCTCTTTCTGGATGTCCGATGTGCATAGCATGGGCGGCTATGTGGTCGCAGCCAGCTTCTTCGCCTTAGGGCTTGCCAGCTGGCAGGTGCTACTTTGCCTGCTGTTGGGGATCTGTATTGTGCAGCTGTGCGCAAACCTGGTGGCGAAACCGAGCCAAATGGCCGGTGTGCCGTATGCGGTGATCTGCCGTCAGGCATTTGGCGTATTCGGCGCGAATATCCCGGCGGTGATCCGCGGGTTGATTGCGTTTGCGTGGTACGGCATTCAGACCTATCTGGCCGCCAACGCGTTGATGCTGGTGATCCTGAAGTTTTGGCCCGCCCTTACTCCCCTGACCAACGGCCATTTCCTTGGCCTGTCACATTTGGGCTGGCTCTGTTTCGGTATTATGTGGGTGCTGCAAGCGCTGGTGTTCTGGCACGGGATGAGCGCGATTAAACGCTTTATCGATATCGCCGGTCCGGCGGTATACGTGGTGATGATGGCGCTGGCGGGATGGATCCTCTGGCAAACGGGTTTCGACGGCATCTCTTTTACCCTCGCCAGCAAACAATTGACGGCAGGTGAGCAAACCTGGCAGATGATCACCGCAACGGCGTTAGTGGTTTCTTACTTCTCCGGCCCGCTGCTCAATTTTGGCGATTTTTCCCGCTACGGTAAAAGCATGCAGGAGATCCGCCGCGGCAACCGCTGGGGACTGCCGTTTAACTTCCTGCTGTTTTCCATTGTCACAGTGGTGATTGTTTCCGGGACCCAATCGCTGTTTGGCAAGATGATTACCGATCCTATCGAAACAGTGAGCCATGTTGGTAGCAGCCTGGCGATGGCAATTGGCCTGCTGACGATGATCACCGCCACCATCGGCATCAATATTGTGGCGAACTTCGTCTCCCCGGCCTTCGATTTTTCTAACTGTTCCCCGCAAAAAATCAGTTTCCGTACCGGCGGGATGATCGCGGCGGTCGGCTCGGTACTGCTGACGCCGTGGAATTTGTTCCAGTCTCCGGAGTTGATCCACTACACGCTGGATGTGCTCGGCGCGTTTATTGGCCCGTTGTTCGGTATTTTACTGACCGATTTTTATCTGATTAAACGCGGAAATGTGTTTGTCGACGATCTGTTTACCGACTCGCCAAACGGGCGTTACTGGTACAAAAACGGCTTTAACCCGAAAGCGATTGCTGCGCTGGCGCCATCAGTGGCGGTTGGGCTGATTATTAGCTTTATTCCGGCACTGCATGAAGTGGCCAACTTTAGCTGGTTTATTGGCGCGTTCCTCGGGGCGGGATGCTACCGCTTTCTGGCGCGTAACGAACGCGAAGGTGTGAGCAGCACATTTACCGCTCAGCGCGTGGCGGCAAAGGAGTAGAAACGACGAAGGCCTGAATCATTGCTGATTCAGGCCTTCTGAATAGTGGCGGAACGGACGGGACTCGAACCCGCGACCCCCTGCGTGACAGGCAGGTATTCTAACCGACTGAACTACCGCTCCGCGTTGTGTTCCTGTTAGGGAACGAGGCGCATATTACGGATTGCACCTGATGTCGTCAACGCTTTTTCCATCGTTTTGAATTGTTTGCTGCAAAAATCACCCGTGCGGCGATTTTCCTGCGTTCACAAAACGATTTTACCCGCGCCACAGGCAGCTTCCGCCCTTCTTCTGCACTAAATCGAGCCGTGATTCATGGGCCATCAGCTCCTCATCGCTGGCTAAAACCACGCGCAAGCGGTTTGCCTGACGAACAACACGCTGGATCCCCGCATCGCCTGTTTGCGTTTGCCCTTCGCCTTCCATCGCAAATTTCATCGATGTCTGGCCGCCGGTCATCATCAGATAGACATCAGCAAGGATTTGGGAATCGAGTAATGCGCCGTGCAGCGTACGTTTGCTGTTGTCTATTTCGTAACGCGCGCAGAGCGCATCAAGGCTGTTACGCTTGCCGGGGAACATTTTACGCGCCAGCGCCAGGCTGTCGGTAATTTTGCAAAACGTTTCGGTTTTTGGAATACCGCGGTTCAGCTTGCTGAACTCGTAGTCCATAAAGCCGATATCAAACGACGCGTTGTGAATGACCAGCTCCGCACCGCGGATATACTCAATAAACTCATCGGCGATGTCGGCAAAGGTCGGTTTATCGAGCAGGAATTCGTCGGCGATACCGTGAACGCCAAACGCTTCCGGATCCACCAGCCGGTCAGGCTTGAGATAAATATGGAAGTTGTTACCGGTCAGGCGGCGGTTGATCACCTCCACCGCACCGATCTCAATAATCTTGTGCCCTTCATAGTGGGCGCCAATCTGGTTCATACCGGTGGTTTCGGTATCGAGGACGATCTGTCGTGTAATTGCTGTGCTCATAGCGGCCATTTATGTCAGACTTGTCGTTTTAAACACAGGAAGTCTACCAGAGATGCTTAAACAGGTAGAAATTTTCACCGACGGATCTTGTCTTGGCAACCCGGGTCCGGGCGGTTACGGGGCGATTTTACGCTATCGTCAGCATGAAAGATTGTTTAGCGAAGGCTACCGTCTCACCACCAATAACCGGATGGAACTGATGGCGGCTATTGTCGCACTGGAAGCGTTAAAAGAGCATTGCGAAGTGGTGCTCAGTACCGATAGCCAGTATGTGCGCCAGGGGATCACGCAGTGGATCCATAACTGGAAAAAGCGTGGCTGGAAAACAGCGGAAAAAAAACCGGTCAAGAATGTCGATCTCTGGAAACGACTCGATGCGGCGTTGAGCCAACATCAAATCCGCTGGGAATGGGTTAAAGGCCACGCAGGTCACCCGGAAAACGAACGTTGCGATGAACTGGCGCGCGCCGCCGCGATGAACCCAACGCAGGAAGATGTGGGCTATCAGCCCGAGAGTTAAGACTGGCGGGTCGCGCCCACGGGCTGGCGAACCCGGGGTTTGCTGAGGCTCGACTTCATGGGGTTTAGCGTAAGCGGAATGGTGCGTTTGCGCGCAACAATAAGCTGCATACACCCCAAAGCCGGTAAATGCGTGCTAAGCAGTTTCCCGCCCTGTTTCGTCCAGGGCAGGACGCGAAAGCGGCTATAATGTAACACCTCGAAATTGAGCAACGACAGCCAGTCAAACTGGCGCATCAGGGTGAACATCCGGCTTTTTACCGCGGGTGATCGGCGCGCAAAAGGAACCGCTTTGCAAAGCCCAAGCAGGCTAATCGGGTTGAAACCGCTCATTACCAGCCAGCCGTCGTCAATTAACACGCGATCCACTTCCTGCAATAGCCGATGCGGATCGGTACACCAGGGAAGCGTATGTGCCAGCAAGCAGGCATCCACCGATTTTTCTGCGAACGGTAAATGCAGCGGATCGGCTCTGACCTGCGCTGGTTCGCCGCTAAGGGAAACATTGACCTGGTGGGAAATAGCGCAGCTTTCGGCATTGATTTCCGCGCTCAGATTGCCGATCTTAAGCAAATGAAATCCATACATTTTTGCAAACCACGGCTTAAGTTCTCCTTCCAGCGCTTCGCGATAATACGCGCCTTTAGGTAAATCGCCCCAGCTTGCCGGTGCGACCAATGTCTTAGGAGTCCTTGCCGGTTTCATCACAACCTTCCGCTACGCTTTGAGAGGTAATTTATGAATCTTAACAGTATTCCGGCGTTCCAGGATAACTACATCTGGATGCTGAACAATGATGATGGACGCTGCCTGATTGTCGATCCAGGCGAAGCCGCACCGGTATTACGCGCATTAGAAGAAAACCAGTGGCAACCGGAAGCTATCTTGCTTACTCATCATCACAACGACCATGTTGGCGGTGTGAAAGCGTTGCGTCAGCATTTCCCTGATGTGGTGGTTTATGGGCCGGAGGAAACGCAAGATAAAGGAACCACACAGATCGTTAAAGAGGGGGACGTTATCTCCGTTTTAGGACATGATTTTTCCGTCTTTGCCACGCCAGGTCACACTTTAGGACATATCTGTTTCTTCAGTTCTCCTTATCTATTTTGCGGCGACACACTCTTTTCGGGTGGCTGTGGGAGATTATTTGAAGGGACGGCAAGCCAGATGTATCAATCCTTTTGTAAGATTAATGCGCTTCCGGATGATACGGTGATTTGCTGCGCACACGAATATACTTTAGGGAATATGAAGTTTGCGATCAGCATCTTACCGCAGGATCCTGCACTTAACGAATATTATCGAAAAGTTAATGAGTTACGTGCGAAAAATCAAAAAACACTCCCCGTAATTCTGAAAAATGAACGACGAATTAATTTATTTTTACGCACGGAAGACACTGATTTAATTGATGTAATTAACCAAGAAACAAAGTTGCAACACCCAGAGGAGCGTTTCGCATGGTTAAGGTCAAAGAAAGATAACTTCTGATATTTCCGGGTTGCCTTTTAAAGACGACGCCGTTATCATCGCTCGTCTTTTAAGCAACTACTATTGACACACACATGAAGGCAAAAGCGATCTTATTCGCCTCTGTCTTGCTTGCTGGGTGCCAGGCGTCTAACCATGACGGTACGGTACAACAGCATGCACAGAGCCTTTCTGCAGCTGGTCAAGGGGAAGCAGGGAAGTTTACTAGTCAGGCGCGGTGGATGGACGATGGAACATTCGCCGCCCAGAATAACAGTGACTTGTGGACCTCCATTAGCGACGAGCTAAAGATGGGAATTCCGGAAAATACCCGGATTCGCGAACAAAAACTCAAGTATTTAAGCAATAAGAGCTATCTCCACGATGTAACTTTACGGGCAGAGCCGTATATGTACTGGATAGCAGGGCAAGTTAAAAAACGTAACATGCCCATGGAACTGGTACTACTACCCATAGTGGAGAGCGCTTTTGACCCACACGCGACGTCTGGCGCCAATGCCGCAGGCATTTGGCAGATCATACCGAGCACCGGGCGAAATTATGGTTTAAAGCAGACTCGCAGCTACGATGCGCGTCGTGACATTGTGGCCTCTACCACGGCCGCGCTTGACATGATGCAGCGTCTTAACCGCATGTTTGACGGCGACTGGTTACTGACAGTCGCTGCTTATAACAGCGGTGAAGGTCGCGTGTTGAAAGCGATGAAAGCCAATAAATCGCGGGGTAAACCCACCGATTTCTGGTCGCTTTCATTGCCGCAGGAAACCAAGATTTACGTGCCTAAAATGCTGGCTTTGAGCGATATTCTCAAAAACAGTAAGCGCTATGGCGTGAGTCTGCCAACACCAGACGAAAGCCGTGCGCTGGCGCGAGTCAGACTGAGCAGCCCGGTTGAGGTCGATCAGTTGGCGGAAATGGCCGGGATTTCGGTGAACAAACTGAAAACCTTTAACGCTGGCGTTAAAGGTTCGACGTTAGGTTCAGCGGGTCCGCAGTACGTGATGGTGCCGAAGAAACACGCCGATCAACTGCGTGAATCGCTGGCATCAGGCGAAATCGCCGCCGTACAGCCAACCCAGCTGGCGGATAACACCCCGCTGACAGGCCGGAGCTACAAGGTTCGCTCAGGCGATACGCTTTCCGCCATCGCGGCGCGTCTCGGTGTTAGCGCAAAGGATATCCAGCAGTGGAATAACCTGCACGGTTCGAACCTGAAAGTGGGCCAGAGTCTGACGGTAGGCGCAGGTAGCAGCGCGCAGCGTCTCGCCAGCAACAGCGATAGTATTACTTATCGCGTACGCAAAGGTGATTCGTTATCGAGTATTGCGAAACGTCACGGCGTGAACATCCAGGATGTGATGCGCTGGAACAACGATACCGATAATCTGCAGCCAGGCGATCAGCTGACCCTGTTTGTTAAGAACAGCGCCACACCGGATTCCTGATACAAACCGATAAAAAAGCACCGTTTCTCCACGGTGCTTTTTTTTGTCCATAGAAAACCCCCAGCCAGGCTGGGGGTTCCGGAAAACTTTCAGCTTTAAGCCAGTTATTGCCTGCTTGTCACCCCTCAAGCCAGTTTACCTGGGGTAAATTCCACCAGCAGCGGGTTGTGATCCGATGCGCGCGTGACCAGCACTGACGCTTCCTGCACATTCAAACCACGATAGAAAACAAAATCCAGCGGACGACCAAAGGCGCGGCGGCGATTGTCATCGGTAAAACGAACTTGTCGCAACGACATATCGCGCGTAAAGCGATAGAGCGCATTCATCCTCGGCCGGCTCCAGGCGTTGAAATCCCCTGCCATAATCACAGGTCCGGCGTGGCGCATAATCTGATCGCCAATTGGCAACAACTGCTTGCTGTAGACATCCACTCCCAGACTGAAATTCACCGCATGGACATTCACTACCATCAGGTTACGTAAATCAGGCAGCGGGTACACCGTGACCAGCGCTGATTTCGCCAGCCGTAAAATCGGTTCCCGCTCACGTAGCGGGCAGCAATAGACCGGGTGAGCGGACGAAAGCGTCATGACGCCAGAGGGATGTTGCGGCAGCACAAACGCGGGAACCTGATCGGCAGCAAGATAGTTAGTGGTCGCAAACCTGACAAGTTCCGGTGTGGTTTGCGCTTCCTGTAACAGCACGAGATGCGCGTCTTTGCCAAAACTCTGCAGCACCGATAACCATTCGGCGCGCTGCTGCTTAAAGATATTCCATACCAGCACACGGATTTTTTCGTCGCTGCTTAAAGGCACACCTGCAGGCAACGCTTTGCCGATGCTCGCGAAAGACCCCGGCGGTAAAATTCGCTCCGCTGGCTGTCCGGCAACATATCGCATGGCATAGGTATTTTTTGGCACTTTCGGCTTCAAACCTCATTGATTTCCACACCCGGTTACCGGGTGGTCATTCAGTTATAGGGATTTTAGCGCACACTTTCAACGCACAATCGGCAGAAAAACCACCGGTTATAGTTAGTGAGCGCTTATTAATGCCGCCAGCGCCGCGCGTGCGTGGCATCGCAGGCTTCAACATGGTTAAATAGCGTATGGATGAATAATATCGTTGCAGTGTTGCTACAGAGGCAATAATGAAAACCACCTCAGAAGAACTCGCGATTTTTGTGGCTGTTGTCGAAAGCGGCAGCTTCAGCCGGGCAGCGGAACGCCTGGGACAGGCGAACTCGGCGATCAGCCGTGCAGTAAAAAAGCTGGAGAACAAGCTGGGCGTCAATTTGCTTAATCGCACCACGCGCCAGCTCAGTTTAACCGAAGAAGGTGAGCGCTATTTCCGCCGCGTACAAAGCGTATTGCAGGAGATGGCGGCCGCAGAAACAGAGGTGATGGAAACCAAATCCACGCCGCGCGGCACGCTGCGCGTTGATGCGGCAACGCCGGTGGTGCTGCATTTCCTGATGCCGCTGATTAAACCGTTTCGTGAACGCTACCCGGAAATCAACCTTTCTCTGGTCTCAAGCGAGACGTTTATCAATTTGATTGAGCGTAAAGTGGATGTGGCTATCCGCGTGGGGAAACTGACGGACTCCAGCCTGCGCGCCCGCCCGCTGTTCAAGAGCTATCGGAAAATTATCGCCTCACCGGATTACATCGCTCGCTATGGCAAGCCTGAAACAGTCGAAGAGCTGCGCAATCATGTGTTACTCGGGTTTACCGAACCGGTCTCCCTTAACACCTGGCCGATTGCTTCTGCCGATGGTCAATTATTTGAAGCCACGCCGGATATCTCCTCAAATAGCGGAGAAACGCTTAAACACTTGTGTCTGAGTGGCAACGGTATCGCCAGTTTATCGGACTATATGATTGATAAGGAGCTGGCAAGTGGGGAACTGGTGGATTTGCTGGCGGATAAGCGCCTGCCGGTAGAGATGCCTTTTAGCGCGGTCTACTACAGCGACCGGGCGGTGAGTACACGTATTCGCGCCTTTATCGATTTTATCAGCGAACATCTGCCGCAATAACGACAACGGGAGCATGACACTCCCGTTAAACTCTTGATTAATCCCACTTCGGTGCGAGGCCTTCCGGGCTGACCAGGCGGTCATTGCAATCAAGCTTCGCGATTTCCGCTTTATCTTCTGCATCCAGTTTCAGCGACTGTGCCAGCAGGTTGCTTGCCAGATTCTCACGCTTGGTCGAAGACGGGATTACCGCATAACCTTCGCCCATCGCCCACGCCAGGATAACCTGCGCGGGTGTAGCATTATGTTTCTTCGCGATACGGCCAATCACTTCATCTTTCAATGCCTTACCATACGCCAGCGTCATGTAAGAGGTGATATGGATACCGTGCTGTTTCGCCCAGTCAACGACTTTGCGGTTTTGCAGATACGGTGACAATTCAATCTGGTTAGTAGCGATGTTTTCCGCGCCCACAGCGGCAATGGCCTGCTCCATCAGCGGAATGGTGAAGTTAGACACCCCAATCTGGCGCGTCAGCCCCTGCGCTTTTGCCTTCATCAACTCATGCATAGAGACATCAACCGCCACAGCTGCGCCCGGAGACGGCCAATGAATCAGGGTCAGATCAACATAATCCGTACCTAATTTTTTCAGACTCTCTTTCAGGCTGGGGATCAGTTTGTCTGCGCCCAGATTTTCGGTCCAGATTTTGGTGGTGATAAACAGTTCTTCACGCGCAACGCCGCTCTGTGCCAGCGCTTCGCCAATGGCAGCTTCGTTACCGTAGATCTGCGCGGTATCAATCACGCGATAGCCCAGTTCAAGGGCATTTTTCACAGAAGCGATAACCGCTTCGTCAGTCAAACGGAAGGTGCCAAGACCAAATGCAGGGATAGCCATAAGAATTCCTCTTTCTGATTTCGTATTGTTTCGTTGCGCTGATTATTCCCCGCTTCAGTGAGGGGAAAAAGAGGCGAAAACGCATAGGTTTTTTGCCGGAGAAGCAAAAGTAAGGAATTCAGGGCGCAAAGATAGTCACTTGCATTTTGAAAGTCACTATGTCACCGTAAGCGCAGAATCTAACCAGTAACCGGGTCAGACCATGAAAAATGAACCGCTTTGCAACGCTCCCTGCCCCATCGCCCGCAGCTTAGGCCGCATTGGTGACAGCTGGAGCATAATAATCCTGCGTGACGCTTTAGCCGGTTTCACACGTTTTGATGAGTTCCAGAAAAGCGCGAATGTCGCCCCCAACATTCTCTCTCGTCGTCTGAAAGAGTTGGTTGATGACGGGCTGCTGGAAAAAGTGAGCTACAGCACAACACCGCCGCGCTATGAATATCACCTGACGGCTCTCGGGCGCGATTTTCGCCCGGTGATCCTTGCTCTGGTGGAATGGGGGAATCGCCACTTCTCGCCAGAAGGCGCGCAAATAGAGTTAGTTGAGCGTGAAACACAGCGCCCGGTCGAGACCATTCTCATTGATAAAGCAACCGGCGAACCCATTACACCGGAGAAATATGCCCTGGTGCCTGGTCCTGCGGCTGCACCGGTTATCCATTACCGCCACGATTATTTGCAACGCAAACGCACGGGCGATAACACGCAAAAATTCGCCCCGCTTCACCATGTGAGCCGCGATCATGACGCGCAGTAACAAGAAAAAGGCACTCACTCTGCTGCTGTTAGCCGCAGCGCTGGTAGCCGCTGCGTGTTATGGCGTGTACTGGTGGCAAAGCGGGCGATTTATTCAATCCACCGACGATGCCTACGTGGGTGGTGATATCAGCGCCATCTCCAGTAAAGTGTCCGGTTATGTCCAGCAGATTGCCGTTCAGGACAATATGCTGGTCAAAAAAGGCGACCTTTTAGTCCGCCTTGATGACAGGGATTACCAGGCTGCACTGGCGAAAGCCGCTGGCGAAGTCGCCGCGCAACGGGCGGCGCTGGCTGATATCGCCGCGACGCGTCAGTTACAGCTGGCAACCATTGAAGGCGCAACAGCATCGCTGGCTGCTGCTAAAGCGGTGAGTGAGAAGTCAGCCAATGACAACCGCCGTTACAGCGCGCTGGTCATGTCCAGTGCCGTTTCTGCGCAGGTGCGGGAAAACGCGGCTGCGGATTATCGCCAGGCACGTGCGCAGGAGAGCAAAGCGCAGGCGGATAACGCTGTCGCCACGCGCCAGCTGGCCGTGCTTGATGCACGGGAAAAACAGACGCAAGCCGCGCTGCAACAGGCCCTGGCGAATCTTGAAATCGCGAAATTAAACCTGAACTATACCGAGATCCGCGCCCCGTTCGATGGCGTTATAGGCAATCGCCGGGCCTGGACCGGCTCCTTCGTCGGCGGCGGCATGCAACTGCTTTCACTGGTTCCCGCAGAAGGCTTGTGGGTCGACGCCAATTTCAAAGAGAGCCAGCTAGCCCATATGCGCCCAGGGCAACGAGCGACCATTGTGGCGGATGTTATGCCGGGTCGAACGTTCTACGGCCATGTTCTCAGCGTTTCCCCCGCGACCGGTTCACGATTTAGTCTTCTCCCGGCAGAAAATGCCACCGGAAATTTCACCAAGATTGTCCAGCGTGTGCCCGTGCGTATCGCGCTGGAGGGCGAAGCGGCAAAACTCGGCGTATTGCGCCCCGGTTTTTCTGTCATCGTTACCGTTGACGAAAAGAGCGCGCAATGAGCACCACCGATGCGGTACCGCTGCAACCGGGCGTTTCAATGCCGGTGAGTCAGAAAGTATTTGCCTTCGCGACAATGTGTGTGGGCATGTTTATCGCCCTGATTGATATCCAGATCGTGTCGGCGTCGCTACGGGATATCGGCGGAGGGCTTTCTGCCGGCGATGATGAAACAGTATGGGTACAAACCAGTTATCTGATTGCCGAAATCATCATTATTCCCCTCTCCGGCTGGCTGGCGAGGGTGATGTCCACGCGCTGGCTATTTGCCGCCTCCGCCGCCGGGTTTACGGTGATGAGCCTGCTCTGCGGCTGGGCGTGGAATATCCAAAGTATGATCGCTTTTCGCGCATTACAAGGGCTGGCGGGTGGCTCGATGATCCCGCTGGTTTTCACCACCGCCTTTGCCTTTTTCCAGGGAAAACAACGCGTCATCGCTGCTGCGACGATTGGCGGGCTGGCATCGCTGGCACCAACGCTCGGCCCCACCGTCGGTGGCTGGATAACCGAGAACTTCAGCTGGCACTGGCTGTTTTATATCAACATCGTACCGGGGATTTATATCACCCTCGCCGTGCCACTGCTGGTAAAAATTGATACGCCAAATCCGTCGCTATTGCGCGGCGCGGACTATCTGAGCATTCTGCTGCTCGCGGTATCGCTGGGCTGTCTGGAATATACCCTCGAAGAAGGCCCACGCTGGGGCTGGTTTGACGACAACACATTAGCGATGACTGGCTGGGTGGCGTTGCTGTGCGGCATCTTTTTTGTTGTTCGCACGCTACGCCATACGCAGCCGGTGATGGATCTGCGTGCGCTGAAGGACAGAACGTTCACGCTGGGCTGCTACTTCTCGTTTATGGCAGGGGTTGGCATCTTTGCTACGATCTATCTAACGCCATTATTTCTTGGCACGGTGCGCGGCTTTAGCGCGCTGGAAATTGGTCTGGCGGTGTTTTCCACTGGCCTTTTTCAGGTGCTGTCGATCCCGTTCTATGCGTGGCTTGCGAATCGGGTCGATCTACGCTGGCTACTGATGGCAGGGCTGCTTGGATTTGCGTTGTCGATGTACAGTTTTATTCCGCTCACCCATGAATGGGGAGCGCAAGAACTACTGTTACCGCAAGCATTTCGCGGCCTGGCGCAACAATTTGCGGTTGCCCCGACGGTCACGTTGACGCTTGGCAGCCTGCCGCCGGCGCGGCTAAAGCTGGCATCAGGTCTGTTCAATTTAATGCGCAATCTGGGCGGCGCGATTGGCATCGCCTTGTGCGGTACCGTGATTAATGACCGAACCAATTTGCACTACAGCCGCCTCGCGGATCATCTCAATAATGCCTCTCTTTCCGTCACGGAATTCGTTCAGAGCAACATCAGCAGATTGGTTAGCCAGGGGATTTCACCCGATATCGCCAGCAGTGCTGCGCTAAAGAATCTTTCGGCCATCACGTTGCGTGAGGCCCGGACACAAGCGTTTTCAGATGCTTTTTATCTGATTATGTTAGGTTTTTTAATCGCTGCGCTGCTGGTTCCCTTAATGAAAAAACCGCAAACAGCGTGAAATTTCAGGAGAATTGATGATGAGCGTTTCAACAAAACGCATCGTGGTAACAGGTATGGGAATTGTCAGCCCGCTGGGTTGTGGTGTCTCGCACGTATGGCAATCGCTATTACAGGGAAAATCCGGGATTTCCCGGCTTGCAGATGAGGTTGTCGACGATATTCCCTGCAAAGTGGCAGGTCAGGTTCCGTCTATTGAAGAGGATCCGCAGTACGGTTTTGATCCACTGGTGGCTATTCCCGCCAAAGAACGCAAAAAAATGGATCGTTTTATTGAGTTCGCGCTGGTAGCGGCAAAAGAAGCTCTGACGCAGGCGAACTGGTTTCCACAGGATCAAGCGAAAAAAGATCGTACTGCCACGGTAATTGCGACCGGGATCGGTGGGTTTAACGAAATCGCCAATGCTGTGCGCACAACGGATGATCGTGGGCCGCGTCGACTCTCCCCTTTTACCATCCCCTCTTTCCTCGCCAACCTCGCTGCCGGGCATGTTTCCATTGCGCATGGCTTTCGCGGCCCCATTGGCGCACCGGTTACCGCCTGTGCTGCCGGTGCGCAGGCCATCGGCGATGCCGCACGCATGATCCGTAGCGGTGAAGCGGATATTGCGTTGTGTGGTGGCAGTGAAGCGGCAATACACCGGGTTAGTCTTGCCGGTTTCGCGGCTGCAAGAGCACTTTCAAGCAGTTTTAACGACGATCCAACAGCAGCATCGCGGCCATTTGATCGCGATCGTGATGGTTTTGTAATGGGAGAAGGCGCTGGATTGCTCGTTATCGAATCGTTGGAACATGCCCAGGCACGCGGTGCGACACCGCTGGCAGAACTGGTAGGATACGGAACCAGCGCGGATGCATATCATCTGACGGCAGGCCCGGAAGATGGTAACGGTGCGCGTCGCGCCATGGAAGCAGCCATTCGCCAGGCTGAGATTACCACTGCGGACATTCAGCATATCAATGCGCATGCGACCTCAACACAGGTGGGTGATAAAGGAGAGCTGGCGGCGATTAAGGGGCTTTTTGGTGACGCTCCGGTTGCAATTACCTCAACTAAATCCGCAACGGGCCACTTGTTGGGCGCAGCAGGCGGTATCGAAGCTATTTTCACTATCCAGGCTTTACGTGATCAGGTTGTACCGCCAACGCTGAATTTGCATCACCCTGATACCGAGGCAGAAGGGCTGCATTTAGTTGCGCTGACTGCGCAGCCGCTGGAGATACGTTATGCCTTATCAAATGGCTTCGGATTTGGTGGCGTGAACGCCAGCCTGCTGCTGAAACGCTGGGAGTGACATACGGCAAAAAGGGCGCGATTGCCCTTTTTTATAGAAATAACAGACGAAAAAAAACCGCATCTCGTTAGAGATGCGGCTCTTAAATGAGTGGCGGAACGGACGGGACTCGAACCCGCGACCCCCTGCGTGACAGGCAGGTATTCTAACCGACTGAACTACCGCTCCACCGAATTTCTTCACAACCACCGGTTTGTTGCCCCGGTTTCACTGCTAATTTGATGCCTGGCAGTTCCCTACTCTCGCATGGGGAGACCCCACACTACCATCGGCGCTACGGCGTTTCACTTCTGAGTTCGGCATGGGGTCAGGTGGGACCACCGCGCTACTGCCGCCAGGCAAATTCTGTTGTCAGACCGTTCTCACGCCCTGACATAATCTGTATCTCGCTGAAAATCTTCTCTGTCTCTCACGCCAAAACATCTTCGGCGTTGTAAGGTTAAGCCTCACGGTTCATTAGTACCGGTTAGCTCAACGCATCGCTGCGCTTACACACCCGGCCTATCAACGTCGTCGTCTTCAACGTTCCTTCAGGAGACTTAAAGTCTCAGGGAGAACTCATCTCGGGGCAAGTTTCGTGCTTAGATGCTTTCAGCACTTATCTCTTCCGCATTTAGCTACCGGGCAGTGCCATTGGCATGACAACCCGAACACCAGTGATGCGTCCACTCCGGTCCTCTCGTACTAGGAGCAGCCCCCCTCAATTCTCCAGCGCCCACGGCAGATAGGGACCGAACTGTCTCACGACGTTCTAAACCCAGCTCGCGTACCACTTTAAATGGCGAACAGCCATACCCTTGGGACCTACTTCAGCCCCAGGATGTGATGAGCCGACATCGAGGTGCCAAACACCGCCGTCGATATGAACTCTTGGGCGGTATCAGCCTGTTATCCCCGGAGTACCTTTTATCCGTTGAGCGATGGCCCTTCCATTCAGAACCACCGGATCACTATGACCTGCTTTCGCACCTGCTCGCGCCGTCACGCTCGCAGTCAAGCCAGCTTATGCCATTGCACTAACCTCCTGATGTCCGACCAGGATTAGCTGACCTTCGTGCTCCTCCGTTACGCTTTAGGAGGAGACCGCCCCAGTCAAACTACCCACCAGACACTGTCCGCAACCCGGATTACGGGTCCACGTTAGAACACCAGCCATTAAAGGGTGGTATTTCAAGGGCGGCTCCACGCAGACTGGCGTCCACGCTTCAAAGCCTCCCACCTATCCTACACATCAAGGACCAGTGTTCAGTGTCAAGCTATAGTAAAGGTTCACGGGGTCTTTCCGTCTTGCCGCGGGTACACTGCATCTTCACAGCGAGTTCAATTTCACTGAGTCTCGGGTGGAGACAGCCTGGCCATCATTACGCCATTCGTGCAGGTCGGAACTTACCCGACAAGGAATTTCGCTACCTTAGGACCGTTATAGTTACGGCCGCCGTTTACCGGGGCTTCGATCAAGAGCTTCTCCTTACGGATGACCCCATCAATTAACCTTCCGGCACCGGGCAGGCGTCACACCGTATACTAAGCTACCTACTTCTTTTGCAACCCACTCCCATGGTGTGACGGGCGGTGTGTACAAGGCCCGGGAACGTATTCACCGTGGCATTCTGATCCACGATTACTAGCGATTCCGACTTCATGGAGTCGAGTTGCAGACTCCAATCCGGACTACGACGCACTTTATGAGGTCCGCTTGCTCTCGCGAGGTCGCTTCTCTTTGTATGCGCCATTGTAGCACGTGTGTAGCCCTGGTCGTAAGGGCCATGATGACTTGACGTCATCCCCACCCTTCCTCCAGTTTATCACTGGCAGTCTCCTTTGAGTTCCCGGCCTAACCGCTGGCAACAAAGGATAAGGGTTGCGCTCGTTGCGGGACTTAACCCAACATTTCACAACACGAGCTGACGACAGCCATGCAGCACCTGTCTCACAGTTCCCGAAGGCACCAATCCATCTCTGGAAAGTTCTGTGGATGTCAAGACCAGGTAAGGTTCTTCGCGTTGCATCGAATTAAACCACATGCTCCACCGCTTGTGCGGGCCCCCGTCAATTCATTTGAGTTTTAACCTTGCGGCCGTACTCCCCAGGCGGTCTATTTAACGCGTTAGCTCCGGAAGCCACGCCTCAAGGGCACAACCTCCAAATAGACATCGTTTACGGCGTGGACTACCAGGGTATCTAATCCTGTTTGCTCCCCACGCTTTCGCACCTGAGCGTCAGTCTTCGTCCAGGAGGCCGCCTTCGCCACCGGTATTCCTCCAGATCTCTACGCATTTCACCGCTACACCTGGAATTCTACCTCCCTCTACGAGACTCAAGCCTGCCAGTTTCGGATGCAGTTCCCAGGTTGAGCCCGGGGATTTCACATCCGACTTGACAGACCGCCTGCGTGCGCTTTACGCCCAGTAATTCCGATTAACGCTTGCACCCTCCGTATTACCGCGGCTGCTGGCACGGAGTTAGCCGGTGCTTCTTCTGCGGGTAACGTCAATGAATAAGGTTATTAACCTTACTCCCTTCCTCCCCGCTGAAAGTACTTTACAACCCGAAGGCCTTCTTCATACACGCGGCATGGCTGCATCAGGCTTGCGCCCATTGTGCAATATTCCCCACTGCTGCCTCCCGTAGGAGTCTGGACCGTGTCTCAGTTCCAGTGTGGCTGGTCATCCTCTCAGACCAGCTAGGGATCGTCGCCTAGGTGAGCCGTTACCCCACCTACTAGCTAATCCCATCTGGGCACATCTGATGGCAAGAGGCCCGAAGGTCCCCCTCTTTGGTCTTGCGACGTTATGCGGTATTAGCTACCGTTTCCAGTAGTTATCCCCCTCCATCAGGCAGTTTCCCAGACATTACTCACCCGTCCGCCACTCGTCACCCGAGAGCAAGCTCTCTGTGCTACCGTTCGACTTGCATGTGTTAGGCCTGCCGCCAGCGTTCAATCTGAGCCATGATCAAACTCTTCAATTTAAAAGTTTGATGCTCAATGAATTAAACTTCGTAATGAATTACGTGTTCACTCGTTGAGACTTGGTATTCATTTTTCGTCTTGCGACATCAAGAATCCAGTCACCCTGAGTGCCCACACAGATTGTCTGATAAAATTGTTAAAGAGCAGGTGCGACGCGCTTTAGCGCTCTGTCGCGAGGTGGCGTATATTACGCTTTCCTCTTTCAGAGTCAACCCTGATTTTCAGGATTTTTTCTCTTCAACCGAACCGGCTGTTTGTGTGAAGTGATTCACATCCGCCGTGTCGATGGAGGCGCATTATAGGGAGCCCGAGCTGAATGACAAGCGGAAAAACACATTTTTATTTCAACCGCTCATCTTTTCGTCATAAAGGCTATTTTTGGTGCTTTTTGATGGCTGCTGGCAGCTCCGCAAGGCTATTAATCACCCAATCGGCGCTATTTTCAGCTTCCGGCGTGACGGGTTTCCCGGTGCGTACCAGTACTTTTGTTCCTACTTGTGCAGCAGATGCCGCCTGCATATCTTCCAGCTTATCGCCAACCATATAAGAAGCAGCCATATCAATGTGCAGAAAATCGCGCGCCGAGATGAGCATGCCCGGGTGCGGTTTACGGCAGTCACAAACCTGACGGAACTCTTCTACTGTTCCCTGCGGGTGATGTGGACAATAGTAGATACCATCCAAATCAACGCCGCGATCGGCTAAAGACCAGTCCATCCATTCGGTTAACGTTTCAAACTGCGCCTCGGTGAATTTGCCGCGTGCAATACCAGACTGGTTAGTCACCAGCACCAACGCATAACCCATTTCTTTCAGTTCGCGCATGGCGTCAATAACGCCATCAATAAATTCAAATTCATCAATCTCATGGACGTAGCCGTGATCAACATTAACAGTGCCATCACGATCAAGAAAAATAGCGGGTACAGCAGCAGGCGGTATCGAAGCTATTTTCACTATCCAGGCTTTACGTGATCAGGTTGTACCGCCAACGCTGAATTTGCATCACCCTGATACCGAGGCAGAAGGGCTGCATTTAGTTGCGCTGACTGCGCAGCCGCTGGAGATACGTTATGCCTTATCAAATGGCTTCGGATTTGGTGGCGTGAACGCCAGCCTGCTGCTGAAACGCTGGGAGTGACATACGGCAAAAAGGGCGCGATTGCCCTTTTTTATAGAAATAACAGACGAAAAAAAACCGCATCTCGTTAGAGATGCGGCTCTTAAATGAGTGGCGGAACGGACGGGACTCGAACCCGCGACCCCCTGCGTGACAGGCAGGTATTCTAACCGACTGAACTACCGCTCCACCGAATTTCTTCACAACCACCGGTTTGTTGCCCCGGTTTCACTGCTAATTTGATGCCTGGCAGTTCCCTACTCTCGCATGGGGAGACCCCACACTACCATCGGCGCTACGGCGTTTCACTTCTGAGTTCGGCATGGGGTCAGGTGGGACCACCGCGCTACTGCCGCCAGGCAAATTCTGTTGTCAGACCGTTCTCACGCCCTGACATAATCTGTATCTCGCTGAAAATCTTCTCTGTCTCTCACGCCAAAACATCTTCGGCGTTGTAAGGTTAAGCCTCACGGTTCATTAGTACCGGTTAGCTCAACGCATCGCTGCGCTTACACACCCGGCCTATCAACGTCGTCGTCTTCAACGTTCCTTCAGGAGACTTAAAGTCTCAGGGAGAACTCATCTCGGGGCAAGTTTCGTGCTTAGATGCTTTCAGCACTTATCTCTTCCGCATTTAGCTACCGGGCAGTGCCATTGGCATGACAACCCGAACACCAGTGATGCGTCCACTCCGGTCCTCTCGTACTAGGAGCAGCCCCCCTCAATTCTCCAGCGCCCACGGCAGATAGGGACCGAACTGTCTCACGACGTTCTAAACCCAGCTCGCGTACCACTTTAAATGGCGAACAGCCATACCCTTGGGACCTACTTCAGCCCCAGGATGTGATGAGCCGACATCGAGGTGCCAAACACCGCCGTCGATATGAACTCTTGGGCGGTATCAGCCTGTTATCCCCGGAGTACCTTTTATCCGTTGAGCGATGGCCCTTCCATTCAGAACCACCGGATCACTATGACCTGCTTTCGCACCTGCTCGCGCCGTCACGCTCGCAGTCAAGCCAGCTTATGCCATTGCACTAACCTCCTGATGTCCGACCAGGATTAGCTGACCTTCGTGCTCCTCCGTTACGCTTTAGGAGGAGACCGCCCCAGTCAAACTACCCACCAGACACTGTCCGCAACCCGGATTACGGGTCCACGTTAGAACACCAGCCATTAAAGGGTGGTATTTCAAGGGCGGCTCCACGCAGACTGGCGTCCACGCTTCAAAGCCTCCCACCTATCCTACACATCAAGGACCAGTGTTCAGTGTCAAGCTATAGTAAAGGTTCACGGGGTCTTTCCGTCTTGCCGCGGGTACACTGCATCTTCACAGCGAGTTCAATTTCACTGAGTCTCGGGTGGAGACAGCCTGGCCATCATTACGCCATTCGTGCAGGTCGGAACTTACCCGACAAGGAATTTCGCTACCTTAGGACCGTTATAGTTACGGCCGCCGTTTACCGGGGCTTCGATCAAGAGCTTCTCCTTACGGATGACCCCATCAATTAACCTTCCGGCACCGGGCAGGCGTCACACCGTATACGTCCACTTTCGTGTTTGCACAGTGCTGTGTTTTTAATAAACAGTTGCAGCCAGCTGGTATCTTCGACTGATTTCAGCTCCATCCGCAAGGGACTTCACCTACGTATCAGCGTGCCTTCTCCCGAAGTTACGGCACCATTTTGCCTAGTTCCTTCACCCGAGTTCTCTCAAGCGCCTTGGTATTCTCTACCTGACCACCTGTGTCGGTTTGGGGTACGATTTCGTGTTACCTGGAGCTTAGAGGCTTTTCCTGGAAGCAGGGCATTTGTTACTTCAGCACCGTAGTGCCTCGTCATCACGCCTCAGTGTTAAAGTGTTCCGGATTTGCCTGGAGCACACACCTTCACGCTTAAACCGGGACAACCGTCGCCCGGCTAACATAGCCTTCTCCGTCCCCCCTTCGCAGTAACACCAAGTACAGGAATATTAACCTGTTTCCCATCGACTACGCCTTTCGGCCTCGCCTTAGGGGTCGACTCACCCTGCCCCGATTAACGTTGGACAGGAACCCTTGGTCTTCCGGCGAGCGGGCTTTTCACCCGCTTTATCGTTACTTATGTCAGCATTCGCACTTCTGATACCTCCAGCATGCCTCACAGCACACCTTCGCAGGCTTACAGAACGCTCCCCTACCCAACAACGCATAAGCGTCGCTGCCGCAGCTTCGGTGCATGGTTTAGCCCCGTTACATCTTCCGCGCAGGCCGACTCGACCAGTGAGCTATTACGCTTTCTTTAAATGATGGCTGCTTCTAAGCCAACATCCTGGCTGTCTGGGCCTTCCCACATCGTTTCCCACTTAACCATGACTTTGGGACCTTAGCTGGCGGTCTGGGTTGTTTCCCTCTTCACGACGGACGTTAGCACCCGCCGTGTGTCTCCCGTGATAACATTCTCCGGTATTCGTAGTTTGCATCGGGTTGGTAAGCCGGGATGGCCCCCTAGCCGAAACAGTGCTCTACCCCCGGAGATGAATTCACGAGGCGCTACCTAAATAGCTTTCGGGGAGAACCAGCTATCTCCCGGTTTGATTGGCCTTTCACCCCCAGCCACAAGTCATCCGCTAATTTTTCAACATTAGTCGGTTCGGTCCTCCAGTTAGTGTTACCCAACCTTCAACCTGCCCATGGCTAGATCACCGGGTTTCGGGTCTATACCCTGCAACTTAACGCCCAGTTAAGACTCGGTTTCCCTTCGGCTCCCCTATTCGGTTAACCTTGCTACAGAATATAAGTCGCTGACCCATTATACAAAAGGTACGCAGTCACACCCCGAAGGATGCTCCCACTGCTTGTACGTACACGGTTTCAGGTTCTTTTTCACTCCCCTCGCCGGGGTTCTTTTCGCCTTTCCCTCACGGTACTGGTTCACTATCGGTCAGTCAGGAGTATTTAGCCTTGGAGGATGGTCCCCCCATATTCAGACAGGATACCACGTGTCCCGCCCTACTCATCGAGCTCACAACCTGTGCATTTTTGTGTACGGGGCTGTCACCCTGTATCGCGCGACTTTCCAGACGCTTCCACTAACACACAAGCTGATTCAGGCTCTGGGCTGCTCCCCGTTCGCTCGCCGCTACTGGGGGAATCTCGGTTGATTTCTTTTCCTCGGGGTACTTAGATGTTTCAGTTCCCCCGGTTCGCCTCATTAACCTATGGATTCAGTTAATGATAGTGTGACGAGTCACACTGGGTTTCCCCATTCGGACATCGCCGGCTATAACGGTTCATATCACCTTACCGGCGCTTTTCGCAGATTAGCACGTCCTTCATCGCCTCTGACTGCCAGGGCATCCACCGTGTACGCTTAGTCGCTTAACCTCACAACCCGAAGATGTTTCGTGAAACATCCGCGTGTCGCGAAAATTTGAGAGACTCACAGAACAGTTCGCACTGTTCAGTGTTTCAATTTTCAGCTTGATCCAGATTTTTAAAGAGCAAATATCTCAAACATGACTCGTGAGTCAGTTTTGAGATACGGTGGCAACGCCTTTCACACATTCCCGCGCAAGTGGCGTCCCCTAGGGGATTCGAACCCCTGTTACCGCCGTGAAAGGGCGGTGTCCTGGGCCTCTAGACGAAGGGGACGTAAAGTCTCGCTCGCAAGACGCCTTGCTATTCACTTTTCATCAGACAATCTGTGTGGACACTGCAGGGGCAGGTTCTTTAAGGTAAGGAGGTGATCCAACCGCAGGTTCCCCTACGGTTACCTTGTTACGACTTCACCCCAGTCATGAATCACAAAGTGGTAAGCGCCCTCCCGAAGGTTAAGCTACCTACTTCTTTTGCAACCCACTCCCATGGTGTGACGGGCGGTGTGTACAAGGCCCGGGAACGTATTCACCGTGGCATTCTGATCCACGATTACTAGCGATTCCGACTTCATGGAGTCGAGTTGCAGACTCCAATCCGGACTACGACGCACTTTATGAGGTCCGCTTGCTCTCGCGAGGTCGCTTCTCTTTGTATGCGCCATTGTAGCACGTGTGTAGCCCTGGTCGTAAGGGCCATGATGACTTGACGTCATCCCCACCTTCCTCCAGTTTATCACTGGCAGTCTCCTTTGAGTTCCCGGCCTAACCGCTGGCAACAAAGGATAAGGGTTGCGCTCGTTGCGGGACTTAACCCAACATTTCACAACACGAGCTGACGACAGCCATGCAGCACCTGTCTCACAGTTCCCGAAGGCACCAATCCATCTCTGGAAAGTTCTGTGGATGTCAAGACCAGGTAAGGTTCTTCGCGTTGCATCGAATTAAACCACATGCTCCACCGCTTGTGCGGGCCCCCGTCAATTCATTTGAGTTTTAACCTTGCGGCCGTACTCCCCAGGCGGTCTATTTAACGCGTTAGCTCCGGAAGCCACGCCTCAAGGGCACAACCTCCAAATAGACATCGTTTACGGCGTGGACTACCAGGGTATCTAATCCTGTTTGCTCCCCACGCTTTCGCACCTGAGCGTCAGTCTTCGTCCAGGAGGCCGCCTTCGCCACCGGTATTCCTCCAGATCTCTACGCATTTCACCGCTACACCTGGAATTCTACCTCCCTCTACGAGACTCAAGCCTGCCAGTTTCGGATGCAGTTCCCAGGTTGAGCCCGGGGATTTCACATCCGACTTGACAGACCGCCTGCGTGCGCTTTACGCCCAGTAATTCCGATTAACGCTTGCACCCTCCGTATTACCGCGGCTGCTGGCACGGAGTTAGCCGGTGCTTCTTCTGCGGGTAACGTCAATGAATAAGGTTATTAACCTTACTCCCTTCCTCCCCGCTGAAAGTACTTTACAACCCGAAGGCCTTCTTCATACACGCGGCATGGCTGCATCAGGCTTGCGCCCATTGTGCAATATTCCCCACTGCTGCCTCCCGTAGGAGTCTGGACCGTGTCTCAGTTCCAGTGTG
The DNA here is from genome assembly GCF_000410515.1 of Enterobacter sp. R4-368. Classification (NCBI taxonomy): domain Bacteria; kingdom Pseudomonadati; phylum Pseudomonadota; class Gammaproteobacteria; order Enterobacterales; family Enterobacteriaceae; genus Enterobacter; species Enterobacter sp. R4-368. The sequence continues at coordinate 3,995,415 of NC_021500.1, read as the reverse complement.
GCTGGTCATCCTCTCAGACCAGCTAGGGATCGTCGCCTAGGTGAGCCGTTACCCCACCTACTAGCTAATCCCATCTGGGCACATCTGATGGCAAGAGGCCCGAAGGTCCCCCTCTTTGGTCTTGCGACGTTATGCGGTATTAGCTACCGTTTCCAGTAGTTATCCCCCTCCATCAGGCAGTTTCCCAGACATTACTCACCCGTCCGCCACTCGTCACCCGAGAGCAAGCTCTCTGTGCTACCGTTCGACTTGCATGTGTTAGGCCTGCCGCCAGCGTTCAATCTGAGCCATGATCAAACTCTTCAATTTAAAAGTTTGATGCTCAATGAATTAAACTTCGTAATGAATTACGTGTTCACTCGTTGAGACTTGGTATTCATTTTTCGTCTTGCGACATCAAGAATCCAGTCACCCTGAGTGCCCACACAGATTGTCTGATAAAATTGTTAAAGAGCAGGTGCGACGCGCTTTAGCGCTCTGTCGCGAGGTGGCGTATATTACGCTTTCCTCTTTCAGAGTCAACCCTGATTTTCAGGATTTTTTCTCTTCAACCGAACCGGCTGTTTGTGTGAAGTGATTCACATCCGCCGTGTCGATGGAGGCGCATTATAGGGAGCCCGAGCTGAATGACAAGCGGAAAAACACATTTTTATTTCAACCGCTCATCTTTTCGTCATAAAGGCTATTTTTGGTGCTTTTTGATGGCTGCTGGCAGCTCCGCAAGGCTATTAATCACCCAATCGGCGCTATTTTCAGCTTCCGGCGTGACGGGTTTCCCGGTGCGTACCAGTACTTTTGTTCCTACTTGTGCAGCAGATGCCGCCTGCATATCTTCCAGCTTATCGCCAACCATATAAGAAGCAGCCATATCAATGTGCAGAAAATCGCGCGCCGAGATGAGCATGCCCGGGTGCGGTTTACGGCAGTCACAAACCTGACGGAACTCTTCTACTGTTCCCTGCGGGTGATGTGGACAATAGTAGATACCATCCAAATCAACGCCGCGATCGGCTAAAGACCAGTCCATCCATTCGGTTAACGTTTCAAACTGCGCCTCGGTGAATTTGCCGCGTGCAATACCAGACTGGTTAGTCACCAGCACCAACGCATAACCCATTTCTTTCAGTTCGCGCATGGCGTCAATAACGCCATCAATAAATTCAAATTCATCAATCTCATGGACGTAGCCGTGATCAACATTAACAGTGCCATCACGATCAAGAAAAATAGCGGGTACAGACTTTGCCACGGGTTTGCTCCTGAAAAAGGCATATGTCCTTAGTATCTCATGTTTCGCTACACAGGAAAGTGCTCATCGTTGATGAGTGACATTGATTTAGACGTCTGGATGCCTTACCATCCGCTCTGTTTACGGCTAAAAGTCGTAACCGGCAGAAGAAAATGCCACGGCTAACTCTCATACGATAAAAATAATCTAATGATTAAACTTTCGAATATCACCAAAGTGTTCCAGCAAGGGAACCGTACGATTCAGGCGCTGAACAACGTAAGCCTGCACGTTCCAGCTGGTCAAATTTATGGCGTTATTGGCGCGTCTGGTGCGGGGAAAAGTACGCTTATCCGCTGCGTCAACTTACTTGAACGTCCATCACAGGGCAGCGTTCTGGTTGACGGCCAGGATCTGACGCAGTTGTCAGAAGCGGAATTAACCAAAGCGCGCCGCCAAATTGGCATGATCTTCCAGCACTTTAACCTGCTCTCTTCGCGAACCGTTTTCGGTAACGTTGCTTTACCGCTGGAGCTGGATAACACCTCGCGCGACGAGATCAATCGCCGGGTAACAGAACTTCTCGATCTGGTGGGTCTGGCTGATAAGCACGACAGCTACCCTGCCAATCTTTCCGGCGGGCAAAAACAGCGCGTCGCCATTGCTCGAGCGCTGGCCAGCAACCCGAAAGTGTTGTTATGTGATGAAGCCACCAGCGCACTGGATCCGGCAACCACACGTTCTATTCTTGAATTGCTCAAAGACATTAACCGTCGCCTCGGGCTAACTATCCTGCTCATTACGCATGAAATGGATGTGGTAAAACGCATTTGTGATTGCGTGGCGGTAATCAGCAACGGCGAACTGATTGAGCAGGATACGGTGAGCGAAGTGTTCTCCCATCCGAAAACACCGCTGGCGCAGCAGTTTATCCAGTCCACACTGCACCTCGACATTCCGGAAGATTACCTGCAACGCTTACAGGCGCAGCCGCAAACGGACAGCGTACCGATGCTGCGGATGGAGTTTACCGGTCAATCCGTCGATGCCCCGCTGCTGTCGGAAACGGCGCGTCGTTTTAACGTGAACAACAATATTATTAGCGCGCAGATGGATTACGCGGGCGGCGTGAAGTTCGGCATTATGCTGACCGAAATGCACGGCACCCCGGAGGATACCCAGGCCGCAATCGCCTGGCTGCAAGAACACCACGTAAAAGTAGAGGTACTCGGTTATGTCTGAGGCAATGATGTGGCTTTTTGCCCGCAGCATCTGGGAAACGTTATTTATGACCTTTGCTTCAGGCTTGCTGGGTTTTATCGTCGGGCTGCCGTTCGGCGTGCTGCTATATGTGACGCGTCCGGGTCAAATCATGCAAAACCCTGGGCTGTATCGCGTGATTTCCGCGCTGGTGAATATTTTCCGATCCATCCCATTTATCATTTTGCTGGTGTGGATGATTCCTTTCACCCGCGTGATTGTTGGTACATCTATTGGTCTGTATGCCGTCATCGTTCCACTGACCGTAGGCGCCGCGCCGTTTATTGCCCGCATGGTAGAAAATACTCTGCTGGAGCTGCCTGCGGGTCTGATTGAGGCATCACGCGCTATGGGCGCAACCCCGATGCAGATCATCCGCAAAGTTCTGCTGCCGGAAGCGCTGCCGGGGCTGATTAACGCGGCGACCATTACGCTGATTACCCTGGTGGGTTACTCAGCGATGGGCGGTGCCGTTGGTGCGGGTGGTTTAGGTCAGTTGGGTATCCAATACGGCTATGTGACCTACAATCCATTAGTGATGAATACCGTACTGATATTGCTCGTGGTTCTGGTTTACTTAATTCAGTTCGCTGGCGATCGTATCGTCCGGGCTGTGACGCATAAATAACGTTACACACAACATAACAACTCAGATAGAAAGGAAAATATCATGGTTTTTAAATTCAAGACCTTTGCAGCAGTTGGTGCTCTGCTGGGTTCTCTGGCGCTGGCTGGTTGCGGCCAGGACGAAAAAGATCCGAATCACATCAAAGTCGGTGTGATTGTGGGTGCCGAACAGCAAGTTGCTGAAGTCGCACAGAAAGTCGCAAAAGAGAAATATGGCCTGGACGTTGAGCTGGTTACCTTTAACGACTACGTGCTGCCGAACGAAGCGCTGAGTAAAGGCGACATTGACGCGAACGCTTTCCAGCATAAACCGTATCTGGATCAGCAGATTAAAGACCGTGGTTTCAAACTGGTTCCGGTCGGCAACACCTTCGTTTACCCGATCGCCGGCTACTCCAAAAAAATCAAAGCCCTGTCTGAGCTGCAGGATGGTTCTCAGGTAGCCGTTCCGAACGACCCAACCAACCTCGGCCGTTCCCTGCTGTTGTTGCAAAAACAAGGTCTTATCAAACTGAAAGATGGCGTGGGTCTGCTGCCAACCGTGCTGGATATCACCGAAAACCCGAAAAACCTGAAAATTGTTGAACTGGAAGCCCCGCAACTGCCGCGTTCCCTGGACGATGCGCAGATTGCGCTGGCGGTCATCAACACCACTTACGCCAGCCAGATTGGCCTGACGCCGGAAAAAGACGGCATCTTCGTTGAAGATAAAGACTCCCCGTACGTCAACCTGATCGTTGCGCGCGAAGATAACAAAGACGCGGAAAACGTGAAGAAATTCGTGCAGGCTTACCAGTCTGACGAAGTCAGCGAAGCGGCAAATAAAGTCTTCAACGGCGGCGCAGTGAAAGGCTGGTAATCTCCTCAGTCTGTAATATCATTCAAGGCGGGCGCAAGCCCGCCTTGTCATTTGTGCACGCGCCTGATTCAATAAGCGGCGTTAAGAAAATTACTTCGAGGATATATTATGCGTGCTTTACCGATCTGTTTATTAGCACTCATGTTAAGTGGCTGCTCCTTGCTAAGCAGATCTCCTGTCGAACCTGTAAAAAGCACCGCTGCGGCGCCAAAAGTAGAACCGGAGAAACCGAAAGTCACGCGCCCTGTCCCTGTACGGGTCATTACGGATGCCACCGAGCTGGTCGGTAAACCGTTCCGCGATCTGGGCGAAGTTACCGGTGAATCCTGCCAGGCCAGCAATCAGGACTCTCCGCCGAATATTCCTACCGCGCGTAAACGCATGCAAATCAATGCATCTAAGCTGAAAGCTAACGCGGTTCTGCAGCACAGCTGCGAAGTGACCAGCGGCACGCCGGGTTGCTACCGCCAGGCGGTTTGCGTAGGTTCTGCACTGAATATCTCATCCAAATGAGTACATTTGCTTTCGAGCAAATCGGCGTTATCCGCTCACCGTATAAAGAGAAGTTTGCCGTACCGCGCCAGCCAGGTCTGGTGAAACACGGCGGCGGCGAACTTCACTTGCTTCCTCCTTATAACCAGCCCGATGCCGTGCGTGGCCTTGAAGAGTTCAGCCACCTGTGGGTGCTTTTCGTGTTTCATCAAACGATGGAAGGCGGCTGGCGACCAACCGTGCGCCCGCCCCGGCTGGGAGGAAACGCGAGAATGGGGGTTTTCGCCACGCGTTCAACCTTCCGGCCTAACCCGATCGGCATGTCGCTGGTTGAGTTGCACGGCATCCGCTGCCAGAAAGATCAGGTGATTTTACAACTTGGCAGTCTTGATCTGGTCGATGGCACGCCGGTGGTGGATATCAAGCCCTATTTGCCGTTTGCTGAAGCCTTACCCGATGCGCAAGCTAGCTACGCGCAACAGGCACCTTCTGCTGATGTAGCCGTCACTTTTACGCCGGATGTTGAAGCGCAGCTTAGTGGGCTTGAAAAGCGCTACCCGCATTTCAAAACCTTTCTGTGCGAAGTGCTGGCGCAGGATCCGCGCCCGGCTTATAAGAAAGGGGAAGAGCAGGGAAAAACCTACGCCGTCTGGCTGTTGGATTTTAATGTGCGCTGGCGCGTAACCGATGGCGGCTTTGAAGTGTTTGCGCTCGAAGCGCGCTAATTTTATCCCCCTCTCTTTTGGCATCTCTGCCAGGCTGATAAACTAAACCACTTTTTTCTGTGTCAGGCCTGTCTTAGGCCTGTTCCGATTGTCCAAATGGAACCGTAACAACATGCGTACTAGCCAATACTTGCTCTCCACTCTGAAGGAGACGCCTGCCGACGCCGAAGTCATCAGCCACCAGCTGATGCTGCGCGCCGGGATGATCCGCAAACTGGCCTCCGGGTTATACACCTGGCTGCCAACCGGTTTGCGCGTTCTGAAAAAAGTCGAAAACATCGTGCGTGAAGAGATGAATAACGCCGGTGCGATTGAGGTGTCCATGCCAGTAGTGCAGCCCGCCGACCTGTGGCAGGAAAGCGGCCGCTGGGAGCAATATGGCCCGGAACTGCTGCGTTTTGTCGATCGCGGCGATCGTCCGTTTGTCCTCGGCCCAACGCATGAAGAAGTGATCACCGACCTGATTCGTAACGAGCTGAACTCGTACAAGCAGCTGCCGCTGAACTTCTTCCAGATCCAGACCAAGTTCCGTGATGAAGTGCGCCCGCGTTTTGGCGTCATGCGCTCACGCGAATTCCTGATGAAAGATGCCTACTCTTTCCATACATCTCAGGAATCGTTGCAGGAGACGTACGATGCAATGTACGCCGCCTACAGCAAAATCTTCAGCCGTATGGGTCTGGATTTCCGCGCCGTACAGGCAGATACCGGCTCGATCGGCGGTAGCGCCTCGCACGAATTCCAGGTGCTGGCGCAGAGCGGTGAAGACGATGTGATCTTCTCTGACTCCTCCGATTTTGCCGCCAACATTGAGTTTGCCGAAGCGCTGGCACCAAAAGAGCCGCGCGCCGCGGCAACGCAGGAAATGACGCTGGTTGACACACCGAACGCTAAAACCATCGCTGAGCTGGTTGAGCAGTTCAACCTGCCGATTGAAAAAACCGTGAAAACCCTGCTGGTTAAAGCCGTTGAAGGCAGCAGCTCCCCACTGGTTGCGCTGCTGGTGCGCGGCGATCATGAGCTGAACGAAGTTAAAGCGGAAAAACTGCCGCAGGTTGCCGCGCCGTTGACCTTCGCCACCGAAGCGGAAATCCGCGCGGTAGTGAATGCAGGCCCAGGCTCGCTCGGCCCGGTGAACATGCCGGTTCCGGTTGTGATTGACCGTACCGTTGCGGCGATGAGCGATTTCTCTGCTGGCGCGAATATCGATGGCAAACACTACTTCGGCATCAACTGGGATCGTGATGTAGCGACCCCAGAAGTGGCAGATATCCGTAATGTTGTTGCCGGCGATCCGAGCCCGGATGGCAAAGGTACGCTGCTTATCAAGCGCGGTATCGAAGTCGGTCACATCTTCCAGCTGGGCACCAAGTACTCCCAGGCGCTGAATGCCGCCGTGCAGGGCGAAGATGGTCGTAACCAGATCCTGACCATGGGTTGCTACGGTATTGGTGTAACGCGTGTTGTGGCTGCGGCCATTGAGCAGAACAACGACGAGCGCGGGATCATCTGGCCTGACGCCATTGCGCCGTTCCAGGTCGCGCTGCTGCCAATGAACATGCACAAATCTTATCGCGTGCAGGAACTGGCGGAGAAACTCTACGCCGAGCTGCGTGCGCAGGGTATTGAAGTGCTGATGGACGATCGTAAAGAGCGCCCGGGTGTGATGTTTGCCGATATGGAACTGATCGGTATCCCGCATACGGTGGTGATTGGCGATCGTAACCTCGACAACGACGATATCGAATATAAATACCGTCGCAATGGCGAGAAGCAGCTGATCAAAACCGGGGATATCCTCGATTATCTGGTCAAAGCCATCAAAGGCTAAGCGCCCCAACAAAAAGCCCCGCAATGCGGGGCTTTTTTATAACTACCGAAATACCACGTGACGGGCATCTGGTTTTGGCGCTGCCTTATTATTACTGGGTTTAAATCAAGCATGACCAACAGGTTTCATTTTAAGCGCAGGTTTCGCATGCCCTTCACGCTAATCATGCCGCCTTCTGTAAAGGCGGTTTTTGCACTGCTAATGCTTAATCATCACAACCTTTATTGGGGCTAAACTTACCGCGCTTATTCGTCACCAGCACTTTCTGCGCCGCACCGGTGTCCGGGTTTGGCTCAACGGTGAAATGCCCTTCGACCACCAGCAGAATCGGTTTGGTTTCTGTTCCGCGCGCTGCCGCATAGTCGCGCTCAAGCTGCGCATTGCTGGCAACAGCTACCTTCTTGCCGGTTGCACAATCGGTAAATACCGCCGCATCAGCCATGTACATATACATGCCGCGCATCGCCATTGGCGTTGCCGGTAGCGCGGCTTTTACTGGCTGTAACGTGTAATTGAGCTGAGAAGTGATGGGGTTGCCTTGCTGGTCCAGCATCTCCAGCGCATCGCCTTTGGCGCGGAAAAAGGTTTTATCACCGTGCGTATCAGTGAGGATCAGTTTATCCGCCGTGCGCGCCCAGTTACCATACGTGGCAAACACCGAGGGCGCTTTTCCTCCCTGATAGCGCTGGTTCATCACCCAGCTCCCGTCTTTCTCCAGAAACAGAGAGGTTTCAATCCCTTCGCAATCCGCGCAGGGCAAAACACCGCGCCAGCTTTGCTGCATCGGTTTCAATTCTTCAACTTGTGTTGGCTGTACCGTCTCAACATCGCCACGGTTGTTACATCCGAAAAGCGCAAAGAGCGTACACCCCGCCAGCACCGCTAAAATCGCTTTTTTCACACCCAATTCCTTATGCCCGATTCTGTTATTACCCGTCAGCCTTCATGACCCCGAACTTTACCGCGTAGCGCTTTTACCGACGACTTTTGCGCCTTGCCCGATAACCGGCGCTCTTTCGATGCGCGGGTTGGGCGCGTTGCCCGACGGCTCTTTTGCACGACGGTTAATTCTTTAATTAACGCCACCAGGCGAGCGATTGCTGCTTCGCGGTTCATCTCCTGGCTGCGATATTCCTGTGCTTTTATCACCACCCAGCCTTCGCTGCTAATCAGATGGTGCGACGCCTCCAGTAAACGCGCTTTGTAATACTCTGGCAGGCTTGAAGCCCGGATGTCAAAACGCAGGTGGATCGCCGTTGAGCTCTTATTGACATGCTGACCGCCCGCGCCCTGCGCACGCACCGCCGTGATTTCCAGCTCTTCGTCAGCAATGGCGACCGAACGGGAGATCTCAATCATTGCGGCTGCTGCCAGGCTTCAAGGTGGATCTCCAGATTCTGGCTCTCGTCCGATAACCAGATAGCGCCATCCTGTAACGTCGCTTGCAGCGTCATGGTACGATCGCTGGCAAACGCGCTCAACCCGGCCAGTTGCACATCATCCAGATACCAGATGCTCAGATTGCTAAATGCCGCGCAGCGCGACTGATTCTGCTGCCACCAGATCTGCGCCGCGCGTGAATTATAGGTAAAAAGCGCCACCTCTTTCGCCTGTGAGCAGGCTTTCTTCAGCCGTTTTTCCTCCGGCAGCCCCAGCTCAATCCACAGATCGATACCCAGATAATCATTGCGTAGCCACAGTTCCGGTTCATCGTCAGCACTGAGACCGCGGGTAAATTGCAGACGTTCATCCGCATATTTCATCCACGCCAGCAGGCGCAGCATCATGCGTTCTTGCGTCTCAGAAGGATGGCGAGCCAGCGTCAGCGTTGCATCTAAAAACTGATTACGATCCAAATCGGCAACGTTCACCGTCGCTTTATAAATTGTCGCTTTTAATGCCATGTCACCGCTCCTTCATAAAATGGTCGCTATTGTAGCGAATATAAGCATAAAGCGCTGTTATCTCTTGTCGCAGTGGATATTCATCGCCCTGATAATGATGAATAAGCTGTGGTATAGTCACCTTGCTAAACAGAGTTTAACTTCGTAGGCTTAGTGTTATCTCACAGTAAAGTCAGGTTGCTGACAGGAGGTGATGTGAACAATTATTGTGAGTTAGTACGCAGACGTTATGCGGAAATCGCCAGCGGAGATTTAGGGTATATCCCGGATGCGCTGGGGTGCGTGTTGAAAGTGCTGAATGAAATGGCGTCGGATGACACCCTTTCAGAGTCGGTCAGGGAAAAGGCGGCGTATGCTGCCGCGAACTTACTGGTGAGCGATTATGTCAATGAATGATGCCTATCAACCCATCAACTGTGATGACTATGACAACCTTGAACTCGCCTGCCAGCATCATCTTTTATTGAAGCTGGAAATGAAAGACGGCGAGGTGCTCAGCGCCAAAGCCAACGATTTAGTCTCACGTAAAAATGTGGAGTATCTGGTGGTTGATGTCGCAGGCGCCGCGCGCGAACTGCGTCTCGATAAAATTGCCAGCTTCAGCCATCCTGAAATCGGCACCGTTGTGGTGAGCGAGTCCTGACATTTTGCGGGCAGCGCCTGTTGCCCGTTATCTTCGCCACGCCAGCCGTACGCCTTTTTGCTCCGCGCTTTTCGCCCCTTCTCGCGTAACGAATAACCCCGCCGCCGCCATCAACGTTTCACCATAAAACAGCAGCGGCGTGGTATCGCGCCGCCAGGGCGCCACGCCAAGTTCCTGCCAGATTTTCTTCAGCTTGCGCCCGCCGCTGCGCCCGACGATATGCAACATACCGGGTGCCTGAAAGCGGATCGAAACCGCCTCATCAGCGTTGGGGGGGCGAATTTCCCCACCCGCCACTAGCAACAGCTCACCAAGACCCGCCGGTAATGTTAGCGGCTCGAAAGGTGCCAGCCACGGCAGTTGCGTATCACGCTGGCTTTCAATGGCGCGGATCCACCACAAGCACGACTGATAACGACGCACTTCGAACTCACCAAGTCGCAGACACGGTGAGGCATCTTCTCGCGCCAGCGCCACTTCCTGCCACAAGCGATCAAGCATGGCACGTGATGGCATGACCGCGCCGCGCTGCGCCAGCCAGCGACGCAGCAGCGCCCGACGGCGCGCATCGCTTAGCGTATAAAGAGGGACAAGCTCCAGCGCCCCTTCAGCCGTCGTCGCCGCATCAAGTTCCGCCGCCAGTAGCTCATCAAGTAACTGCTCTTGTTCGCCACACAGCGCGGCACTTCGCGCAACAGCGTCGGCGAAATGTGGCCAGCGTGCCGCCAGCACCGGTAAAACCTGCAAGCGTAAAAAATTGCGATCGAAGCTGGCGTCGGCGTTACTTTCATCCTCAATCCATGACAGCGCATGGTGAAGCGCCCACTGGTGCAGCTCATCGCGAGTTTGTGTCAGTAAGGGTCGAATAAGCTGAGTGCCGGCAAAAGGCATACTTTCGGGCATGGCCGCCAGCCCGGCAGGCCCGCTGCCGCGTTTTAACGCCAGCAGGAACGTTTCACACTGATCGTCCAGATGCTGAGCCGTTACCAGCACGTCACCGGGCAGCAGTGCCTCCGCAAATGCCTGATAACGCGCGCTGCGCGCCTGCGCTTCAATCCCTTCCCCGTTGTTCACCAGTTGAACGCGAACGACGCTGAGCGGGATCTGCCAGCGCGCGCAAATATCCTCACAATGCTCCGCCCAGGCGTCGGCGTGCGGGCTAAGCCCGTGGTGAATATGAATGGCGCGCAGCTTGAGTTCGGGTAATTGCTGTCGCCAAAGCATCAATTTATGCAGCAGGACGGTTGAATCCAGCCCACCGCTAAACGCCACCAGAAACTGGCGCGATGTGGTCGGCATTGATGCAAAGAAGGGCGTGGTCATAGCGATTATCAAAACGGAGTAATGCCCGGCACGTTACCGGGCATTAGCGGAAGTGGCAAGTATTACTGCTGGTAAAGCTCGAGCGGCAGGCCATCAGGATCGGTAAAGAAAGTGAAGCGTTTATCGGTGTAAGGATCGATGCGGATCTCTTCGCACTGCACACCGTGAGCCGCCAGATGCGCCACTGCCTTGTCGATGTCATCAACGCTAAACGCCAGATGGCGCAGCCCGCAGGCTTCTGGTCGGCTGGGGCGCGCAGGCGGGAACGGGAAAGAAAACAGCTCAATCACATACTGGCCGTTCAGCGCTAGGTCGCCTTTCCATGAATCACGTGCTTCGCGATAGACCTCGCTTTGCAGCGTAAACCCGAGGATATCGCAGTAAAACGCTTTGCTCTTCGCGTAGTCCGTGGCAATGATGGCAATATGATGAACCTGTTTTAAACCCAGCATAGTCTCTCCTTTTTTGATGCCAGAACGTTACGCCTGCCGGTGTTTGCCCGCAATAGCTCAGCGGTTTTTTAGGACTCGTACCCGATAAACGCCCTCTTCGTCCCGCTTCGCGCCATGAATATCCGTCTCAAAACCGGGATAGTGGCGGCCAATAGCGCAAAGCATCAGCAGGAAATCCAGCACGGCTCTGCTCGCTTCGGTGATCATTTCACCGGGCATCACCAGCGGCACGCCTGGCGGATAAGGCAGGATCATATTCGCCGAGATTCGTCCTATCAGTCGCTCAAGCTCAATGGTTTCCACCTCGCCCTGAATTTGCCGCTGCCAGGCCTGGTGCGGCGTCAGTTTCATTTCCGGTAATACATCAAACGCTTGCAGCATTAAACGTGGAAGATCGTGCTGGCGGATGAGCTTATGGATCCCCTGAGCCAGATCCTGAATGCGCATATTGCGGTAGAAATCCGGATCTTCGGCGTAGAGATCCGGCAGCATATTCTTCACGCGCAGATTCAGATCGTAGGCGCGTTTAAACTCCATCAATCCGCGCAGCAACCCCATCGCGCGGGTTTTATCAATGCCAATACTGAACAAAAACAGCAAGTTATATGGCCCGGTTTTCTCAACCACCACACCGCGCTCATCGAGGAACTTCGCCACCAGCGCCGCCGGGATCCCCTCGTCACTCATGTTCCCCAGCTCGTCCATCCCCGGCGTCAGGATGGTCACTTTAACCGGATCGAGAAACATATGGTCGGCATCCGCATCGCGAAAACCGTGCCATGCTTCACCGGGCGCAACCGGCCAGCAGTCCGCCTCTTCAATCTCTTCTGGCTGCCAGATATCAAAGAACCAGCCATCGGCTTCATCTTTCAGCCGCTGAACTTCTTTACGGAAATGCAGCGCGCGCTCGACGGAACGGTTAATCAGACGTTTGCCGGGATTACCGCGCAGCATCGCAGCCGCCGTTTCGATGGAGGCCACCAGCGGGTAACTCGGCGAGGTGGTGGTGTGCATCATAAATGCTTCGTTAAAGGTGTCTTCATCATATTCACCTTTAATATGAATCAGCGATGCCTGTGAAAATGCCGCCAGCATTTTGTGCGTCGACTGGGTTTCAAAGAACACTTTTCCTGGCACCCGCTCGCCACTCATGCCGCTTTTCCCGGCGTAGATCGGGTGAAAATTGGTATAAGGAACCCAGGCAGAATCGAAGTGGATCGACGGCACATCAAGCGTCTTTTTGATCCAGTCGGTGTTATACAACAGTCCGTCATAAGTGGAGTTGGTGATCACCGCATGTACCGGCCAGCGTGCGCCCGCCGTTTTTGCCACCTTCTGTTCGATGCTGGCATGGGTAAATTCACGACGAGGGATCCCGCCCAGAATCCCCAGCGCATTGCGCCCGGGTTTCAGCCATAGCGGCGTAACGTCGCTCATCATCAGCAGATGTGCCAGTGACTTATGGCAGTTACGATCAATCAACAATGTGCTGCCGGCCGGTGCGGCATACATGCCGACGATTTTATTCGAGGTCGAGGTGCCGTTGGTCACCATGTAGCTCTGCTCCGCGCCAAAGGTGCGGGCGATATACTCTTCGGCTTCCAGATGCGGGCCTGTGTGATCCAGTAACGAGCCCAGCTCCGTGACCGAAATAGAGACATCTGCTTTTAACGTATTGCCACCGAAAAAATCGTAAAACAGGCAGCCAACCGGGCTTTTCTGATAAGCCGTGCCCGCCATATGCCCCGGCGTACAAAAGGTATATTTGCCTTCTTTAACGTAGGTAAACAGCGCGCGGGTAAACGGCGGCGTGATGGTTTCGAGATACTCGCGGGTGTACTGGCCGATACGCGTAGCAATATCCTCGGACACACCCAGCGCATACTCGAAAAACCATAGCGCCATGCGCATATCCTGGATGCTGACGTCCATCGTCGAGTGGGTATTGATAAAGGCGTACAGCGGGAGATATTCGTTAAGCTGATTGATTTCGCTGCACAGATCGAGGGAGTACTCATCCCAGTCAAAGATAACGCCGCAGATGCGCGGGTTGTGTTCGATAAATTTCAGTAAGTCGGTGCTGTTTTGCGGCCAGATAAGTTGAAAGCCCTGGGCCTGTAATGCCTGCTCAAGCTCCTTAATTGGCTCATCTTTATAGAAAACGCCATGTGGTCCCATGATGGCAATAATATTCACGGCTACCTCCGTTAAAAACCTTAGCTAAGCATAGTTGAGCTAAACGGCAGGTATAAAAAAAGCCGCACAGCGGTGCGGCTTTTCAGAGTGGGATGAGGATCAGGCGTAGCCGTAGCTCATCAGACGCTGGTAACGGCGGTTACGCAGATCGTCTTTGCTCAGCACATCCAGATCGGCCAGATCGGCCAGCAGTTGTGCTTTCAGCGACGCCGCCATCGCTTCCGGGTTACGATGAGCACCGCCCAGCGGTTCCGGAATGATCGAGTCGATCAGTTTCAGTTCTTTCAGACGCGGGGCGATAATCCCCATCGCTTCGGCAGCCAGCGGCGCTTTATCGGCGCTTTTCCACAGAATCGATGCGCAACCTTCCGGGGAGATAACAGAATAGGTGCTGTATTGCAGCATATTCACTTTATCGCCCACACCAATCGCCAGTGCGCCGCCGGAGCCGCCTTCGCCAATCACTGTGCAGATAACCGGCACGCTCAGGCGGGACATTTCACGCAGGTTACGCGCGATCGCTTCAGACTGACCACGCTCTTCCGCGCCCACGCCCGGATAAGCACCCGGCGTGTCGATAAAGGTAATGATCGGCATGTTGAAGCGTTCTGCCATTTCCATCAGGCGCAGCGCTTTGCGATACCCTTCCGGTGCAGGCATACCGAAGTTACGGCGGATTTTTTCTTTGGTTTCGCGGCCTTTCTGGTGGCCGATGATCATCACCGGACGCCCATCCAGACGCGCGATACCGCCAACAATGGCTTTATCGTCAGCGTAAGCACGATCGCCAGCCAGTTCGTCGAACTCGTCGAAAGCCAGGCGGACATAATCCAGGGTGTATGGACGCAGCGGATGGCGAGCCAACTGCGCGACCTGCCATGCGCCAAGATCGGCGAAAATTTTACGTGTCAGCTCAACGCTTTTCTCACGCAGACGATGCACTTCTTCGTCGATGTTAATATCCAGTTTTTCATCCTGACGGCCAACGGCGGTCAGAGAATCGATTTTCGCTTCCAGCTCAGCAATCGGCTGTTCGAAATCAAGGAAATTCAGACTCATAGTATTCCTGTATTAGTCAAACTCCAGTTCCACCTGCTCCGAACCTATGAGGCCACGCAGATCGTTGAGTAAACGATCGCTCGGAGAGACACGCCACGTTGCGCCGAAGCGTAATCGCGCGCGCGCATCCGTCCTCTGATAGTAGAGATGTACTGGAATGGTTCCCGAACGGTGGGGTTCCAGAGACTGACGGAGTCGGTTTAAAAGCTGGTCATCAATTTGCCTGTCCGTCAGCGAGATAGCAAGCCCACGGGCATATTTTTCCCGGGCTTCGTCAATGTCCATCACTTCGCGGGCGGTCATTTTAAGCCCCCCACTGAAGTCATCAAAGCTGACCTGTCCGCTGACGATAAGTATGCGGTCTTTTTCCAGCAGTTGCTGGTATTTATCCAGGGCATCAGTGAACAACATCACTTCAAGACGCCCGGAACGGTCATCCAGGGTACAGATGCCGATACGATTGCCGCGCTTGGTGACCATAACCCGCGCGGCAATGACGAGCCCCGCCGCCGTGGTCACTTTCCCACGTTCGGTCGGATGCATGTCTTTCAGCCGGTAGCCTCCGACATAGCGCTCAATTTCTTTTAAATACTGGTTAATCGGGTGACCTGTCAGGTACAACCCTAACGTTTCACGCTCGCCATCCAGCACCACCTGTTCCGGCCACGGCTGGCAACTGGCGTAGGACTGCTCGATCTGCTCCGGCTCTTCTGCCAACACGCCAAACATATCCGCCTGCCCAATCGCCTCGGCTTTCGAGTGCTGATCGGCGGCTTTCAGCGCATCGCCCAGCGCGTTCATTAGCGCAGCTCGATGCGGGCCAAGGCGATCAAACGCCCCGGACATAATCAGCTTTTCCAGTACACGACGATTGAGTTTTTTGATGTCGGTACGGGCGCAAAGATCGAACAATTCGCGGAAGTAGCCACCGTTGTTGCGCGCTTCAATGATCGCTTCGATCGGGCCTTCCCCCACGCCTTTGATCGCGCCGATGCCGTAAACAATTTCGCCATCGTCATTAACGTGGAAATGGTACAGACCTGAGTTGATATCCGGCGGCAGAATTTTCAGCCCCATGCGCCAGCACTCATCGACCAGGCCAACCACTTTCTCGGTGTTGTCCATATCGGCAGTCATTACCGCCGCCATAAACTCGGCCGGATAGTGCGCCTTCAGCCACAGCGTCTGGTACGACACCAAAGCATAGGCGGCAGAGTGCGATTTGTTAAATCCGTAACCTGCGAATTTTTCCACCAGGTCGAAGATTTTCATCGCCAGTTCGCCGTCGATACCGTTTTTCTTCGCGCCATCTTCAAAAATCGAGCGCTGCTTGGCCATCTCTTCCGGCTTTTTCTTACCCATCGCACGGCGCAGCATATCTGCGCCGCCAAGGGTGTAACCCGAAAGCACCTGCGCAATCTGCATCACCTGTTCCTGATACAAGATGATGCCATAAGTTGGCTCCAACACCGGCTTCAGGCTCTCGTGCTGCCACTGAACATCCGGGTAGGAGATCTCTTCACGCCCGTGTTTACGGTCGATAAAGTTATCCACCATGCCTGATTGCAGCGGACCCGGACGGAACAGCGCCACCAGAGCGATCATATCTTCGAAGCAGTCAGGCTGCAGGCGTTTGATCAGGTCTTTCATGCCGCGGGATTCAAGCTGGAAAACCGCCGTGGTTTCCGAGCGTTGCAGCATGTCGAAACTTTTCTTGTCATCCAGCGGAATAGCGGCGATGTCCAGCGGCGGCTCGCCGTTCTTCTCGCGCCGGGCGTTAATCATCTCTAGCGCCCAGTTAATGATGGTCAGCGTACGCAGCCCGAGGAAGTCGAACTTCACCAGGCCCGCATATTCCACGTCGTTTTTATCGAACTGGGTAACCGGATGCTGACCGGCTTCATCACAATACAGCGGCGCAAAGTCGGTAATTTTGGTTGGCGCGATAACCACACCACCGGCGTGTTTCCCGGCGTTTCGCGTCACCCCTTCCAGCTTGCGCGCCATATCGATCAGCGCTTTGACCTCTTCGTCGGCTTCGTAAATTTCTGGCAGTTGCGGTTCGGCTTCAAACGCTTTAGCCAGCGTCATGCCCGGATCCGGCGGCACCAGTTTTGAAATTCGGTCGACAAAGCCATACGGGTGGCCAAGCACGCGGCCAACGTCGCGGATAACCGCTTTCGCCGCCATGGTACCAAAGGTGATGATCTGTGATACCGCATCGCGCCCGTACATATCCGCCACGTGCTCGATAACCTGGTCGCGTTTTTCCATGCAGAAATCGACGTCGAAGTCAGGCATCGACACACGTTCCGGGTTAAGGAAACGTTCGAACAGCAGGTCAAACTCCAGCGGATCGAGGTCGGTAATTTTCAGCGCATACGCCACCAGCGAACCCGCACCGGAACCACGTCCCGGCCCTACCGGTACGCCGTTGTCTTTCGACCACTGGATAAATTCCATCACGATGAGGAAGTAGCCCGGGAACCCCATCTGGTTGATAACCTGGAGTTCAATATCGAGACGTTCATCGTAAGGCGGGCGCTTTTCGGCGCGCACGTTTTCATCCGGGAAGAGAAATGCCAGTCGTTCTTCCAGCCCCTCTTTGGATTTCGCCACGAGGAAATCCTCGGTGGTCATATCCCCCGTCGGAAACTGCGGCAGGAAATATTCGCCAAGACGAACGGTGACGTTACAGCGTTTGGCGATTTCGACCGTATTCTCCAGCGCTTCCGGGATATCCGAGAAGAGCTCGCACATCTCCTCTTCGCTGCGCATGTATTGCTGCGGCGAATAGTTACGCGGGCGTTTGGGATCGTCGAGGGTAAAACCGTCGTGGATCGCCACGCGGATCTCATGGGCGTCGAAGTCGTCGGCATCAATAAACCGCACATCGTTGGTCGCAACAACCGGCAAGTCATGCTCTTCTGCCAGTGCGACAGCGGCATGCAGGTAAGACTCTTCGTCCGCTCGCCCGGTACGGATCAGCTCCAGGTAGTAGCGATCGTGAAAATGGGTTTTATAGAACTCAAGACACTGCTCAACCAGTGCGCTATTGCCGCGCAGCACGCTTTTACCCACGTCGCCCATGCGCCCGCCGGAAAGCAGAATCAGCCCTTCATTGAGTTCCAGCAGCCAGTCACGGTCAATCCACGGGCCGAGCGCGCCATAACCGCGCTGGTAGGCGCGCGAAATAAGCAGCGTCAGGTTTTGATAACCGGTGTTGTTGATAGCGAGAACGGTGAGCTGCGTCAGCTCGTCGCCAAGCAGATCGCTTTGCACATGAAAATCAGCACCGACGATAGGCTTCATCCCGGCACCGTGCGCCGTTCCGTAAAACTTCACCAGACCACACAGGTTGGTAAAATCGGTGATCGCCAGCGCAGGCATGCCGAGCGCGGCCGCCTTTTTCACCAGCGGTCCGGTTTTCGCCAGCCCGTCAATCATGGAATAGTCGCTATGCACCCGCAGGTGTACGAAACGTGGTTCAGCCATTTTTAGATCCCAGCCTGGTTTATTTCACGTTCACAAGAATCAGGACGCAAGACCCAACGCGCGTTTGACCGGCGCAAAGCTGCGTCGGTGATGCTCGGTTGCGCCGTGCTCCGCCAGTCTCTCCAGATGGAAAGCCGTAGGATAGCCTTTATGCTGCGCAAAGCCATATTGCGGAAAAATGATATCAAGTTCGGCCATCTCCGCATCGCGGGTCACTTTGGCGAGAATCGACGCGGCGCTGATTTCTGCGACACGGCTATCGCCTTTTACCACCGCCAGCGAAGGCATCGGCAAAGCCGGGCAACGGTTACCGTCGATCAGCACGAACTCAGGCGCAATTGCTAGCCCGGCAACAGCGCGCTGCATCGCCAGCATGGTGGCATGCAAAATGTTCAACTCGTCAATTTCATGCGGTTCCGCGCGGCCCAGGCTCCAGGCCAGCGCCTTCTCTTTGATCTCATCGCAGAGCGACAAACGGCGTTTTTCGGATAATTTTTTAGAATCGTTCAGACCGATAATAGGACGTTCAGGATCGAGGATCACCGCCGCTGTTACTACCGCGCCCACCAGCGGGCCGCGACCGACTTCATCCACACCCGCGACCAAATGCGTATGCGGATAAACAAACTCTATCATTGTGCTAACTCCAGTACGGCGTCAGCCGCCTGTTCATCGGCATTGCAGCGAATCTGCAAATGCAATTCGCGGAAAATGTCGTGCATCTCGTGGCTGGTTTTGCCGTTGGCCAGTAAGGGTTCCAGCGCGGCAGCAAGCGCCCGGGGATTGCATTCATCCTGGAGCAACTCTTTAACCAGCTCACGCCCGGCAAGCAAGTTTGGCAGCGACACATAGGGCGTTTTTACCAGACGTTTTGCCAGCCAGAAAGTGAATGGCTTCATACGATAGCCAACTACCATCGGGCATTTCGCCAGCATGCACTCCAGCGCAGCGGTCCCCGAGGCCAGCAGCGCGGCGTCTGCGGCGATCATCGCTTCCCGCGCCTGGCCATCAAGCATATGCACCGGCAGCTCGGGTGCGACTTCCGCTTTAATGCGCTCAAACTGTTCACGCCGTTTCGCATTGACCAACGGCACAATCACTTCAAGATCGGGGTAGCGCTCACGCAGCAACTGGGCGGTACGCAGGAAGTCCGCACTCAGCATTTCGACTTCCGCCCCGCGACTGCCCGGCAGTAAAGCCAGACAATGCACGTTATCAGCAATCCCAAGGTGCGCCCGCGCCGCGTTCTTATCGGGATCCAGCGGCATGGCATCCGCCATGGTATGGCCGATAAAACGGCACGGTACGTTAAATTTATCGTAAAACGCTTTTTCGAAAGGCAGAAACGCGAGCACCAGGTTGGTGGCTCTGCCGATTTTGAAAACGCGTTTTTGTCGCCACGCCCAGACGGACGGACTGACATAGTGGATGGTTTTAATACCCTGCTTTTTCAGATTGCCTTCGAGGGTAATATTGAAATCCGGCGCGTCGATGCCGACAAAGACATCCGGTTTCAGTTCGCTAAAACGACGGGTTAAATCGGCGCGGATATGCAGCAGACGGCGCAAACGCCCCAGCACCTCAACGATGCCCATTACCGCCAGCTCTTCCATTTCATACCAGGCTTCGCAGCCTTCGGCCTGCATACGCGGCCCCGCGACCCCGACAAAACGAGCATTCGGCAGGCGAGCTCGCAGCGCGCGGATAAGACCGGCACCAAGAATATCGCCGGAGGTTTCTCCGGCGACGAGGGCTATCGTAAGAGGACGCGCGTCGATCATTAACGGATCAAACCACGTGTTGAGCGCTCAAAGAACTGCATAAATGCGTCAACTTCCGGGTGCTTCGCAGCAAGCTCAGCAATTTCCGGTTTCGCCTCTTCCAGCGTTTTACCGCTGCGGTACAGCAATTTGTACGCATTACGAATAGCCACTAACGCTTCTCTGCTAAAGCCGCGACGTTTCAGACCTTCAATGTTCACACCAAACGGTGTGGCATGGTTGCCCTGAGCGATCACGTAAGGCGGTACGTCCTGGGCAACGCCGGAACACCCGCCAACCATCACGTGCGCACCGATAATGCAGAACTGATGCACTGCGGTCATGCCGCCGATGATGGCAAAGTCGTCGACGGAAACATGCCCCGCCAGCGTCGCGTTATTTGCGAGGATACAGCGATTTCCAACCGTACAATCGTGCGCAATGTGCGCGTTGATCATCAGCAGGTTATCGCTGCCCACCTTCGTCAATCCACCACCCTGTACTGTGCCACGGTGGATGGTGACGCTTTCGCGGATGCGGTTGCGATCGCCAATTTCCACACGAGTCGGTTCACCAGCATATTTCAAATCCTGGTTCACCTCGCCGATGGAGGCGAACTGATAAATCTCGTTGTCACGACCAATGGTCGTATGACCATTCACCACGACGTGAGATTTCAGTACGGTACCGTCACCAATTTCAACGTGAGGTCCCACAATACAAAATGGGCCAATATGAGCGTTAGCACCAATAACGGCACCGTCTTCAACAATGGCAGTAGGATGAATAAAGGCGGTTTTATCAATCACGTATCAGGCCTCCCGGCTACGTGCACACATCATAGTAGCTTCACAAACAATTTTACCGTCTACCAGCGCAACCCCTTTAAAACGGGTCAGGCCACGGCGGGTTTTTTCGAAAGTGACTTCCATGATCATCTGATCGCCTGGCACAACAGGACGCTTAAAGCGCGCTTCGTCGATACCGGCGAAGTAATACAGCTCACCCGGCTCCAGTTTACCAACGCTTTTAAACGCCAGAATACCGGTTGCCTGCGCCATTGCTTCAAGAATCAGCACGCCCGGGAAAATCGGTTTGCCAGGGAAGTGCCCCTGGAAAAACGGCTCGTTTACCGAAACATTTTTGACTGCGCGCAGAAAACGACCTTCTTCAAAATCCAGCACGCGATCAACCAGTAAGAACGGGTAGCGGTGCGGCAGAAGCTCCAGGATCTCTTCAATGTGCAGAGTATGAGTGTCAGTAGTCAAAATACTCTTCCTGTCCAAATATACTAAAAGGCAATAATAACACGGCCCGCGGCAATCATAAGAATGCCAACAGGCCGGGAAGTATATACACTTTATTCTTCGAGGTGCAGAGGCTTTTCTGTCCCGCGAATTCTTCTGTGTACAAGCGTTATGCGGATGAATTATTCGTCTTGTTGATTAACCTTGCGCTCGATAGCTTTCAGGCGCTTGCTCATATCATCAATATTCATCACCAGGGCTGCGGTTTTTCGCCACACTTTGTTCGGTTGCAGCGGGATACCTGAGGAGTAAATACCCGGCTCAGTGATAGGACGCATGACCATCCCCATCCCCGTTACGGTAACCTTGTCGCAAATTTCCATGTGCCCGTTGATTACGCTGGCGCCGCCAATCATGCAATAGCGACCAATTTTTAAACTACCCGCCATGATGACGCCACCGGCAACCGCAGTATTGTCGCCAATCACAACGTTATGTGCAATCTGACACTGGTTATCAATGATGACGCCGTTACCAATGCAGGTATCATCCAGCGCACCACGATCGATGGTCGTACATGCACCGATCTCAACGTTGTTGCCGATAATGACGCGACCAAGCTGTGGGATTTTAACCCAGTTGCCACGATCGTTGGCATAGCCAAAGCCATCGGAACCTATCACCGTGCCGGATTGGATCAGGCAATTTTCACCGATCTCAATCTCATGGTAAATGGATACATTGGCCCACAGACGCGAACCCGCGCCAATTTTCGTATTTTTCCCAACGAAGCAACCCGGACCGATGACCACGTTATCGCCCAGGCTAACGCCAGATTCGATCACGGCGTTCGCGCCAATTGCTACGTTGCTACCCAGCTGAGCCGTAGGATCAATCACTGCTCCAGGCGCGATGTTCTGCGCAGGCTGCGGCGTGGTATCAAGAATTTGCGCCATACGTGCGTAGGTCAGGTAAGGATTTTTTACGACCAGCGCAGCGCTGTTGGCAAAGGGAAGATCGTCCTGCGTCATTACAACGGCAGAGGCCTGACATGCGGTCAGGTGTTCACGGTACTTAGGATTGACCATGAAAGTGATGTGGCCCGCTACGGCAGATTGCATGGACGCAACGCCGGTGATGACGATATCGCCATCACCGTGTAGTTCTGCATCCAACTGCTGAGCTAAATCAGCCAGTCGAATTGAAGGCATTACTTATTTAACCTGTTTCAGTACATCAGCGGTGATGTCTTTAACATCGTTGCTGTTGTAAATAACGGCGTTGGAAGGAATAACCAGATCAACACCCTGATCAGAAGCCACTTTTTTCACTGCGGTCTGGATACGAGTCACCAGCTTGCCACGTTCTTCATTAGAACGACGGGCCTGATCCTGCTCGAAAGCCTGCGCTTTTTGAGCGAATGCCTGGCGACCAGAAGTGATGTCTTTTTCCAGCTTGCTGCGATCGCTTGCCTTCATCGTGGAACCATCGCGCTGCAAACGCTGTGCTTTTGCTTGCAGGTCGGATTCCATGCTTTGCAGTTCGCTCGCGCGGCCGCCGAATTCGTTTTTCATGGTCTGAGAAACGCCGGAAGTCTGCGCAACCTGCTGCAGCAGGCTACCCATATCAACAATCGCAATTTTGTCAGCGGCCTGAGCTGACGCAGCCATTGCCAAACCGAAACCTGCAGCTAATAACAACTTTTTCACAATTAACTCCTTACCATCCCGTTTGTACCCGGAGGTACAGTTCTTTGCGTGGCCGGGCTTTCCATTGAAAGCCTCAGCCATCACTACACTGCTGGTGCATTCCATTGCAGTACGGCGTTACCAGGTTTTACCGATGTTAAACTGGAACTGTTCCGCTTTGTCTCCATCGTACTTTTTAAACGGCTGGGCGTAGGAGAAAACCAACGGCCCCAATGGGGACATCCATTGTAATGCGATACCGGCAGACATGCGGATATTGCTCGGATCGCTATAATCCGGAATACCCAGCGCTTTCATCTGCGCGGTATTTTGCCAGTTTGTATCCCACACGCTACCCGCATCCCAGAAGAACGAGGTCCGCACAGAGTTGGCGTATTTATCACTGATAAACGGCGTTGGTGTAATCAGCTCGGCGCTGACAACGCCCATTGCGTTACCGCCCACCGCATCATTAGACTTACAGAGCGAGTCTGCAACGGTATTCTTACAGTTGCTTTGGTTGTTGCCACCGTAGTAAACCGCTTTCGGACCAATGTTGTTGGACTGGAAGCCACGCACAGTGCTGGAGCCACCTGCGTAGAAGTTCTCATAGAACGGCAGCTCTTTGCCACCTAAACCGTCACCGTAACCCCAACGTGTACGGCCTAAGACCACCCATTTGTGATCGTCGTCAATCGGGAAGTAAGACGCAGTGTCGACAGTGACTTTGTAGAACTCGTTATCCGAGCCCGGAACCGTCACTTTACCGTTCAGGTTGACGCGTGAACCTTTCGTCGGGAAATAACCGCGGTCAAGGTTGTTGTAAGTCCAGCCGTAGTTAAAGGTGAAATCATCCGCCGAATAACCGTTGCTGTCGTTCTGCGTGCTGGCATTCTGCCCCACGGAATCCAGGTAACGCCACATTGCCACCTGCGGTTCCATCTTCGACAGGCTGTTATGAACATAGCCTAAACCAGCGCGCAGCGTGTTGTATTCGTTGATCGGGAAACCGAGCGTACCATCAAGACCGTAGCTCTTGTTGGTATAGGACGACAGATCCGCATCGTCAGCTTTAAAGTCGTTATAGAAGATACGACCGCCAAGGCTCACGCCATCAACCGTAAAGTACGGGTTGGTAACGGAGAACTCGGAGTAGGTCTGGTAGTCGTTTTTGGTTCCGCTGATACCAACGGAATAACCGGTACCTAACCAGTTATCCTGCTGAACGCCAACCTGGAAGCTGACGCCGCTTTCGGTACCGTAGCCAACGCCGAAGTTGAAGCTACCGGTGTTACGCTCTTTCACCTTATAGACCACATCAACCTGGTCCGGGCTACCCGGGATACGCTGGGTTTCCGTATCGACAGTTTCAAAATAGCCCAGGCGGTTCAGACGCTCTTTACCCTGATCGACCAGATCGCTGCCCAGCCACGCACCTTCCATCTGACGCATTTCGCGACGCAGTACGGAATCTTTAGAGGTGTCGTTACCTTCAAAGCGGATCTTACGCACGTAGAAGCGGTTGCCAGCATCAACGTTGATATGCAGCTTAACCGTTTTGTCCGTGTCGTTGATTTCAGGCTGCGACTGAACGCGCGGGTAGGCGTAACCATAGCGACCGAGAAGCTTTTTAATGTCATCTTCCATTTTGGTCACTTTGGCGCCGTTATACAGCTCGCCCGGCTCGATTTTCGTCAGGCTTTCAATTTCCGCAGAGTGGCCTGCGAGATTACCGCTAACCTGCACACCAGAGAGTTTGTACTGATCGCCCTCGGTCACGTTAACAGTAATGTAAATGCCTTTTTTGTCCGGCGTCAGGCTAACCTGCGTCGAATCAATGTTGAAACGTGCGTAACCGCGATCCAGATAGTAGCTACGCAGCGTTTCCAGGTCGCCCGCCAGTTTCTGTTTCTGGTATTTACGATCGCCGACAACGTTCCACCACGGCACTTCATCACGCAGCTGGAATGTGGAGATCAGCTGTTCCGTCGTGAAGGCATGGTTGCCGACAATATTAATCTGTTGGATTTGCGCGGAAACGCCTTCCTGGAAGACCAGCTTCAGGTCAACGCGGTTACGCGGCAATGGGGTGACGACAGCTTTGACGCTGGCGCTGTACTTACCCACGCTGTAGTAGAAGTCTTCCAGCCCTTTTTCGATATCGGAGAGGGTGGTGCGATCCAGTGATTCACCCACACGGACGCCAGAAGCTTCAAGGTTCTGTTTCAGCATGTCATCTTTCACCGACTTGTTGCCGGAGAAGGTGATGCTGGCGATTGTCGGGCGTTCTTTCACCTGAACGAGGAGCGTATCACCATCACGCAGGACACGAACATCCTCGAAGTTGCCGGTGGCAAACAACGCGCGAATGGTGTTACTGATATCTTCATCATTCACCGTATCGCCAGGACGAACTGGCATACTGAGGAGGGCCGCACCAACGGCGACACGCTGTAGGCCTTCGAAATGAATATCCTTCACTACGAATCCATCAGCACCGTATACGGTGGCGCTGCTAAACAGCAGCGACGCTATGAGCAACTTTTTCATCGCCATCGTTATTATGCGTTCTTCCTAACAAACTCTCTTACAAGCGAGAGAAATCATTGAAAAGTGCAAGCCCCATTAACAGCACCAGCAAGATAGAGCCAATGCGATAACTAAAGTCTTGAACTCGCTCGGATACCGGTCCGCCCTTCAGCTTCTCAATCGCCAAAAACAGCAGATGCCCGCCATCAAGAACAGGCAGAGGGAACAGGTTAATGATGCCTAAGTTCACGCTGATTAAAGCGAGGAACATCAGGTAGTAAATCAACCCGAACTCCGCTGACATCCCAGCCCCCTGAGCGATAGAAATCGGCCCACTGAGGTTGTTCAGTTTTACATCACCGGTGATCAATTTCCCCAACATACTGACCGTTAGCTTCATCAACTGCCAGGTTTTATCCGTGGCTTCAACAATGGCGCTAAATGGCCCGTACTGGCGTACTGTTTTGTATTCATCTGGCAGAGGAATGACTTTGGGCACCACGCCCGCAAACCCTTCTGCCTTGCTACCGGGCTTTGTATCCGGTATCAACGTCAAAGACAAGGGAGCCCCTTGTCTTTCCACTTCCAGCGCTAACGACGTACCTGGGTTATCCCGTACCAGCGTAACGAACGTCATCCACTGCGTTAACTGCTGACCATCGACTTTAACGATCCTGTCGCCAGCTTGCAAACCCGCTTTGCTGGCAGCGGAACCGGGTTGCACCTCCGCAAGCACCGGTTCAAGCTGTGCCGCACGGGGACGGATCCCCAGCGACATAACCGGATCGTCTTTATCAGGCGCAAAGGCCCAGTGACGTAAATCCAGCACCTTATCCTGGCGATTGTTACTGCCGAATGGCGCTACGCTGACGGTCGTCTGGCTATCGCCGATTTTAGACACCAACTGTAAGCGCACAGCATCCCAATCAGGCGTTTCGATGCCATCAATCGCTTTAAGTTCCGTGCCAGGTGCAATTTGCGCGTTTGCAGCGATAGAGTTGGGCGTTATTTCACCAACAACCGGACGAACGCCAGGGACACCGATGATAAACACCAGCCAGTAAGCGAAGATGGCAAAGATAAAGTTAGCGATGGGGCCGGCAGCGATAACGGCGGCACGCTGGCCGACCGTTTTATTATTGAAAGCGTAGTGGCGCATTTCCGGCGTAACCGCCTCAACGCGCTCATCCAGCATTTTGACATAACCACCCAAGGGGATCAGGGCGATGACGAATTCGGTGCCGTGTTTGTCGGTGCGACGCCAGAGCGCTTTACCAAAACCGATGGAAAAACGCTCAACCCGCACGCCACAGCGGCGAGCAACCCAGAAATGGCCAAATTCATGCACGGTGATCAATACACCAAGCGCAACAATGAACGCCGCCAGATTCCAGAGAATGCTCAGCATAAAACCTTCCGTCAAATCGTCCTGAAAACCAGCAATAACAGGCAGGCAAATACAGGAACTGCCGCTGTCAGGCTGTCAATGCGATCCAGTATACCGCCATGACCCGGAATAAGATGCCCACTATCTTTAATTCCGGCTTCACGCTTGAACATACTTTCCGTGAGATCGCCCAATACTGAGGCTAACGCCGCGACCACCGAGCAAATAAAGAGCGTAGATGAGGTTACATCCAGGTTCGCCCAAGCACCATAACCCCAGGAGATAATACCCGCAGTCAGCAGGCCCCCCAGGAAACCTTGCCAGGTTTTCCCCGGCGAGACTTTCGGTGCAAGTTTATGTTTGCCAAATAGTTTGCCAAACATATAAGCGCCTGAATCTGCTCCCCAAACGAGGATCATCACGTACAACAACCACAGCGCGCCGCTGTAGTGGTTTACATCGTAATGCCACACGCGCAGCGCCAGCATGCCCCAGAAAAAAGGGATAATCGTCAAGATACCGAAAATCAGGCGCAAAATTTTAGAGTGGCGCCACGCCGCAGCGGATGACGGGTAACTGAGGACTAACACCAACGCCACCAGCCACCAGGCCAGAGAGGCCCAGAGCGAGAACGTCACCAGCGGATGATGGGTATTATGGTGATATTCCGGCAACGTAAATAGCATAAGGGCGAGTAAAAACCCGCATAATACGGCCAACCAAACCCGCTGAGTCCGGGACGTAAAGCCGCTCAGTTGCCCCCACTCCCACGCAGCGAGCATGCAAACAGCGAGCGTAACGATCGCAAATCCCACCGGCGGCAGCAAAAAAAGCGCTGCAATAACAATGGGTATCAATACAAAAGCAGAAATCAGGCGATACTTCAGCAAAAGCAACCCCCATCAGGCTTTGTCGCCACCTGGCTCGGTACCGCCGAAACGACGCTCTCGATTGGCAAAGGCATGCAGCGCACCTTCAAAGTCTTGTTCATCAAAATCGGGCCAAAGAACATCTGTAAAGTAAAGTTCGGCATAGGCAATTTGCCAAAGTAAAAAATTACTTATGCGATGTTCCCCACCAGTCCTAATCACTAAATCCACGGGAGCCAGCTCATGCATGCAGACTTGCTTATTGAGCGTTTCTTCATCAATTTGATCCGGGCGCAACAGCCCTTCCTGCACCTGCTCGGCAAGCTGCCGGACTCCCTGTACGATATCCCAGCGCCCACCATAGTTCGCTGCGATATTCAGCGTCAGCCCGGTGTTCTGGGCAGTTAACGCTTCCGCTTTGCGGATTCTCTCCTGCAAACGCGTATTAAAACGACTGGTATCGCCAATAATGCGTAAACGCACATTATGGCGGTGCAGGCTTTTTACTTCGCTATCCAGCGCCCACACAAACAACTCCATCAGCGCACTTACTTCCTGCGCCGGGCGATTCCAGTTCTCGCTACTAAAAGCATAAAGCGTCAGTGCATCAATACCATTATTGGCGGCAAAAGAGACCGCACGGCGTACAGACTTCGCTCCGGCCCGATGACCAAAAGCCCGAAGTTTCCCTTGTCTTTTCGCCCAGCGACCATTGCCATCCATAATTATCGCTACATGGCGGCAGCCATGCGTTGGCAAACTTTCGCTTATCGGTTGGTTAGCAGACAACATAACGCGTTTTAGTCCCTGAAAAGGATTTAGCGGTACTCAGGAATACAAAAGCCTTTACGCAAAAAAGCCGTGTAAACCACGGCTTACACCAAACGCCATAATACCAACTGGCAATTTTGTGGCGCAGACTATATCACCGAAGCCCAACGCTAACAAATAGCACCGTCACTCATCGCTGTAATATCACTGGCTTGCGAGGCGCATCACTTGTTTTTGCGCAACATCGCGTGCCTGTGCATCCACAGCCAGCACGTCATCAATGCTCTGCGGTTCGCGCAAATCCATCTGTTCAAGCACAGAAAGATTCAGGGCAGCAATATCTGTGAAACGGATAGCCGATGCCAGGAATGCCGAAACAGTGACCTCATTCGCCGCATTGAGCACCGTTGTTGCCGCCTGCCCTTCGTCCGAAGCATCAATGGCCAGCTTCAGGCAAGGATAGCGGTCAAAATCGGGCTGCGCGAAACTTAACGAACTTAGTTTGCAAAAATCGAGGGCATTAACACCTGACGGCACTCGTTCCGGCCAGGCCATCGTATGAGCGATGGGCGTACGCATATCCGGCTCACCCAGTTGTGCCAATACACTGCCATCCTGGTAACGCACCATGGAGTGGATCACCGATTGCGGGTGAATCAACACTTCCATCTGACGGGCAGAGGCATTAAACAACCAGCGCGCTTCAATGTATTCCAGACCTTTATTCATCATAGTGGCGGAGTCAACGGAGATCTTGCGCCCCATTGACCAGTTCGGGTGCCGACACGCCTGATCCGGCGTCATTGCGGCCAGATCGGAAAGTGGGGTCTCCCGGAACGGGCCACCAGACCCGGTAAGCAGAATAGACGAAACGCCATTCTGCTCCAGATCAGCGTACCCCAGGTTATGTTGAATTGTTTCCGGTAAACTCTGAAAAATAGCGTTATGCTCGCTGTCTACCGGCAAAAGCTGCGCCCCGCTCTCCTTCACCGCCTCCATAAACAGACGGCCGCACGTCACCAGAGCCTCTTTATTCGCCAGCAGCACCGTTTTCCCGGCACGAATAGCCGCAAGCGTTGGTACCAGGCCCGCAGCGCCCACAATGGCCGCCATCACCTGATCGACGCCGCTTAGCGCCGCCATTTCACAGGCTGCCTGTTGGCCGCTCAGCACGTCTGTTCGGCTACCATGTTCCCGCAAAGCACGCTTTACCTGTTGCGCGCTTTCGTCATCGTCCATCACCGCAAATTTGGGAGAAAACTCAAGGCACTGCTCAACCATGCGGGTAACATTTTTACCGGCAACCAGCGCAGTAACGGAGAAACGATCGGGATTGTGGCGAACCACGGCCAGCGTGCTGCAACCAATAGAACCCGTTGAGCCCAGAAGAGTTAAATGCTTCATGAAACGCTCGCAACGTTGCAAGGATAAAAAGCAAAACGCCGCCAGCAAAGCCACTCTCGCGGCTCTCTGTACGGCGTTTTAGTCGGTTTGTTTCGAATCAGAACTGCATCAGTTCCGCTTCTTTATCCGCCAGCGCCGCATCCACTTTTTTGATTGCAGCATCGGTCAGCTTCTGTACGTCATCCTGAGAACGACGATCGTCGTCTTCACTGATCTCTTTATCTTTCAGCAGTGCTTTCACTTTATCGTTCGCGTCACGACGAACGTTACGAACCGCAACGCGCGCTTGTTCAGCTTCGCCGCGTACAACTTTGATCAGATCTTTACGACGCTCTTCGGTCAGTGCCGGTAGCGGAACGCGAATATCGCTACCCGCAGAGCTCGGGTTTAAACCGAGATCGGAGGTCAAAATGGCTTTTTCAACAGCCGGGCTCATTGAGCGGTCAAACACGTTGATTTTCAGCGTACGGGAGTCTTCAACGGTAACGCTCGCCAGTTGGCGCAGCGGAGTCGGCGTACCGTAGTATTCCACAACGATGCCATCGAGCAGACTCGGGGAAGCGCGACCAGTGCGCACTTTGCTGATTTGAGTTTTGAACGCTTCGACGCATTTATCCATGCGTACTTCAGCATCTTTTCTGATATCGCTAATCACGTTACGGATCCTTGAAATCTTGTCGCAGGCAGGCCATACGGCGGGTGTGCTAAGTATAGCCTGTTCAATTTTTGGCACCCTGAAGATGCCAGAAAGAACTGCTCAATAAATTAAAGCGGAATCTTACCTTTATTTATTGCTTACGGGAATTATTCCGTAATCAATGTGCCTTCTTTTTCGCCCATGACAACGCGACGCAGCGCGCCAGGTTTGTTCATGTTGAACACGCGAATCGGCAGTTTATGGTCGCGAGCCAGCGTAAAGGCCGCCAGATCCATCACTTTCAGTTCTTTATCCAGCACTTCGCTGTAGCTCAGCTGTTCGCACAGCGTGGCAGTCGGATCGAGCACCGGATCGGCAGTAAACACGCCGTCCACTTTGGTCGCTTTCAGCACCACATCCGCTTCAATCTCAATACCGCGCAGGCACGCCGCAGAATCGGTAGTAAAGAACGGGTTACCTGTACCGGCGCTGAAAATGACCACGCGGTTGTTACGCAGCAGGCTAATCGCCTCCGCCCAGCTGTAGTTGTCGCAAACGCCATTTAACGGGAACGCGGACATCAGACGTGCGTTCACATAGGCACGATGCAGCGCATCACGCATTGCCAGGCCGTTCATCACGGTCGCCAGCATACCCATGTGGTCGCCCACTACGCGGTTCATCCCCGCTTTCGCCAGACCCGCCCCACGGAACAGGTTGCCGCCGCCAATCACCACGCCAACCTGAACACCCAGTTCAACCAGCTCTTTAATTTCCTGCGCCATACGGTCAAGAATGCTTGCGTCAATACCGAAGCCTTCGGATCCCTGGAGCGCTTCGCCGCTCAGCTTAAGCAGAATGCGTTTGTAGACGGGTTTTGCATTGGTAGCCATGTTTCTTTCCTGAGACTGTCAACAATTGGACGGGGGTTAATACCGGCGCTTATGATACGTCGCCTGCCAGCGCAAACACTAGTGTGCTGGCTGATTTTCAGATGAAGGGCATAAAAAGAAGCCGCCCTCAGGCGGCTCCTTTTATTGATTAAGACTGCTTGGACATGGCAGCAACTTCTGCTGCGAAGTCAGTCTCAACTTTCTCGATGCCTTCGCCCACTTCGAAGCGGATGAAGCCAGTTACGTCAGCGTTGTGCTCTTTCAGCAGCTGAGCAACAGATTTGCTCGGATCCATAACGAAAGGCTGGCCAGTCAGAGAAACTTCGCCGGTGAATTTCTTCATGCGGCCTTCAACCATTTTCTCTGCGATTTCTTTCGGTTTGCCAGACTGCATGGCGATGTCCAGCTGAACCTGGTACTCTTTTTCTACGACTTCAGCAGATACGTCTTCCGGTTTAACGAATTCCGGCTTGCTTGCAGCGATGTGCATTGCCAGCTGTTTAACCAGCTCGTCATCAGCGCCTTTAGCCGCAACCAGAACACCGATACGTGCGCCATGCTGGTAAGAACCCAGCACTTCGCCTTCCAGCGCAGAAACACGACGGATGTTGATGTTCTCACCGATTTTAGCAACCAGTGCAACGCGCTCTTCTTCGAACTGCGCTTTCAGAACTTCAACGTCAGTGATTTTGCCAGCAACCGCTGCGTCCAGAACTTTGTTAGCAAATGCCTGGAAACCACCGTCTTTTGCCACGAAGTCAGTCTGGCAGTTAACTTCCAGAATGATGCCGTAGGTGCCGTCGATTTTGGTGATGATCACGCCGTCAGCAGCAACGTTGCCTGCTTTTTTCGCCGCTTTGATCGCACCAGACTTACGCATGTTCTCGATCGCCAGCTCGATGTCGCCGTTCGCTTCAGTCAGCGCTTTTTTGCAATCCATCATGCCTGCGCCAGTACGTTCACGCAGCTCTTTTACCAGGGATGCGGTAATTTCAGCCATTCTTTATTCCTCGGGAGAGATATGACCTGCACGGTTTGCAACCAAACAGGCTTAAAAGTGAAAAAGGGGGCCATTAACAGGCCCCCTAACCAAACTCGGTACTACCTGCTCAATAAGGGGCTCAACGAGCGTGCCTTATTACTCAGCTTCTACGAAGCTTTCTTCCGCCTGAGTAGCCAGATCCGAAGAACGGCCTTCACGAACGGTAGCAGCAACGGCATTCAGGTACAGGCTAACAGCACGGATTGCGTCATCGTTACCCGGGATAACGAAGTCAACGCCGTCCGGATCGGAGTTGGTATCAACGATAGCAAATACCGGGATACCCAGGTTGTTTGCTTCTTTGATTGCGATGTGCTCGTGGTCAGCGTCGATAACAAACAGTGCGTCCGGCAGACCGCCCATGTCTTTGATACCGCCCAGGCTGTTTTCCAGCTTGTCCAGCTCACGAGTGCGCATCAGCGCTTCTTTCTTGGTCAGCTTGTCGAAGGTACCGTCTTGAGACTGAGTTTCCAGGTCTTTCAGACGTTTGATGGACTGACGAACGGTTTTCCAGTTAGTCAGCATACCGCCCAGCCAGCGATGGTTCACGAAGAACTGGTCGCAGCTCTGTGCAGCTTCTTTCACCGCTTCGCTTGCAGCGCGTTTAGTACCAACGATCAGGATTTTGCCTTTACGAGCAGCAATTTTGTTCAGCTCAGCCAGCGCTTCGTTGAACATCGGTACAGTTTTCTCAAGGTTGATGATGTGAACTTTGTTACGCGCACCGAAGATGAACGGCTTCATTTTCGGGTTCCAGTAACGGGTCTGGTGACCAAAGTGAACACCAGCCTTGAGCATGTCGCGCATGGAAACAGTTGCCATGTTTAAAACCTCTATATAAAAGTTGGGGTTATGCCTCCACGTATCCCATATTACCGACCCCGAAGGGCACCCCGGAATATGTGCCGATACGTGTGTGTTATTACACAAAGTGAGATTTGTGGCCCCTATCCCAAAACAGGAACGGAAGTCCGGCGCGCTTTATACCATAAAACACTGCCGGAAACCAATAGTTGTTGACGCAGAGTGCTGTTAATGATTCTCGATTTGGCACAACACTTGCCCGACTGTTACCATTGACAGCACTAATCCTGGTATAGTCGAAAAAATCGACACTGATGGACACATTCCATGGCTATCTCTATTAAGACACCTGAAGAAATCGAAAAAATGCGCGTCGCGGGCCGACTCGCCGCCGAAGTGCTGGAAATGATTGAACCGTACATTAAGCCGGGCGTCAGCACGGGTGAACTCGATCGCATCTGCAACGACTACATTGTCAATGAGCAGCATGCCATTTCCGCCTGCCTGGGTTATCACGGTTTCCCGAAATCGGTGTGCATCTCTATTAACGAAGTGGTGTGCCACGGTATTCCGGATGACGAAAAACTGCTGAAAGATGGCGATATCGTCAACATCGATGTGACCGTGATTAAAGACGAGTACCACGGCGACACCTCCAAAATGTTTATCGTCGGTAAGCCGACCATTCTGGGGGAGCGTCTGTGCCATATCACGCAGGAGAGCCTCTATCTGGCGCTGCGCATGGTCAAACCGGGTATCCGCCTGCGCACCCTTGGCGCAGCAATTCAGAAATATGTTGAAGCCCAGGGCTTCTCTGTCGTGCGCGAATATTGTGGTCACGGTATTGGCCGCGGCTTCCATGAAGAGCCGCAGGTGCTGCACTATGATGCTGACGATGGCGGTGTAGTGCTGCAAGCGGGCATGACATTTACCGTCGAGCCGATGGTAAACGCGGGCGATTACCGTATTCGCACCATGAAAGACGGCTGGACGGTGAAAACCAAAGACCGCAGCCTGTCTGCGCAGTATGAGCACACAATTGTCGTTACTGAAACCGGCTGCGAGATCCTGACGCTGCGCAAAGATGACACCATCGATGCCGTGCTAACCGCCGCCTGATTCTGACATTGCTAAATACGATAAACGGTCCGCTCTGCGGGCCGTTTTTTTTACCACTCTCCCCTGCAGCGTCATACATATAAACGACTTTTCATTTTTCATTATCTCTTTTAAGTTGTTTTGCTATGCATATGCACTCCAGACGGGTGGCCCATAATGAGCAACATCACTTCAGAACAATTTGTCAGCGCGGTACAACCCACCCTTCCCGGCCAGCCTGAATATCCAGGCGTTTGGTCACAAGACGAATTCCAGTGCGCCAACATCAAAGCGCATATCGAGGCTTTCCAGCAGTGGCTCGGGCACGTCTTTGATGCCGGTATTTCAGCCGAGCAATTAATCGAGGCGCGCACCGAATTTATTGATCAACTTCTGCAACGCTTATGGCTGGAGTACGGTTTTGGCGACGTCAGCGATACTGCGCTGGTAGCGGTCGGCGGTTACGGTCGCGGTGAGCTGCATCCGTTATCGGATATTGATTTACTGATCCTCAGCCGCAGCAAACTTTCCGACGAACAAGCGCAGAAAATTGGCGAACTGCTCACGCTGTTGTGGGATGTCAAACTCGAAGTGGGACACAGCGTTCGTACGCTGGATGAGTGCTTACAGGAAGGGTTATCGGATCTCACTGTCGCGACCAACTTAATTGAATCACGTCTGCTGATTGGCGACGTCGCGCTGTTTCTGGAACTGCAAAAGCATATTTTTAGCGACAGCTTCTGGCCATCGGAAACCTTTTTCCCGGCAAAAGTGGCGGAACAAAACGAGCGCCACCAGCGTTATCACGGCACCAGTTACAACCTGGAACCCGACATAAAAAGCAGCCCTGGCGGTCTGCGCGATATTCACACCCTGCAATGGGTTGCCCGCCGTCACTTTGGTGCCACGTCGCTGGATGAAATGGTGGGCTTTGGCTTTCTGACCGAAGCCGAGCGCAATGAGCTGAACGAATGTCTGCACTTGCTTTGGCGTATCCGTTTCGCGCTGCATCTGGAAGTGAGTCGCTACGACAACCGCCTGCTGTTCGACCGCCAACTGAGCGTAGCGCAGCGTCTGAATTATGTTGGTGAAGGCAACCAGCCTGTCGAACATATGATGAAGGATTTCTTCCGCGTCACCCGCCGCGTCGCGGAACTGAACCAGATGCTGTTACAGCTTTTCGATGAAGCGATTCTGGCGTTGACTACCGACGAGAAACCGCGCCCGATTGACGATGAATTTCAACTGCGCGGTTCGCTTATCGATCTGCGTGACGAAACGCTGTTTATCCGTGAGCCGCAGGCCATCCTGCGCATGTTCTATATTATGGTGCGCAACAGCAACATTACCGGCATCTACTCCACCACGCTGCGCCACTTGCGTCACGCCCGCCGCCATCTGACGCAGCCGCTGTGTTATATCGCCGAAGCGCGCTCAATTTTCCTCAGCATGTTGCGCCATCCAGGCGCCGTCAGCCGTGGTCTGCTACCAATGCACCGCCACAGCGTGTTGTGGGCCTATATGCCGCAGTGGTCGCACATCGTCGGTCAGATGCAGTTTGACCTCTTCCACGCTTATACCGTGGATGAGCACACCATTCGCGTATTGCTGAAACTGGAAAGTTTTGCCAAAGAAGAGACGCGCAATAAGCACCCTCTATGCGTGGAACTGTGGCCGCGTTTAACCCACCCGGAGCTGATCCTGATTGCGGCGTTGTTCCATGATATCGCCAAAGGCCGTGGCGGCGACCACTCCGTACTAGGGGCGCAGGATGTGCTGAAGTTCGCTGAATTACATGGGCTTAACTCACGCGAAACCCAGCTTGTCGCCTGGCTGGTGCGCCATCATCTATTGATGTCGGTCACCGCCCAGCGCCGTGATATTCAGGATCCGGAAGTCATCAAGCAGTTTGCCGAAGAGGTGCAAACGGAGAACCGTCTGCGCTTCCTTGTCTGCCTGACCGTGGCGGATATCTGTGCCACCAACGAAACCCTGTGGAACAGCTGGAAGCAGAGCCTGCTGCGCGAACTCTATTTCGCCACTGAAAAACAGCTGCGTCGCGGCATGCAAAATACGCCGGATATGCGCGAACGCGTGCGCCATCACCAGCTTCAGGCGCTGGCGCTGCTTCGTATGGACAATATTGATGAAGAGCAATTGCATCAGATTTGGGCGCGCTGTCGGGCGAACTATTTTGTTCGCCATAGCCCAAACCAGCTTGCCTGGCATGCGCGCCACCTGCTGCAACATGATCTGAGCAAGCCGATGATTTTGCTCAGCCCACAGGCCACGCGCGGCGGCACCGAGATCTTTATCTGGAGCCCGGATCGCCCGTATCTGTTTGCAGCGGTGTGCGCCGAGCTTGATCGTCGCAACCTGAGCGTTCACGATGCGCAGATTTTTACCACCCGCGACGGTATGGCAATGGACACCTTTATTGTGCTGGAACCGGACGGCAGCCCGCTCTCCGCCGATCGCCACGACGCGATTTGTTTTGGGCTGGAACAGGCCATTACACAGCACACCTGGCAGCCGCCGCAACCGCGCCGTCAGCCTGCCAAATTGCGCCACTTTACCGTCGATACCGAAGTGAATTTCCTGCCGACACATACCGACAGAAAATCGTTTCTTGAATTGATTGCCCTTGACCAGCCAGGGCTACTTGCCCGCGTCGGGCAGGTGTTTGCGGATCTGGGAATTTCGCTGCACGGGGCGAGAATTACAACCATTGGTGAGCGAGTAGAAGATTTATTTATAATCGCGACTGCCGACCGGCGTGGCCTTAATAATGCGCTGCAAAAGGAGGTACAACAACGGTTGACAGAGGCCCTCAATCCAAACGATAAAGGGTGATTATTTTTTTACACAGATGGAAAGAGTAAACAATGCAGCAGTTACAGAACGTTATTGAAGCCGCTTTCGAGCGTCGCGCAGAGATCACCCCGGCAAATGTCGATACCGTTACCCGTGAAGCGGTGAATCAGGTTATTGCCCTGCTCGATTCCGGCGCGCTTCGCGTCGCAGAGAAAATCGATGGTCAGTGGGTCACCCACCAGTGGCTGAAAAAAGCGGTTCTGCTCTCTTTTCGCATTAACGATAACCAGGTTATCGACGGTGCGGAAAGCCGCTACTTCGACAAAGTCCCGATGAAATTCGCCGACTACGACGAAGCGCGTTTCCAGAAAGAAGGCTTCCGCGTAGTGCCGCCAGCAGCGGTGCGCCAGGGCGCGTTTATCGCCCGCAACACCGTGCTGATGCCGTCTTATGTCAATATCGGCGCCTATGTTGATGAAGGCACCATGGTTGACACCTGGGCGACCGTCGGCTCTTGTGCGCAGATCGGTAAAAACGTTCACCTCTCCGGCGGCGTCGGTATTGGCGGCGTTCTCGAACCGCTGCAGGCAAACCCGACTATCATTGAAGATAACTGCTTTATTGGCGCACGTTCTGAAGTAGTCGAAGGTGTTATCGTAGAAGAAGGTTCTGTTATCTCGATGGGTGTGTACATCGGTCAGAGTACGCGTATTTACGATCGCGAAACCGGCGAAGTGCATTATGGCCGCGTACCGGCGGGCTCAGTGGTTGTTTCCGGCAACCTGCCGTCTAAAGATGGCAAATACAGCCTGTATTGCGCAGTAATTGTGAAAAAAGTGGATGCGAAAACGCGCGGTAAAGTAGGTATTAACGAACTGCTGCGCACTATCGATTAAGTCTGTCCCTCTTCCTGTCCGGAAGAGGGTGATATATCCCGCCTTTTTTGCATTCACAGGTGGCAAAAATAGATTTTTTCGTTAATTATTCATAGGTTATGTTGAGCTTAAGGGTACCGCTATGTACGATAATCTGAAAAGTTTAGGCATCACCAATCCCGATGAAATCGATCGCTATAGTCTCCGCCAGGAAGCCAATAACGATATTCTGAAAATCTATTTTCATAAGGATAAAGGCGAGTTTTTTGCCAAGAGCGTCAAATTCAAATACCCGCGCCAGCGTAAAACCGTTGTCGCCGATGGTGTCGGCCAGGGGTACAAAGAAGTGCAGGAAATCAGTCCTAACCTGCGCTATGTAATTGATGAATTGGATCAAATCTGCCAGCGCGATCGCACGGAAGTGGATCTGAAACGTAAGATCCTGGACGATCTGCGCCACCTGGAAAGCGTTGTGACTAACAAGATCAACGAAATCGAATCCGATCTTGAAAAGCTGACACGCGGGAAGTAAATCGCGGGGTCTATCGCATTGTGCCGGGCTAACGACCCGGCACAACATCACTTTAATGTTGTTCGTCTAACTGCAGCGCCACATACAGCAGCAACCTGTCGTCGAAGTTTCCTAAATCCAGCCCGGTCAGTTCCGAGATGCGGTTCAAACGATACTCCAGCGTATTGCGATGGATAAACAGCGCCTTAGATGTTGCCAGCGGCTGCACATTGTGGCGAAACCACGCCGCCAGCGTACGGCGCAACAAGCCGTTATTATCCATCGCTTTTAGCCGCGACAACGGGCGTGCCAGCTCGTTGGCCTGCCAACCACCGCGTAAGCTGTCGAGCAACACCGGTAACATCAAATCCTGGTAAAAATAGCTACGGCTTTCCGGCATACGCTGTTTACCCACCATCATGGTGGTGCGCGCCGTACGGTAAGAACGGGCAATGCTGCCAGGGCCGGTGAAGTAATTACCCAGCGCGACACGAAAACGCAACTGGCCGTTCTCTTTCATGCGCGTGATCAGCTGTTCCACCCGCTTGCGGTGATCTTCGGCATCCCAGCGACCAAACTGGTTAAGCGCTGGTTTCAGCACCACCATTTCGGTCAGCGAAACAATGGCAATCAGATTGTTGCGCTCAGGGGTGGTGAGGGCATTTTGCAGTTGCTGCAACTCGGCCATGGCGCTATCCACGCCCAACTGGCCGCTATCCACTTCCACCACCGCCACCACGCGCGGCTGGTTTAAATCAATGCCTAAACGCTGCGCCCATTCGGTCAATGCGGGCGTGTGCTCTTCCGCCTGGATCAGGTTCATGACCAGCTCTTCGC
Source organism: Enterobacter sp. R4-368 (assembly GCF_000410515.1). Taxonomy (NCBI): domain Bacteria; kingdom Pseudomonadati; phylum Pseudomonadota; class Gammaproteobacteria; order Enterobacterales; family Enterobacteriaceae; genus Enterobacter; species Enterobacter sp. R4-368. The sequence goes on along the minus strand of NC_021500.1, from coordinate 3,956,155 downwards.
GCAAACGGCTATCCTGCGCCAACAGATGCATCAGACGGGATTGTTCCAGCATCATCTCGGCGGTCATGCAGACTAATTCGCCGTATTTGCGCAACGTTTCCGGTTCACCCGTCAGGCCAATAACACCCACGATTTCCCCTTCAAGACGTAACGGCAGGTTGATACCCTGACGCACACCATGCAGATGGCGGGCAACCGCATCGTCGATATCCACCACGCGGCCTTGCGAGAGCACCAGTAACGCGCCTTCGTGCAATTCACCAATACGTTCGCGGTCACCACTACCAATGATGCGACCCCGTGCATCCATCACGTTAATGTTCGTATCAATGATGCGCATCGTGCGCGCCACGATATCCTGTGCCATTTTGGTATCAAGATGCCAGCCAGCCATGTAACCCTCCCGTGTGCAGAGCCCAAGCATAGGGAAGAAAATTCCCGTACGCACTGTGCAAATGCACAAAGCGGCATTCAGAAGTATGGAGTTGTGGAAGGCTTCACAAAACAGAGGAAAGGCCCTCTTCCCGTGGTCCGGGAAGAGGGTTTACAGCGGATTACTGCATCAGCAGATAGATAGAGGTGTCACCGCGTTGAATGTTCAACGCCAGCACCGAAGGTTTACTGTCGAGGATTTTGCGCAGCTCAGCGATATTTTTCACCGGCTGCTGGTTCGCGCCGACAATCACATCGCCTTTTTTCAGGCCAATCTGCGCAGCCGGGGTATTGGCTTTCACCGAATTAACCACCACGCCGCCGTCTTTGCCTTTGTTGCTCATTTCCGCGCCTTCAATACCGCTGAAGATGGTGCTGGAATCAACCTGGTTCTGGCTGCTCTGCTGCAACTCGAGCGTAATATTCACCGGTTTGCCATCGCGCAGCAGGCCAAGTGCAACTTTGCTGCCAATCGGCATAGAACCGACTTCTGCACGCAGCGCAGCAAAGCTGCTAATCGGTTTACCGTTCAGAGATGTAATCACATCCCCTGCTTTCACACCGGCTTTCGCGGCGGCGGAATTCGGCATTACCTGGCTGACAAACGCCCCGCGCTGCGCATCGACTTTCATCGCTTTCGCCAGCTCGGAATTGAGTTCGGTACCCATAATACCCAGCTCACCACGGCGAACCTGACCGAACTCGACCATCTGCCCGGTGAGGTTTTTCACCATGTTACTTGGGATCGCAAAACCGATACCGATGTTGCCGCCATCCGGTGCGAGGATCGCGGTGTTAATACCGATCAGTTCGCCGTTCAGGTTCACCAGCGCGCCACCGGAGTTACCGCGGTTGATCGCAGCATCCGTCTGGATAAAGTTTTCATAGTTTTCCGCATTCAGGCCGCTGCGACCCAGTGCGGAGACAATCCCGGAAGTGACCGTTTCACCGAGACCAAACGGGTTACCAATCGCCACGGTGTAATCCCCCACGCGAAGGGCATCGGAGTCCGCCAGTTTAATCGCGGTCAGGTTTTTCGGATCCTGAATCTGAATCAGCGCAATGTCGGAACGCGGGTCTTTACCCACCACTTTGGCGTCAAATTTACGCCCGTCACTTAATTGCACTTTGATGGTGTTAGCGTTATCGACCACATGGTTGTTAGTCACCACATAGCCTTTCGCCGCATCAATGATCACGCCGGAACCCAGCGCCATAAATTTCTGCTGCTGGCTATCACCCTGCCCGCCCGGTGCGCCGCCGCCCTGACAGAACGGCGAGCTCTGGAACGGAGAGCCTTCCTGGCAGAACGGTGAATTATCACCAAAGAACTGCTGGAAGTTACGCGGCATACGCGGCGTGTTTACCGTGGTGCTGCCTTCAACATTGATACTCACCACCGACGGCATCACTTTTTCCAGCATCGGCGCGAGGCTAGGCATTTGTTGTGATGTCGCAGCTGTAGACGATGCTGTTTCCGCTGCCATAGCCGACAGAGGAGACAGCGCTAAACTTAAACTCAAAGCCAGTGCACTCATTGCTAACGTGGTTTTTTTCATGTCTCTCACTCTTTACCGATTAACGCAAACTGCTGTGTATGTGTCACTCAGAGTCGATTTATAGCGTGAAGTTCCGGCATTAAGTGTCTGGAAAAAGTAAAAATTTATTGTCGTTCTTTACAATTCAACGGCATTATTCCACCGCCATCAAACGACGATATTCATCCCATGAATATAGATCCGTCATCCCGCTAATATAATCCTGAATTAATCGACAACGGTGATAATACTCCAGCACCGGGTACTCTGCCGCGTCGGGCGATAATTTGCTCACCGCCTCAACGTAGGCTAGCCGGTGGCGCGTCGAAAGTTTTTGAAACAGGCGCGATTCAATCGGGAAACGACGCAAACGCTCTTTTTCCACCAGCTCGGCAAAATCCGCCGTCGATAATTGTAACAGCGGACGGTAAATATCCAGCAAACCACTGATAACGCGATAGCCCTGTAATTCGAGCTGCTCAACGTCGGGATGGCTGAACACCTGTTTTATGGCGACATTTTTATATAATTCAAGTAGCTGACTAAAGCTGCTTTCATCTTCCAGTAACGCGTGATTGAATTCACCGTTGAAAATCTGCGGCAAGTTATCAATAAAACGCTGTGCCGCGTACGGTACCAGTTTATTCAGCGTATTGACGCGCAGATACATGAAAAATTGATCTTCCGCGCTGCGGCTCATCGAATTAGCGCGTGATTTATCCCACGCGTTTTCGACCACCTGCGCAAACAACGATCCTTTTTCATGCTCCCCCCAGGCGTCATAAAGATGCTGATAAAGTTGTTCCGCGCTAAATATCCGTTTTTCTACCGCATCTTCTAAATCTGCCACGCAATAGGAAATATCATCCGCCGCTTCCATTATCCACGTCAGCGGAAAGCGACTGTAAGTATCAAGGTTTAATTCTTTACGCAGCCGTTCTACATAGCCTTCTTCAGAAAAATAGTAGCCCGGTTTTTTCATTAAATAACTGTGTGAGGCTGGCGGCTCGCCAATCCACCACGCCGGGCGCGTATATTTTAAAATACAGCCGACCTGCGCCCAGGTCAGGTTCATACGCATTAATGTATGCACCAGGCGGATCCCCTGCGCGTTACCTTCAAAATGGCTTAAATCATGGCGCACTTTCCGGCGTAATGCGTTCAGCGTGTCTTCGCCTTCACGCAATTTAAGCGCCACCACTTCGCAGCGATCGTCCGACAGCGGTTGGCTCACCGCATCATCCGGCGCCAGGCGCTGACGAAACCAGTCATTGATTGCCGCCTCGCCGAAATGGCCAAAAGGCGGGTTGCCGATATCATGCATCAGGCACGCCATCTCAACGATGCTTTCAAACGGCCCGGTCAGTTCATCCAGACCGTAGGTTTCCAGCAGGCGCTGCTCTTTCAGGCGGCTCAAAATCTCTTTGGCGATATAACGCCCCACTTGCTGAACTTCCAGCGAATGCGTCAAACGCGTGCGCACCGCCGCGTTACGCTCCAGCGGGAAAACCTGTGTTTTTTGCTGTAAACGTCGGATGGCGGCAGAGTTGATAATGCGCCCACGATCGCTTTCAAAGATGCGCAGTATTTCACGTTCGGTTTTTACACCCTGCGGCGAACGGTAGCGGCGGCGCCAGTTTATCTTGTTGCGAAAGTCGATCTCTGCCATTTCCTCTCCTGTGCTTAGCGTCACGGGATATCATGCAATTGTGTATGCCATGATAGACTATGCCCTGAAAACGTAATCCTGTCTTATCACATTAGCGAGTATCTCCATGAAAATTGGCATTATTGGTGCAATGGAAGAAGAAGTTACGCTGCTGCGTGACAAAATCGAGAACCGTCAGACGCTGAACGTCGGCGGGAGCGAAATCTACACCGGTACGCTGAATGGTACAGAGGTTGCGCTACTGAAATCCGGCATTGGTAAAGTGGCTGCCGCCATGGGCGCGACGCTGCTGCTGGAGCGCTGCCAGCCGGATGTGATTATCAACACCGGTTCCGCCGGTGGCCTTGCAGCAACGCTGAAAGTGGGCGATATCGTGGTTTCCGACGAAGCGCGTTATCACGATGCTGACGTGACCGCTTTTGGCTATGATATTGGTCAATTACCCGGTTGCCCGGCGGGTTTCAAAGCGGATGACACCCTGATTGCCGCAGCAGAAGCCTGCATTGGTGAGCTGAACCTGCATGCCGTACGTGGCCTTATTGTGAGCGGCGATGCCTTTATTAACGGTGCCGAAGGCCTGGCGAAAATCCGCCATAACTTCCCGCAGGCGATCGCCGTTGAGATGGAAGCGACCGCCATCGCGCACGTTTGCCATAACTACAGCGTACCGTTTGTGGTGGTTCGCGCTATTTCCGACGTGGCGGATCAGGAATCCCACCTGAGCTTCGATGAATTCCTGGTTGTGGCTGCGAAGCAATCCAGCCTGATGGTTGAAACCCTGGTACAGAAACTGGCGCGTGGTTAACTCTCTTTTCAGGGCGCTTGCCGCCCTGCTTATTCTGCTCCCGGCGTGGCTTTTCGCCGCGCCGCGTGTTATCTCACTTTCGCCAGCCAATACCGAACTGCTTTTCGCTGCGGGCATTACACCTGTCGGCGTCAGTAGCTATTCCGATTACCCGCCACAAGCCGCGCAGATTGAGCAGGTGGCAAGCTGGCAAGGGATGAATCTGGAACGTATTGTCGCGCTGAAACCGGATCTGGTGCTGGCATGGCGTGGCGGTAACACCGAACGTCAGGTGAATCAACTCAAGCAATTCGGTATCACCGTGATGTGGGTGGATGCGATCACCATTGAGCAGGTCATCGAGACGCTGCGTAAGCTCAAAGTATATAGCCCGCATCCGCAGCAGGCGGAACAGGCGGCGCAGAAGCTGCTTTCCCAGTACAACGAATTGAAAACCCGCTACGCCAGCCTGCCGAAAAAGCGTGTGTTCCTGCAATTTGGCGCGCAGCCGCTGTTTACCAGCGGAAAAGGCTCGATTCAAAACCAGGTGCTGGAGCTGTGCGGCGGGGAAAACATCTTTGCCGCCAGCCGCGTTCCCTGGCCACAAGTGAGCCGTGAACAGGTGCTGGCGCGCCAGCCGCAGGCGATCGTGGTGGCAGGCGATGAAAAAGAGATCCCGCGAATCGAACAGTTCTGGCGAAATCAGCTCAATGTACCGATTATTTCTCTGCACGGTGACTGGTTTGAACGGGCAAGCCCGCGTATTATCCTCGCCGCTCAACAACTCTGCACTGCCCTTGCGCAGGTGAAATAACCGGGGAATTCACCATGCTGGTTTACTGGCTGGATATTATCGGCACCGCCGTATTTGCTATATCAGGCGTTCTGCTGGCGGGAAAACTGCGAATGGATCCGTTTGGTGTGCTGGTACTCGGCGTCGTGACCGCCGTTGGTGGCGGGACGATCCGTGATATGGCGCTGGCCCACGGCCCGGTATTCTGGGTTAAAGATCCAACGGATTTAGTGGTGGCGATGGTGACCTGCATGTTAACCATTGTGCTGGTACGCCAGCCGCGCCGCTTGCCGAAATGGATATTACCGGTACTGGATGCCGTCGGGCTGGCGGTGTTTGTCGGTATTGGCGTAAATAAAGCCTTTCTCGCCGAAACCGGCCCGCTGGTGGCGATTTGTATGGGCGTGGTAACCGGTGTTGGTGGCGGTATCATTCGTGACGTGCTGGCGCGCGAAGTGCCGATGATCCTGCGTACCGAAATCTACGCTACCGCCTGTATTGCGGGTGGCATTGTGCATGCAACGGCGTATCACTTCTTTGCCGTACCGCTGGAAACGGCAAGTATGCTGGGCATGGTGGTCACGCTGGTTATCAGGCTGGCGGCGATTCGCTGGCACCTGAAGTTGCCCACGTTTGCGCTGGATGAATCAGGCAGATAACAAAAAAGCCGTGTCAGTGACACGGCTTTTTATATATGAAGGATTTATTAAATACTGAATGAAGAGCCGCAACCACAAGTGCTGGTCGCATTCGGGTTAGTCACCACAAAGCGGGAACCTTCCAGACCTTCAGTGTAATCAACTGAACCGCCAACCAGATATTGCAGGCTCATCGGGTCAACCACCAGGCCAACGCCCTGCTTCTCAATGGTCATATCACCATCGTTGATTTGATCGTCAAAGGTAAAACCATACTGGAAGCCGCTGCAACCACCACCGGTGATGTAGACACGCAGCTTCAGATTTGGGTTATCTTCGTCCGCAATCAGGTTTTTTACTTTGTTGGCTGCTGCGTCGGTAAACTGCAGCGGCAACGCTACGTCATCACTCATGTCTTGCTCCCGTTGATACTGCGATCTGGTCAAATAGTAACCCGACCTTTTCAGCTATTATCCAATACGCTACTAAATCGTTCAAGTATTCTCCCGCGGCAACTCGCGTTCGCGAGCCGCATCCTGCCTGGCAAGCGTACGTGCCAGGATCGCGGAATAGAGCGGTTTTCCGCCCAAAAACTGTGCTAACAGTGTCGCACCAAGACAGGTAATGATCATTGGCAAAATAAGCTGATAATTGTCAGTCATTTCCAGAACTAGCACGATGCCGGTCAGCGGCGCACGCAGCGACGCGGCCAGTAATGCGCCCATTCCGGCAATGGCGAATGTCCCCGCATCGAGCTGATAATGCGGAAAAATCGCGGCACTCGCGCTGCCAAACGCCATGCCTAATACCGTGCCAAGCGCCAGCATCGGCGCAAATATGCCGCCCGGCGCGCCAGAGCTAAAACAGAGTAACGTGGTTGCCACACGAATCAGGAAAATAAACAGCAGTGCGCCAACGGTATAGTTTCCGGCGGTCGCAATCGGGATAAGCGCAAAACCCCCGCCGGAAAGCGCAGGTGCAATCAACCCAAGCACGCCGCAACAACCGCCGATGACACCGCCAATCAGCACCCATTTCCCGGTATGCCCGCCGTGGATACGCTGAAACAGATCCTGGGTGCGCAACACCAGCGTGTTAAATAGCGGTCCGATGCCGCCAAAAATCATGCCCAACACCAGATAGAGCCACAGTGTATTAACCGGCGCATTGCTGAGCTTACCGACGTCAATTACTGCCGCCTCGCCGTTAAACACGCGAAAGACAATGCTCGACATAATCACGCCGGTGAACACGGCTTTAATTGAGATCAGGTTGTAATGAAACTGCGAACGCATCTCTTCAATGATGAAAAGAATACCCGCCAGCGGTGCATTAAACGCGGCAGAAAGCCCGGCTGCCGCGCCGGTCGCCAGCAACGTATGACGTGCTTCACCGCTGCGCAGGCGAAACAGATCGCTCATCATGCGCCCGATATTGCCGCCGATCTGCACGGTTGGCCCTTCCCGCCCCAGCACCATGCCCGCGCCAAGTGTTCCCATCCCGCCGAAAAACTTAACCGGTAAGACTCGCCACCAGCGCACCGGACGCAGTTCCTCCAGCGCACCTTCAATTTCCGGGATCCCCGAGCCGCCGGCTTCGGGCGCGAATCGCCGCACCAGAAAATAGCCAATCATCGCCAGCACTGCCGAGCCAATAAATGCCAGCGGCCACACCAGTGCGCTGTCCGCCATCTGCGCCAGCGCGCCAATACGTGCGTTCAACACCGCATTCACGGCTTTTTCAAAAAATACGCCCACTAATCCTGTGACTGCGCCCGCGACGGCGGCAACCAGCAAAATCGCCAGTGGCGTTTTATCGCGTTGCAGCATCTGGCGCATGATGTTGCGGCGTCGCCGTTGCTCAACCTGCTGCTGTTCAAATGAAGGGATTTGCGCTGACATTGATTTTCGATAAGTAATACAAAAGAGGCATTTTACCCGGCAAGCCTCAGCGCGTCGCGGGTAAAATCCCTGCAAAATATGTCGTTTCACCGGGGCAAAACTTTCATAACATTCCCGTAATCACATAGAATGACCGGCATTGATTTTTCCACGAACCAGGAATGAAAAGCATGAGTAAGTCTGAAAACCTCTATAACGCAGCGCGTGAGCTTATCCCGGGCGGTGTGAACTCACCGGTACGCGCCTTTACCGGCGTGGGCGGTACGCCGCTGTTTATCGAGCGTGCTGACGGTGCTTATTTGTATGATGTCGACGGCAAAGCCTATATCGATTACGTCGGTTCCTGGGGCCCTATGGTGCTCGGTCACAACCACCCGGCAATTCGCAACGCGGTGATCGAAGCGGCCAGCCGCGGCCTGAGCTTTGGCGCGCCTACCGAAATGGAAGTCAAAATGGCGCAGCTGGTCACCGAACTGGTGCCGACCATGGATATGGTGCGCATGGTGAACTCTGGCACCGAAGCGACAATGAGCGCTATTCGTCTGGCTCGCGGGTTTACCGGCCGCGATAAAATTATCAAATTTGAAGGCTGCTACCATGGCCACGCCGACTGCCTGCTGGTGAAAGCCGGTTCCGGTGCGCTGACGCTGGGCCAGCCGAACTCACCGGGCGTTCCGGCCGATTTCGCTAAACACACCCTGACCTGCACCTATAACGATCTCAGCTCGGTACGCGCGGCGTTTGAGCAATATCCGCAGGATATCGCCTGTATCATCGTCGAACCGGTCGCCGGAAACATGAACTGCGTGCCGCCGCTGCCGGAATTCCTGCCGGGCCTGCGCGCGCTGTGCGATGAGTTTGGCGCGCTGCTGATTATTGATGAAGTAATGACTGGTTTTCGCGTCGCGCTGGCGGGTGCACAGGATTATTACGGTGTGACACCGGATCTGACTTGCCTTGGCAAAATTATCGGTGGCGGCATGCCGGTCGGCGCATTTGGCGGGCGTCGCGAGGTGATGGACGCGCTGGCACCTACCGGCCCGGTCTACCAGGCGGGTACGCTCTCCGGTAACCCGATTGCCATGGCGGCAGGCTATGCCTGTTTAACCGAAGTCGCCCAGCCGGGCATTCACGCCACGCTGACCGAACTGACCACGCAACTGGCCAACGGTCTGCTGGACGCCGCGCAGGAAGCCGGCATTCCACTGGTGGTCAACCATGTCGGTGGGATGTTTGGTCTGTTCTTTACCGATGCCGAAAGCGTGACCAGCTATCAGGATGTGGTGAAGTGCGACGTAGAACGTTTTAAACGCTTCTTCCATTTGATGCTGGAAGAAGGCGTATACCTTGCGCCGTCGGCGTTTGAAGCGGGCTTTATGTCTGTCGCGCATAGCGAAGAGGATATTGACAACACCATCGACGCTGCACGTCGCGTGTTCGCCAAATTGTAATCGGCGAAGCCTCTCCCCGGCGGGAGAGGCTCTCTTTTAGCGGCTCTGCTTTCTCAGCAAATAGATAAAGTATGGCGCGCCGATAAAGGTCGACAGCAACCCGGCGGGGATCTGAAACGGAAACAGCAGCATCCGCCCGCACCAGTCGGCAAACACCAGCAGTACTCCCCCCACCAGCGCTGAAATCACCATATGCGGCATTGTGCGACGAAACCCCATCATCCGCGCGATATGCGGTGCCATCAGGCCAACAAAACTCAGCGGGCCAATGGTCATGGTCGCCGTTGCCGTGAGCGCTGCTGCCAGTAACAACAGGCCGACGCGCGACGGTGTCAGCGCCATCCCGACTGAACGCGCGGTGTCACCACCAAGCGGTAAGATCGTTAACCAGCGGCGACACAGCGGTGTCAGCGCCAGCAACATCACCATCATCACGCCAGTACGCCAAACCTGTTCGCCAGAGGCATTGTAAGTGCTGCCGGAAATCCACGTCAGGATCTTTGCCATGCGCGGGTCACCGCTTGCCTGTAACATCATCAACAACATGGTAAACGCTGTGCTCAACGCCATCCCTGCCAGCAGCATACGGTGCGGCGAAAAGCCACCGCGCCCGGCGGCAACCATGATAATCAGCAACGTCACCGCGGCCCCCAGGCTCCCGGCGGGCATCAGCCAGCCAAACGCGTTACCCGGTACGAAGAACAACATCAATACCACGCCAAACGCCGCGCCTGAGCTTATCCCCAGCACTTCCGGGCTGGCCATCGGGTTGCCGGTCAGGCGCTGAATAATACACCCCGCCACCGCCAGCATCACGCCGGCGGTGAGCGCAGCGACAATGCGCGGCCAGCGCCACGGCATCAGTTCGTCGAGCAACTGTCCGCTGGCAAAATGCCAGCCTGTCGCGTCACGCCCGAACGTCAGCGCTAGCCCCATCGCCAGCAACAGAAGCACGAAACCGCCCAACGCAAACCACTGAACGTGCTGGCGCTCAGCCGCCACGTTATCCCCGGCATCCATCGCGGGTGCGCTCATGCTGCGCAGCCGTGGCAGCAACCACAACAGCAACGGCGCGCCAATCAGCGCAGTGATCGAACCGGTGGAAACTTCCATCCACACGCGAGTCAGCCACCAGATAACTTGATCGGAGAGCCAGAGGATCAGCGCGCCAATCAGCGGTGCCAGCAGCAAGCGCGACAACAAGCGACGTGCGCCGAGCATTTTCGCCAGTAGCGGCGCAAACAGGCCGATAAAACCGATAATGCCGACCGCATTGACCAGCAACGCACTCAACGCAATCGCCAGCGTCAGGGCCGCCAGGCGCGCCAGCGACAGCGCCAGGCCAAGATTACGCGCAACGCCGTCATCCAGCCCCATCAGCGTTAGCGGGCGCAACAGCAGCAGCGTTAACACCGCACAACCAAGCAGCTGCGGCCACAAGCGCTGCACGATGCTCCAGTCGGTTTGCGTTAGCGTCCCGGTGCTCCATAAAAACATGCTTTGTAGTTGATCGTGATGGAACAGCGCCAGCAGTTGGTTAATCGCCCCGCAATAGAGGCTCACCACCAGACCGGCGAGGATCAGCGTCACCGGCGACAAACGCTTTCCCCAGGCCACGCCAAACACCAGCGCGCCGACTGCACATGCCCCGGCAAGCGCGGCAAACTGTGAAGCCAGCACGCCGGGGATCGACCACAGCGTGGTAATGGTGATGCCCAGTTGCGCCCCGGTTGCCACGCCCAGCGTTGTCGGTTCGGCAAGCGGGTTTCGCAGCACCTGCTGAAACAGCACACCGACCAGGCCAAGCCCGGCACCGACCAGCAGAGAAATCACCAGACGCGGCAACAGGCTGTAGTGAAACAGCATCTGATCGATAAGGTTGATGTCCGGCGCGACGAAGGCCTGCGCCCACTGCGCGCGCGGCAAAGCGACGGTTAAATTGTTCCAGCTAAGCACGGCAGCGGCGATAAAAAGCACCGTCAGCAGCAACGCGGGAAAAGGCGAAACACGTCGGTTCATGCCCGGCCTCCCAGCGCATTATCCAGCACGCGGGTAAAATGCATCGCCGACAGCGTTGCGCCATAAAACCAGACCGCCGGCACCCGCTGGAAACGCCCGGCGCGCACGAAGGGCATCGCCTGCCACAACGGCGTCGCCATCAGTTTTTGCATATCCTGCTCGTTACCGTGATCGAAACAGATAACATCAACGTCTTTGTATTCCGCCAGCCGATCGATACCCACCGCCACGCTGCCCCAGAAAGAGGTTTCGCCGTGCCAGGCGTTACGAATGCCCACGCTATCGAGCACTTCCTGGAACAGGCAGTTCGGCCCGAACGCCAGCACATGGCGCGGGTCGAGCAAGGTGATCATCAATAAAGGGCGATCGCCGCGACGTGCAAAATGCGGTTTTCGCGCTTCAATGAGGGCATCAAATTCGTCGAGATGTTTTTTCGCGGCGGCCTCCAGATTGAGGATCTGCGCCATCTCGTTTAACGAGTGCTTCGCCATGGCGAGCGGCTTTTTACCATCGCTAAAGGTGAAGCCGCGCCCCGGCGCGATTTGCGCCAGCTTCGCTTCGGAAGGGCCATAACCTGCCGACCATACCAGCCAGGAGGGTTTCATTTGCGTCAGCAATTCGAGATTCGGCTCGGTACGCAGCCCAACGTCAATCACCGAAGCGGGCAACGCAGGCTCGTTGACCCACAAGTTGTAACTCTGCACATCCGCAACGCCATAAGGCGCGACGCCGAGCGCCAGCAGCAATTCAACCGGCAACCACTCCAGCGCGACAATGCGCGTCGGATCGATCGCCGCGGCGTGCGCGTTGCGCATGTTCCACAACAGGGGAGAGAGCGCCATCGCCGTCAGTAAGCGACGACGGCTAATGTGATGTAATCCAGTCATCAGTAAACAAAACTCACCGGTGCTGCCCCCGCAGGATGCGGCAGGATCCCCATCGGGATGCCGTAAATGTGTTCCAGCGTTTCGGCGCGCATTAATACGTCCGGCGTGCCTTCGGCGATCATCTCACCACCGCGCAGCGCCACCAGATAATCGCAATACCGCGCCGCCATATTGATATCGTGCAGCACGGCAATCACCGTCAGCCCGCGCTGCTGGCTCAAGCGGTGCACCAGCGCCAGCACATCCACCTGATGGGCGATGTCCAGCGCCGAGGTAGGTTCATCCAGCAGCAGGCAGCGGCTGTCCTGCGCCACCAGCATGGCGATCCACGCGCGCTGGCGTTCGCCGCCGGAGAGACTATCGACCAGGCGGTGCGCCAGCGGCTTTAAGCCCACCAGCGCAATCGCTTCTTCCACTTTTTCTCTGTCGGCAATGCCAAAGCGCCCCAACGCCCCGTGCCACGGGTAGCGGCCAATCGCCACCAGTTCACGAACCGTCATCCCTTCCGCCTGCGGCAACTGCTGCGGCAAGTAGGCCACTTTGCGGGCAAAGGCTTTGCTGCTCCAGCTAGCGAGCGGCTGCCCATCCAGCAAAATATCACCGTCCGAGGGCGGCTGGTGACGGCCAAGCATTTTCAGCAGTGTGGATTTTCCGGAGCCGTTGTGGCCAATCAAACCAGTGACTTTACCCACCGGAAAGGTCAGCGACAGCGGGTGCAGCAGCGTGCGGCCGGGCACACGAAAGGTGACATCGCTGAGTTGAAAGGTGGTATCGGGAAGCGTGTTGTTTTCCTGCATGATTGCCAACTTATAAATGGGCACGGCGAACCGTGCCCGAAGAGAGATTAGAAGCGGAAGGTTGCCGTCGCCACCACCTGGCGTTCTGCGCCCCAGAAGCAGCCGTAAGTGTTAAAGCAGCTTGCGACGTATTCACGATCGAGCAGGTTGTTGACGTGAACCGCCACGTTGGAGCCAGCCATACCGAAGCGAGCCAGATCGTAACGAACCAGCGCATCGACAACCGTGTAGCTACCCACCTTGAAGGAGTTCGCCGGATCGCCATAGCTGGAACCCGTCAGGCGAGCGCCGGTGCCTAATGTCAGGCCCGAGAGCGCGCCGTCGTAGAAGGTGTAGTCGCCCCACAGCGATGCCATGTGTTTTGGCACCTGCGCCGGGGTGTTGCCTTTGTAATTGGTGTCGGTGGTGTATTCCGCCTGCGTATAGGTGTAAGAACCGACCATATTCAGGTTGGCTGACAGCGCCGCTTTGGCTTCGATTTCAACGCCGCGCGCGCGAATTTCACCGCCTTCAACCGACCAGAAAGAACCTGCTGGATCGGCCATCAGGTTGTTGCTCTTGGTGAGCTGATAGACCGCGCCGGTCAACACAACCGGACGATCTTTGGGGCTGTATTTCACACCGGCTTCGTATTGCTTGCCTTTCGACGGCGCGAAGATCGCACCGCTCGCCCCTGAAGTGGACGCCGGTTCGAACGATTCGCTGTAACTGAAATACGGCGTTACGCCGTTGTCGAACAGGTAGTTAACGCCACCGCGCCAAGTGAACTGGTTATCGTCGCGTTTCGTTGTGGTGTCGGAGGTGCGGTTGTACGCGCTCTGTTTAGCCCAATCGTAACGTCCGCCCAGCGTCACCAGCACTTTATCCCACTGCGCCTGATCCTGAGCATAAAGCCCCGTTTGCTGCTGGCGGTTCAGGATCTGATACGCACCGGAAGGCGTGGAATGCGCGTCGAAGTCGAAATCGCTGCGATCCAGATTGTAAATATCCGACGGCGCAACAGAACCGGCATAACCAAACCATGAATTGATGTCATTGCGCATACGCATGTAGTCGACACCGGTCAGCAGGATATGATCGATATCCCCGGTGGAGAAGGTGCTTTGCAGTTGCGTATCAACAGAGAAGTTCTGCAATTTCTCGCTATCAATCACGTACTGGCGTGTCAGGTAATGTCCCCATTCAGACTGGGCGATACCTGCACACGGGCTAGTTGATGGATTGCCGGAATAGAGCGGATCCGAGCACATGCCATAACCGTACACGCTGTTTTGCGAGGTTTTATTTTGCGCGTAACGCAGATTCTGGCGCACGGTAAAGGTGTCGTCGAACGCGTGTTCGAAGCTGTAACCCACCATTTTCTCATTACGGGAATAGGTGTTGTTCTTCGCACCTTCGTTGAAATCGGTCGATAAACGCTTGCCGTTTGGCAGCGGTTCAACGGTTCCCTCTTTCGGCAACCAACCGTAATAACCGGTATCCGGCTCGTTCTGGAAATAGGACAAGAAAGTGAAGTTGGTCTTGTCATCAGGACGCCAGCTAAACGATGGCGCAATGGTGTAGCGCTGTTCTTTTGCCCCTTCCTGCTGTGCGTTAGCAGAACGCGCCAGCCCGGTTAAGCGGTAGGAGAAAACACCGTCATCATCCAGCGCGTCGCTAAAATCAAAGCCGGTCTGGAACAGGTTATTGGTGCCGGCTTTAAACTGTACTTCATACAGCGGCGTGGTGGTCGGGCGCTTGCTGACCATATTCAACAGGCCACCCGGGCTGCTTTTTCCGTACAGCACGGAAGTGGGGCCGCGCAGAATTTCCGCACGCTCAACCATGTAAGGATCAATTACCGCGTCGTTATAGAAGTTGCCCTGCATCTTCAAACCGTCGAGGTAGTTGTTCTGGCTCTGCCCGTCGGCGGCAAAACCACGAATAATCAGGTAGTCATAGGTATTGGAGGCGCCACGCGTACCGACAGCGACACCCGGCGTATAACTGAGGGCTTCTTTCACGGATTTCGGCTGATGCAGCGCGATCTCCTCGCTGGTCACCACCGAGATGGATTGCGGCGTTTTCTCCAGCGGCATATCGGTTTTCGTCGCCGTCGCCGTGTGTTTCGCGGCGATGGTCGCCGCCGGTCCCCATGCGCTTTCCTGCGGAGCGGCGCTGGTGGTAACGGTGATGGTTTCTTCTTTTTGGGTTGTTGCAGCCTGTGCGTAAACAGACATGCCGCTAACCGCTGTGGCTACTACAACCGCGATTTTACGCAGCGTAGTGTTGACTGGCTGAGCAGTGTTAGGACGCGCCATTAGTTTATCTCTGATTCAAATGAGTGAACGATAACGTAAACGAGAATTATTATTATGACCGCAGCATAATATGCGAAGCGCTGTGCGCATAGCAAGCAGTAAGCCGCCTGAAACGGCCTGAAGGATGAAGAAATAACCAGACGAAAAGCAGGTGGTTAACAAGGGTTTAATATAACGTTATTTGCATGTTTAGGGCGTTAAAAAACCCCCGATGTTGCCATCGGAGGTTTCAGGTTTTGTCACGGCAGAAAGTTAGTTACCGCCGAACATCTCTTTGATCCAGCCTGCGACACCATCGCTTTTCTGCTCCTGCTGCGGCGGCTGTTGAGGCTGCTGCTGCGCGGGTTGCTGCGGCTGCTGGGACTGATCAAACGGGTTGCCGGTTTGCGGCTGCACTTGGTTTTGCTGGCACAGCGTTTCCGGGCTGGTCGTCCAGACCGGAAGCTGGCGCACACCGCCACCGCCGCAAACGAAATTACCCATGTCATCAACACCCATATTGGTGATGTCTTCCGGCGGCGTCAGATCCAGCGGGATCGGCGACTGGTTTTCCAGATAACGCTGGTAAATCGCCATCGCGCCGCTGGCACCATACAGCTTCGTCGGCTGGTTATTATCGCGGCCAACCCAGGTAATGGTCACTTCGCGCCCGTCGATACCCGCAAACCAGGTATCGACGTTGTTGTTGGTAGTACCGGTTTTACCCGCCAGATGCAGGCCCGGATACTTCGCGCCAAGCTGGCGCCCAGTGCCGCGCTGGACAACCTGCTGCATCGTCCACAGCGTCATGTACGCCGCCTGCGCCGGTACGGCACGTTCGGCCTGCGGGAAGCTCTGATACAGCACCGTGCCATCTTCAGCAATCACCGAACGCAGCGCGGAAAGCGGTGCGCGGTTACCGCCGCTGGCGATGGTCTGGAAAGCCTGCGCCACTTCAATTGGCGTCAGGTTCAGCGCACCAAGCAGCATAGACGGCATGCCGGTCAGCTGATCTTTCGGCGCGCCGAGTTTCTGCCAGGTGTCCGTCACCGCAGGCAACCCTACCGCCATCCCGAGGTTCACTGTCGGTACGTTCATCGACCGGGTCAGCGCATCGACCAGCATCACCTGGCCGCTAAAACGACGGTCATCGTTTTGCGGTGCCCACACCTGGCCGTTAGACAAGCGCAGTGAAATCGGCGCATCGGCAATCCAGGTATTCAGGCGATAGATATTCGGCTGGCTTAGCGCCGTCAGGTAGGTTGCCGGTTTCGCCAGCGAACCAATGGAGCGGCGCGCCTGCATCGCACGGTTATAACCCGCGAATTGCGGCGTCGCACCGCCGACCATCGCGCGCACTTCACCGGTGTAGCGGTCGACCACCACCATTGCCGTTTCAAGATCGGTCAGCTTGCGCTGTTTGATCAGCAGCGGAATACCTTCCACGGCGGCTTTTTCGGCGGCGTCCTGCGCCACGGAATCAAAAGTGGTGAAGATCTTCACGCCGGAGAGATCTTTCACTTTATCACCGAGCTTCGCTTGCAACTCCTGACGCACCATCTGCATAAACGCTGGCTGCGGTGAAATCACCCCGCCGCGCGGCTGCACGCCGAGCGGACGCGCGCTCAGCATGTCATACAGCTCCTGGTCGATAACGTTCTGCTGTTGCAGCAAGCGCAGCACCAGGTTACGACGCTCCAGCGCCAGTTTCGGGTTACGCCACGGGTTATAGATTGACGCACCTTTAACCATCCCCACCAGCAATGCCTGCTGATCAAGGCTCAGCTCTTCCACCGGGCGGCCAAAATAGTAGAGGCTCGCCAGCGGGAAACCGCGGATCTCGTTGTCGCCGCTCTGACCGAGGTACACCTCGTTCATATACAGCTCAAGAATACGATCTTTGCTGTAGCGGGCATCCATAATCAGCGCCATATAGGCTTCGTTGGCTTTACGCCAGTAGGAGCGCTCGCTGCTGAGGAACAGGTTTTTCACCAGCTGCTGCGTCAGCGTACTCGCCCCCTGCACGGTGCGTCCGGCGGTCAGGTTCGCCAGCACCGCACGGCCAATGGAGTAAAAGCTGATGCCGTCGTGCTCGTAAAAGTGGCGGTCTTCGGTCGCCAGCAGCGTATCCACCAGCAGATCCGGGAAGCCATTGCGCGGCACGAACAGGCGCTGCTCGCCATTAGGCGAAGAGAGCATGGTGATCAGGCGTGGATCGAGGCGGAAGAAACCGAACTGGCGGTTGCTGTCCATATTCTCGATGGTTTCCAGACGAGAGCCGTCAAAGGTCAGACGCGCACGCACCTGCCCCTCTTTACTGTCCGGGAAATCAAACGGACGGCGGATCATCTCAATGCTTTTCGCCTGCACAGTAAACTCGCCGGGACGCGTCATCTTCGTCACCTGGCGGTACTGAGTAGCTTCCAGCAGTTTCACCATCTCGTTTTTACTGATTGCCATATCCGGTTCGAGGTTGACCATACGGCCATACACCGCGGCAGGCAGTTGCCAGACTTTTCCGTCGATACGGGCACGGATTTTTTGATCCAGATACACGCCATAAATGGCGCACAGCACGGCCAGAACGATGGCAATTTTTAACAGCAGCCAGAACCAGCCGCGTTTGCCGCGTGGCTTCTTGCCTTTGCCTCTTCCTTTTTTCGGCATCGGTTCCTCGTCTTCATCGTCATCTTCATACTCGTCGTACTCCTCTTCCCGAAGTCGACGACGGCTGATTTTCTCTTTCGCCGGACGCGCTGGTTTACCCTTGCGTCCAATTGGCTCGCGGTCATTCCCCGCCATGCTTTACTCTCCGCAACTTTCAGGCGCAAGGGCCTGATTCTCAACTCTTCCGCACCGGGGCAGAAGAAGAAATCTCTCAATTTATCGCACGGTTCGATGGCGAAAAGCCCATCCCTGTTACGAATACTTTTTAGTGCGCCGCGTCGGTGCCGTATTGGCCGGATCGTCCGGCCAGACATGCTTCGGGTAGCGCCCTTTCATCTCTTTTTGCACTTCGCGATACGCGCCTGCCCAAAACGCGCTTAAATCACGGGTGATTTGCAGCGGACGTTGCGCAGGGGAAAGCAGCTCCAGCACCAGCGCCACGCGCCCTTGCGCGATGACAGGCGTTGTCGCTTCGCCAAACATCTCTTGCATGCGCACCGCCAGCGCCGGCGGGTTATCTTCGTGATAACGAATCGCTATCCGGCTTCCCGTCGGCACAGTGTAATGCGCAGGCAGCTCACTATCCAGACGTTGACGTAATGACCACGGCATCGCATTTTGTAACGCCTGGCTTAAATCGAGCGCTTTCAGCTCACGCAGCGAACGAATACCGCTCATTTGCGGCAATAACCACTGCTCAAGGTTCTCCAGCAACGAAGCCTCATCGACCGCTGGCCAGTCCACTTCCGGCAGCCACTTCGCCGCACAATGCAAACGCAAACGCAGTTGCTCGGCGTCCGGCGTCCAGTTCAGCACGCGCAAGCCTTTATCACGGATACCGTTCAGCATCGCCCGATGCAACTCCTCTTCGGAGGGTTTCGCCAGCGGTTGTACTTTTAATGTCAATTGGCCTATCTGGCTGCGGCGAAAGGCTTTTAACGTGCCCTGTGCCTCGTCCCACTCAACCGTGTCGGACTGCTGCAATAAATGGGGGCAGCGGGTGACAAGCGCGTCGATATCCAGCGGCAGCGCCAGCAAAATCCGCGCATCCGGTGATGCGCTACCCTGCAACAGCAGAGGTGCTATCAGCCATTCGTGACGGTTGAGCGCATCATCGGCGTCCAGCGTTGCGCCCATGCCGTTCGCCAGTTGATAGCGACCTTCCTGTCCGCGCCGGCGGGCAATGCGATCGGCAAAGGCGCTTGCCAGCAACGGCGCAAGTACGGTGTTGTCCGGCTCGCCATCGCTGCTTTTCAGGCGGCGAGCCAGCTGGCGCGCGCGCTGCTGCCAGTTCGGCTGGTTGCGTGAAAACACCGCGCTCAAGTCACTATTTGCGCCGCGTGGTGGCTCTTCCAGAATCGCCGCCAGCTTCGCCGCCGTGGCAATTTCATCGCGACCATTTGCCGCTGCCAGCATCGCAGCCAGGCGCGGCTCGTTACCGAGCGCCGCCATGCGCTGCCCAAACGGCGTCAGTCGCCCGTCCTCAAGCGCCTGCAACTGGCTGAGCAGCTTGCGCGCCGCCGCGAGATTTACCGCTGGCGGCAGATCCAACCATTTGAGCTGGGCAGGCTCCTGGCATCCCCACTGGATTAATTCCATTAACAGTCCGGATAAATCACTACTCACTATTTCAGGGCTGCTCTGCGCCGCCGCGCGTTCCGCCTGCTCTTTACTCAGTAAATGCACACAAATGCCAGGCTCAAGACGACCGGCACGTCCGGCACGCTGCGTCATCGAAGCAACACTAATGCGCTGCGTCACCAGCCGGGTTAAACCGCTGCGGGCATCAAACCGCGCGACGCGCTCCTGAGCGCTATCCACCACCAGGCGAATGCCTTCAATGGTCAAACTGGTTTCGGCGATATTAGTCGCTAGCACTACTTTTCGCTGCCCGACGGGCGCGGGCAAAATGGCTTTGCGCTGCTCACTGAGCGGCAGCGCACCATAGAGCGGGCAGAGCAGAACATCGCTACCGACGCGGGAAGCCAGTTGCTCCTGCACACGCTGGATTTCCCCGACGCCCGGTAAAAACAGCAGCAGCGAACCGGGTTCATTACGCAGTAATTCAGCGGTCGCCTGGGCGACGGCTTCATCAAAACGAAGATGAGAAGGCAACGGTTGATAACGCTGCTCAACGGGGTACGCCCGCCCTTCAGACACAATGGTCGGGGCCTCTGGCAACAACGCCTGCAAACGGGCATTATCGAGCGTTGCCGACATCACCAGCAGTTTGAGGTCATCGCGCAGCCCTTGCTGCACGTCTAACAGCAATGCCAGGGCGAGATCCGCTTGCAGGCTGCGCTCGTGAAATTCATCGAGGATCACCAGCCCAACGCCGCTGAGTTCCGGATCTTGCTGCACCAGCCGCGTTAAAATGCCTTCCGTCACGACTTCGAGCCGGGTATTTGGCCCCACGCAGGTTTCCGCACGCATCCGGTAACCCACGGTTTCGCCTGGTTTTTCATCAAGCAGCTCCGCCAGCCGCTGTGCCACATTGCGTGCCGCCAGCCGACGCGGCTCAAGCAGCAAAATACGGCCAGTAATGTCGCCTTGTTGCAGCAGCTGCAACGGCAACCAGGTCGATTTCCCTGCGCCGGTGGGTGCGCTTAACAACACCTGTGGCGCGGTGAGCAGGGCAGAAAGAATGTCGGGCAGAACGGCGGCGACTGGCAGTGAGGACACAAAAGCTCCGGAGGGTTAACATAAGCCGGCCAGCAGTATAACATCGCCGTAAACCTTTGACCTCGAGCCCGCCATGTCTGAACCAAAAAGGCTGTTTTTCGCCCTTGAACTCCCTGCGGATATTCAGACGCAGGTGGTGCAATGGCGTGCGCAACAGTTCCCGCCGGATGCGGGGCGGCCGATTGCAGCGGCGAATCTGCATCTGACGCTGGCGTTTCTCGGCGAAATCAGCGCGGAAAAACAGCGCGCACTGGAAGCGCTGGCCGGCCGGATACGCCAGCCCGGTTTCACGCTCACGCTGGATGATGCCGGGCAATGGCTGCGTTCGCGCGTCGTCTGGCTCGGTTCACGCCAGCCGCCGCGTGGGTTGCTGCAACTGGCGGATATGCTCCGCGCCCAGGCGTCCCGCAGCGGATGTTATCAAAGCCCGAAGCCGTTTCACCCGCACATTACGCTACTGCGCGACGCCAGCCATGCTGTCACGATCCCACCGCCGGGTTTTCGCTGGTCGTTTCCGGTGACGGCGTTCGCATTGTATGAATCACAATTTATCCAGGGTCGAACCCGCTACACGCAGTTGCATCGCTGGACGCTTAAAAAATAAGGATTTTCCATGGATTTTTCCCCGCCGCTTAAATCCGCCACGCTGATTCAGCGTTATAAACGTTTTCTTGCGGATGTGATCACGCCTGAAGGGGAAACCCTCACGCTGCATTGCCCGAATACCGGTGCGATGACCGGTTGCGCGACGCCAGGCGACACGGTCTGGTATTCCACGTCGAATAATCCTAAGCGCAAATATGCCCATACGTGGGAATTATCCCAAACCCAACAGGGGGCATTTATTTGCGTCAATACTCAGCGGGCAAATATGCTGACAAAAGAAGCAATACTTGCTGACCAGGTGCCTGAACTCAGCGGATATAGCGCGCTGAAAAGCGAAGTAAAATATGGTGCGGAAGGTAGCAGAATTGATTTTCTGTTACAGGCGGATGACCGGCGCAACTGCTATATTGAAGTGAAATCGGTCACGCTCGCCGAGCAGCAGTCAGGCTACTTCCCGGATGCCGTCACCCTGCGTGGGCAGAAGCATTTACGGGAATTAATGAGCGTCGCGGCCAACGGCGATCGCGCGGTAATTCTGTTTGCCGTTCTGCACTCTGCCGTTGAACATTTTTCTCCGGCACGCCATATTGACGAGGAATACGCACGATTATTGAATGAGGCACAACACCGGGGGGTAGAAGTTATCGCTTATAAAGCGGAACTTTCTGCCGATAATATCACTCTTAAGTTGCCACTACCTTTTACGGTATAAAGGCAAGCTTTTGACGAGTAAGTGATTTGGTCGCGTGCGCAAATACGCTTTTCTTCACAGGGTTGTCAAGTGTTACGTTTAGATATTTGCCATCCGTAAAAGCATCTGCTATTTATAGCGGCCTGATTTTTCCCCCACACGGGGATCGATAGTGCGTGTTAAGGAGAAGCAACATGCAAGAAGGGCAAAACCGTAAAACATCGTCCCTGAGTATTCTCGCCATCGCTGGGGTGGAGCCGTATCAAGAGAAACCGGGCGAAGAGTATATGAACGAAGCCCAGCTGGCGCACTTCAAGCGTATTCTTGAAGCATGGCGTAATCAACTTAGGGATGAAGTCGATCGCACCGTCACGCACATGCAGGACGAAGCAGCTAACTTCCCCGATCCGGTCGACCGTGCCGCGCAGGAAGAAGAGTTCAGCCTCGAACTGCGTAACCGTGATCGCGAGCGCAAGTTGATTAAAAAGATCGAGAAGACGCTGAAAAAAGTGGAAGACGAAGATTTCGGCTTCTGCGAATCCTGTGGCGTTGAAATTGGTATCCGTCGTCTGGAAGCACGTCCGACTGCCGACCTGTGCATCGACTGCAAAACCCTGGCGGAAATCCGCGAAAAACAGATGGCGGGTTAATCCCCTGACGTCTTCAACGGCGCACCGCTAAGGCGTGGTGCGCCCTATACGGCGGGATCGATTCCCGCCTATATTTTTGCCAGCGACATGCCTGAATCACACTATATTGGGCGCTTTGCGCCATCCCCATCCGGTGAACTGCATTTTGGTTCGTTAATTGCTGCTCTCGGCAGCTATCTGCAAGCCCGCGCCAGCCAAGGCACCTGGCTTGTTCGCATCGAAGATATCGATCCCCCCAGAGAAGCTCCCGGCGCGGCAAACACCATTCTTCGCCAGCTTGAGCATTATGGTCTGCACTGGGACGGCGACGTGCTATGGCAATCCCGTCGCCATGACGCCTACCGCGAGGCGCTCGCCACCTTACAACGCAAAGGGCTGAGCTATTTTTGTACCTGCACGCGCGCCCGTATCCAAAGCATCGGTGGCACCTACGACGGGCATTGCCGGACATTACAAAATGGCCCGCAAAACGCCGCCGTACGGCTGGTACAGCAGCATCCGGTGCTGCACTTCGACGATAAATTACGCGGGCGCATCACCGCCGACGAAAAACTGGCGCGGGAAGATTTTATTATTCACCGCCGCGACGGGCTGTTTGCCTACAATCTCGCGGTGGTGGTCGATGACTATTTTCAGGGCGTCACAGAAATTGTGCGCGGCGCGGATCTGATAGAACCCACGGTGCGGCAAATCTCCCTTTATAACCAGTTTGGCTGGCCGGTGCCGACGTACGTTCATTTGCCGCTGGCGCTCAACGAGCAGGGAAATAAGCTTTCCAAGCAAAACCACGCCCCCGCGTTGCCTGAAGGCGATCCGCGCCCGGTAATAATCAGGGCTTTACAATTTTTGAACCAGGATGTAACAAATGAGTGGCAGGATCTGCGCATCGACGCGCTGCTGCAAAAAGCGGTGGAAAACTGGACGCTTTGCCGTGTGCCGGATGCCGTGGATGCGAATACAGCATTCTCAAACGGCTCGCGCTGAGCTATGATTAGCCGCTATTTTTTTGTCCTGACGTTTGACACTACCGAGGTGTACTATTTTTACCCGAGTCGCTAATTTTTGCCGCAAGGTGCTAAGCCGCGAAGAGAGCATGGTCGTTGAGGCTATGGCCCAACCGCAGATGACGGTTATTCCGCGTGAGCAGCACGCTATTTCCCGCAAAGATATCAGTGAAAATGCGCTCAAGGTGCTCTATCGTCTGAATAAAGCGGGCTACGACGCTTACCTGGTAGGCGGCGGCGTGCGCGATTTATTGCTGGGCAAAAAACCAAAAGATTTTGATGTGACCACCAGCGCAACGCCGGACCAGGTGCGTAAACTGTTCCGCAACTGCCGCCTGGTTGGCCGCCGTTTCCGCCTTGCGCATGTGATGTTCGGGCCGGAAATTATCGAAGTCGCCACCTTCCGTGGTCATCACGACGAACAACAAACCGATCGCACCATCTCCCAGCGCGGGCAGAATGGCATGCTGCTGCGTGACAACATTTTCGGTTCCATCGAAGAAGATGCCCAGCGCCGCGACTTCACCATCAACAGCCTTTATTACAGCGTTGCTGATTTCACCGTGCGTGATTACGTCGGCGGTATGCGTGACCTGGAAGAGGGTGTGATTCGCCTGATTGGTAACCCGGAAACCCGCTATCGCGAAGATCCGGTGCGCATGCTGCGCGCGGTGCGCTTTGCCGCCAAGCTCAATATGCGTATCAGCGAAGAGACCGCCGAGCCAATCCCGCGCCTGGCAACGCTGATTAACGATGTTCCTCCGGCGCGCCTGTTTGAGGAATCGCTGAAACTGCTGCAGGCCGGTTACGGTTACGAAACCTACCGTTTACTGCGTGAATATGGTCTGTTCCAGCCGCTGTTCCCCAGCATCACCCGCTACTTCACCGAAAAAGGCGACAGCCCGATGGAGCGGATTATTGACCAGGTGCTGAAGAATACCGACAACCGCATTCGCAACGACATGCGCGTCAACCCGGCGTTTTTGTTTGCTGCGATGTTCTGGTATCCGCTACTGGAAAACGCCCAGCGCATTACCCAGGAAGGCGGTCTGGCCTATTATGACGCTTTCGCGCTGGCGATGAACGATGTGCTGGATGAAGCGTGCCGTTCACTGGCGATCCCAAAACGCATCACCACGCTGATCCGTGATATCTGGCAGTTGCAATTGCGGATGTCCCGTCGCCAGGGCAAGCGCTCATGGAAACTGATGGAACACCCGAAATTCCGCGCGGCTTATGATTTACTGGCGCTGCGCGCCGAAGCCGAAAATA
Organism: Enterobacter sp. R4-368; assembly: GCF_000410515.1. Taxonomy (NCBI): domain Bacteria; kingdom Pseudomonadati; phylum Pseudomonadota; class Gammaproteobacteria; order Enterobacterales; family Enterobacteriaceae; genus Enterobacter; species Enterobacter sp. R4-368. The sequence continues at coordinate 3,931,395 of NC_021500.1, read as the reverse complement.
ATGGCGAGCTGCAACGTCTGGCGAAATGGTGGGGTGAATTCCAGGTTTCCGCACCGCCAGCTCAGAAAGATATGCTCAATGATTTAGGTGATGAACCGGCAGAACGCCGTCGCCACCGCCGCCCGCGCAAACGCACGCCGCGCCGCGAAGGTAGCGCATGACCCTCGCGTATATCGCGCTCGGTAGCAACCTGGCATCACCGCTCGACCAGGTTAACGCCGCGATGACCGCCCTCGGAGAGATCCCACAAAGCCGCATCGTGGCGGTCTCTTCGTTATATCGCACTCCCCCGCTTGGCCCGCCGGATCAACCGGACTATCTCAACGCCGCCGTGGCGCTGGAAACCGACCTTACGCCAGAAACGCTGCTCGATCACACGCAACGCATTGAACTCCAGCAAGGCCGCGTACGTAAAGCAGAACGCTGGGGACCGCGCACGCTCGATCTCGATATCATGCTGTTTGGCAATCTTACCCTGAATACCGAACGCCTGACGGTGCCGCACTACGACATGAAAAACCGTGGCTTTATGTTGTGGCCACTGTTTGAAATTGCGCCCGATCTGCACTTCCCGGACGGCACATCGTTGCAGGAAATTCTTGCGAACCTGAACGCGCCGAAACCCAACGCCTGGTAATTTCCCGCTTTCGTCACGCCCCGCGCTCACCGCTTGCCTAAAATCATTGCCCACCTGTTGGTTGCTGCTAGAATGCGCCAGAATCGCTTTCGACTATCAGGAAACGCTATGAAACCCACCACCATCTCCTGGCTGCACAAGTGCAAGCAGGAAAAGAGACGCTTCGCCACTATCACCGCATACGACTACAGCTTCGCGAAACTGTTTGCCGAAGAAGGGATTAACGTGATGCTGGTTGGTGATTCGTTAGGGATGACGGTACAAGGTCACGACTCCACCCTGCCGGTAACGGTTGCCGATATCGCTTATCACACCCAGGCTGTTCGCCGTGGCGCACCGGCCTGTCTGCTGCTCGCCGATCTGCCGTTTATGGCCTACGCCACGCCGGAGCAGGCGTTTGAAAACTCCGCCGTGGTCATGCGCGCAGGTGCCAATATGGTGAAAATCGAAGGCGGCCGCTGGCTGGCGCCGACGGTGAAAATGCTGACCGAGCGCGCCGTGCCGGTGTGCGGCCACCTGGGTTTGACGCCGCAGTCTGTTAATATTTTCGGCGGTTATAAAGTTCAGGGGCGCGGTGACGCGGCACAAGGGCTGCTTGACGATGCGCTGGCGCTGGAAGCCGCTGGCGCGCAACTGCTGGTGCTGGAGTGTATTCCGGTCGAGCTGGCGCAGCGCATCACGTCGGCGTTAACCATTCCGGTAATTGGTATTGGCGCAGGCAATGTCACCGACGGCCAGATTCTGGTGATGCATGACGCGTTCGGCATTACCGGCGGGCATATCCCGAAATTCGCGAAAAATTTCCTCAATGAAGCAGGCGACATGCGCGCAGCGGTCAGGCAGTATGTTGCCGACGTCGAATCCGGAGCCTATCCGGGTGAAGAACATAGTTTCCATTAAGGAGCCTTACTGTGTTGATTATTGAAACCCTCCCGCTGCTGCGCCAGCACATCCGCAGGCTGCATCAGGAAGGTAAGCGTATTGCGCTGGTGCCAACGATGGGCAACCTGCACGATGGCCATATGAAGCTGGTCGACGAAGCGAAAGCCCGCGCCGATGTGGTGGTTGTGAGTATTTTCGTTAACCCAATGCAGTTCGACCGCCCGGATGATTTAGTGCGCTACCCGCGCACCCTGCAGGAAGATTGCGAAAAGCTGAACAAGCGCAAAGTCGATCTTGTTTTCGCCCCCGCACCAGCAGATATCTACCCGCAGGGCACCGACACACAAACGTATGTTGATGTGCCGGGTATCTCCACCATGCTGGAAGGCGCAAGCCGTCCTGGCCATTTCCGTGGCGTGTCGACTATCGTCAGTAAGCTGTTCAACCTGGTACAACCGGATATCGCCTGTTTTGGCGAGAAGGATTACCAACAGTTGCAGTTGATCCGCAAAATGGTGGCCGACATGGGCTACGACATTGAGATTGTCGGCGTGCCGACCGTGCGCGCAAAAGATGGCCTCGCGCTGAGTTCGCGTAATGGCTATCTCACCGCCGAACAGCGCAAAATTGCCCCGGCTCTCAGCAAAGTGATGAATTCGATTGCCGATAAACTGCTGGCAGGCGAGCGCAATGAAGAAGAACTGATTGCCATTGCCGGGCAGGAGATCAACGACGCGGGTCTGAGCGCCGATGATATTCAGATCCGCGATGCAGATACGCTGCTGGCGCTGTCTGAGGACAGTAAACGCGCGGTGATTTTGATGGCGGCATGGCTTGGTCAGGCGCGGCTTATCGACAACAAAGTCGTTGAGTTAGCCCGCTAGACAGGGCGAAAAAATCGGGCAATACTCCACTCCTGGCTTGCCCTTACGCCCGTCAGGACGTGGCGCGAGCACACGAGGGATTCGCAGGGAGCCGCCCTCCATTTTCAGGTTAATTATCAGTAATGAAGGTTTAACTTATGATTCGCACGATGCTGCAAGGCAAGCTCCACCGCGTCAAAGTGACGCAGGCCGACCTGCACTACGAAGGTTCCTGCGCGATTGACCAGGATTTCCTTGAGGCGGCCGGTATTCTGGAATACGAAGCCATCGATATTTATAACGTGACCAACGGCAAACGCTTTTCTACCTACGCGATTGCCGGCGAGCGCGGCTCACGCATTATCTCGGTTAACGGCGCGGCAGCGCACTGTGCGGACGTCGGCGATATCCTGATTATCGCCAGCTACGTCACCGTGCCGGATGAAGTTGCCCGTAGCTGGCAGCCGAAAGTGGCCTATTTTGATGGCGACAACGAGATGAAACGCACCGCGAAAGCCGTGCCGGTTCAGGTTGCCTGATGCCCTACCCCTGCGGCTGATTACTGATCAGCCGCGACATTGTCTCCAGCGAATCCGTTCTCAGCACGTACAACCTTTTCAGTAAAAACGGGTTATCTCCCGGTTTCACCTTGCCACGCACCGTGGTCACCGCCAGATGAAAACCGGCGTCATTCGCCGCTTTCACCGCTTTGTCGTCATACGCGCCAAAGGGATAGGCAAGGTAAAGCACATGCGGGTTGAACTGCGCCAGTGCGCGGCGCGAGCGTTTAAAATCGAACAGAATATTGTGATAGTTGCGGCTGAGCAAAATCGGGTGCATGGCATCATCAACCCGGTGCAGGAAATGGGTATGTGACTGCACATCGAACACATCCTGAATCTGATTCAGCTCCGACACGCTCATAAACTGCAGGAATTTCGGATCCCACGGCTGCGGCTTGAGCTTAATACGTGACGAAATGATAAACGCTGTCGCTTTAAAACCGTACTCGCGCAGGATCGGATAAGCGTAACGGCTGACCGACTTCAGCCCATCATCAAAGGTGATCACCACCGAACGCGCGGGCAAATTCATGCGGTTACGTACATAACCTTCCAACTGGTACATCGACAACGTGGTGTAACCCTGATCGCGCAGCCAGGTCATCTGGTTGGTAAAAGCACGCACCGAGGTGGTGGTCGAGGTGTGGCGAAAGCGGGTATTTTCTTCATCGCGCAAGATGTGATGATAAGTCAGCACCGGAATGCCGCTATCTTCTTGCGCATCCAGGCTGCTGATCCACGCCAGCCTGTTGCCGATGCGGATCTGAAACCAGGTCTGGTTCAGGCGGTCTTTTAGCTTATCGATTATCGGGTAACGCAGGTTTTCCGCCAGCGTGCCAACCTGTTTACTGGTGATATCCGGCGACGTGTAGAGCGGCGTATCCTGCCAGGTGATCAGATTTTGATTACTGAGCGGCTTATTCAGATCGCCCAGCGTATCTTCTACCCGCTCATTACCTGACACCGTGCCAAGATGGCCTCTGTCGATAAACCCGCTGCCGAAACCAAAGCGAAACGCGTAATAATCTTCCGCCCCCGGTACCACCGCCAGGATCTGACCGGCGCGAATATTACCGACGGTAACGACTCGGTCCCCCACCTGCGCCCAGATATTGGCATCTTCGGTGGTTTGCATATAGCGCGCGGGAATGCGTTGTTCACTGACAATACTGGCAGATGCGTTCAAGGCAACCAGCAACAGTAAAAGGGTAATCAAACGAGACATGAGACGGACCGAATAGAAAAACTGCACCTATTGTAGCAACAGAACGGGAGAAACCAACGGCAATGAGCAGGCTAAAAAACAGCCTAATCCTCAGGATTGGCTCTCTTCCAGAGAAGAGAGCCGTTGCAAACGGGATCAGCTACGCAGCCCGCGTCCGCGGTTAATCAGATACCAGCACAGCAGGTAAAAGACGATGATAAACACCACTAAAACCCCCACGGTGGTAAACAGCGGCACATCGGAAATGCCGAGGAAACCAAAGCGGAAGCCGCTAATCATGTACACGATCGGGTTGAGGTGCGACAGCGCCTGCCAGAATGGCGGCAGCAGCGTCAGGGAGTAAAACACCCCGCCCAGATACGTCAGCGGCGTCAACACAAAGGTCGGGATCAGGCTGATATCATCAAAGGTTTTGGCAAATACCGCATTCAACAGCCCGGCCAGTGAAAACAGCACCGCCGTCAGCAGCAGCGTCAGACCAACAAACAGCCATGAATGTACCTGAAACGGCACGAAAAACAGCGAAACCGCCGTGACCAGGATGCCCACACACAGCCCGCGCGCCACACCGCCGCCAACATATCCGGCGATAATGACATGCGTCGGCACCGGTGCCACCAGCAGCTCCTCGATATTGCGCTGGAACTTGGCGCTAAAGAATGACGACGCCACGTTGGCATACGCGTTGGTGATCACCGCCATCATGATTAAGCCCGGCACGATAAACTGCATGTAGGTAAAGCCGTGCATTTCACCGATACGCGAACCGATCAGGTTGCCGAAAATAATAAAGTAGAGCGTCATGGTGATCACCGGCGGCACCAGTGTTTGCACCCAAATGCGCATAAAACGCTGGATCTCTTTGTACCAGATACTCTTCAGCGCCACCCAGAACAGCTGCATCATGCGCTTTCTCCTTTTCTGTCATGAACCAGCGTGACAAACAGCTCTTCGAGACGGTTGGCTTTGTTACGCATACTCAATACCTGCACACCCTGCGCGCTAAGCTGGCTGAACACGCTGTTCACGCCCTGCTCACGCAGCACTTCCACCTCAAGCGTGGACGTATCCACCAGCCGGTATTGATACCCTTCCAGCTTCGGCAGCGGGCTTTTCGGCGCTAAATCGAGAATAAAAGTTTCCGATTTCAGCTTCGACAGCAGCGCTTTCATCGAGGTGTTTTCAATCAGATCGCCACGCTGAATGATGCCGATGTTGCGACACAGCATCTCGGCTTCTTCCAGGTAGTGCGTCGTCAGAATAATGGTGGTGCCTTTGTCATTGAGATCTTTCAAAAAGCCCCACATTGAGCGGCGCAGTTCGATATCGACACCCGCGGTTGGCTCGTCGAGGATCAGTAGTTTTGGCTCGTGCATCAGCGCGCGGGCAATCATCAGACGGCGCTTCATACCACCGGAAAGCATCCGCGCACGTTCGTTGCGTTTTTCCCACAGATCAAGCTGAGTCAGGTATTTTTCGCTACGTACGAGGGCTTCTTTACGATCGACGCCGTAGTAACCTGCCTGGTTAACGACTATCTGTTGCACGGTTTCAAACGGGTTAAAGTTGAACTCCTGCGGCACCAGCCCCAGTTGGCGCTTCGCGTTCACCACGTCTTTTTCGAGGTCGTAACCAAAGACGCTAACGCGCCCGGAAGATTTATTTACCAGCGAGCTGATAATGCCAATGGTGGTGGATTTGCCGGCACCATTTGGTCCGAGAAGCGCGTAGAAATCGCCCGCTTCTACTTGTAAATCAATGCCGCGCAGCGCCTGAACGCCGCCCGGATAGGTTTTTTTAAGCTGCTCAAGCTCCAGTGCAATGGTCATGAATTATCACTTACCTGTTTTCTCACACTCGATGTGTGGTTTAAAAAGACGGAGAGTTCACCTATATTAGCGCAACGCACTTATCTGGTTACAGGTCGTTAACCTCCATGAAAGACATAGATACACTCATCAGCAACAATGCACTATGGTCAAAAATGCTGGTGGAAGAAGATCCTGGATTTTTCGAAACACTGGCGCAAGCACAGAAGCCGCGCTTTCTCTGGATTGGATGCTCCGACTCACGCGTACCCGCAGAACGTCTTACCGGGCTCGAACCGGGTGAACTGTTTGTACACCGTAATGTTGCAAACCTGGTTATCCATACCGATCTGAACTGCCTCTCCGTAGTGCAGTACGCGGTGGATGTGCTGGAAGTTGAGCACATTATCATCTGCGGTCACTACGGTTGCGGCGGCGTGCAAGCGGCGGTTGAAAACCCGGAACTGGGCCTAATCAACAACTGGCTGCTGCACATTCGCGATATCTGGTTTAAACATAGCTCGCTGCTGGGCGAAATGCCGCCGGAGCGTCGTCTCGACACGCTGTGCGAGCTGAACGTGATGGAACAGGTCTACAACCTGGGCCATTCAACCATCATGCAATCCGCGTGGAAACGTGGCCAGAAAGTGACCATTCACGGCTGGGCCTACGGCATTCACGATGGTCTGCTGCGCGATCTGGACGTCACCGCCACTAACCGCGAGTCGCTGGAACAGCGCTATCGCCAGGGCGTGTCAAACCTGAGTCAGAAACACAGCAACCACAAATAACAATCGGGGCCATTATTGGCCCCGTTTTTTTTACTCGTCCAGCATTACCACTTTGCCGACATACGGCAAATGGCGATAACGCTGCGCGTAATCAATACCGTAACCCACCACAAACTCGTCCGGGATAGCAAAACCGACGAATTCGACCGGCACATCCACTTCACGACGCGACGGTTTATCCAGCAGGGTACAAATCGCCAGCGATTTTGGCTCGCGCAGGCGCAGGATCTCGCGCACTTTCGACAGCGTGTTACCCGAATCGATAATGTCTTCCACGATCAGCACATCTTTGCCACGAATATCTTCGTCGAGATCTTTGAGGATTTTCACATCGCGGGTGGTGGACATGCCGCTGCCGTAGCTGGAGGCGGTCATAAAGTCGACTTCGTGCGACACCTGCACTTCACGGCACAGGTCAGCCATAAACATAAACGAGCCGCGCAGCAACCCAACCAGCACCATTTCGCTGCCGCTATCTTTATAACGCTCAGTGATTTGACGACCCAGCTCAGCGATACGCGCTTTGATCTCCGCTTCCGGGATCATCACTTCAACAGTGTGTTTCATTTTACTAACCATATGATTTAGAGAGTAAATCACTCAATACCGGTGCTTAAACCAGTGATTGAAACGCAAGGTGCGCAGTATACCAGCAAAAAGATTGTTGCGGGTTATTCCGCTACAAAGCTCATTTTGTGATGACGGTCACACTTGTTAACTCCTATAATTACTTGCTATCAAAATATTAACAAATCAACGGATGTGTTTTATGGCGGAAACAAAAACTCAACGGTCGCGGCTGCTTGTCACGCTGACGACGCTCTTTGCAGCCTTCTGCGGGCTGTATCTTTTAATCGGTGGGGTCTGGCTCGTCAGCATTGGCGGTTCCTGGTACTACCCCATCGCCGGTCTGGTCATGCTCGGCGTGACATGGCTGTTGTGGAAAGGGAAGCGCGCCGCGCTGTGGCTGTATGCCGCCCTGTTGCTGGCAACCATGATTTGGGGCGTGTGGGAAGTCGGTTTCGACTTCTGGGCGCTGACGCCGCGTAGCGATATCCTCGTCTTCTTCGGCATCTGGCTGATTCTGCCGTTCGTCTGGCGGCGGTTGATTGTGCCTTCCAGCGGTGCGGTAGCCGCGCTGGTGGTGGCACTGTTAATTAGCGGTGGCATTCTCACCTGGGCGGGTTTTAACGATCCGCAAGAAGTTCACGGCACCCTGAGCGCCGATGCCACACCGGCAGCGCCGATTTCACAGGTGGCCGATGGCGACTGGCCAGCCTATGGGCGTAACCAGGAAGGCCAGCGCTACTCTCCGCTGAAACAGATCAATGCCGATAACGTGAAAAACCTGAAGGAAGCCTGGGTGTTCCGCACCGGCGACCTGAAAATGCCAAACGATCCCGGTGAAATAACCAACGAAGTGACGCCAATTAAAGTGGGCGACACGCTGTTCTTGTGTACCGCGCACCAGCGTTTGTTTGCGATTGATGCCGCCACCGGCAAAGAGAAGTGGCATTTCGATCCGCAGCTGAACACCAATACTTCGTTCCAGCATGTGACCTGCCGCGGTGTTTCGTATCATGAAGCGCGCGCCGATAAGGCCAGCCCGGATGTCGTTGCTGACTGCCCGCGCCGCATTATTCTGCCGGTGAACGATGGTCGTCTGTTTGCGCTGAATGCGGATAACGGCAAGCTGTGTGAAACCTTTGCCAACAAAGGGATCCTGAATCTGCAGACCAATATGCCGGATACCACGCCGGGTCTGTATGAGCCGACGTCTCCGCCGATCATCACCGATAAAACCATCGTGATTGCCGGTTCGGTAACGGATAACTTCTCCACCCGTGAAACCTCTGGCGTTATCCGTGGTTTCGACGTGAACACCGGTAAACTGCTGTGGGCCTTCGATCCGGGCGCGAAAGATCCGAACGCGATCCCGTCGGATGAACACACCTTCACCTTTAACTCGCCGAACTCGTGGGCGCCTGCGGCTTATGACGCGAAACTGGATTTAGTCTATCTGCCGATGGGCGTCACCACCCCGGATATCTGGGGCGGCAACCGCACACCGGAGCAGGAACGCTACGCCAGCTCGATCGTCGCGCTGAACGCCACCACCGGTAAGCTCGCCTGGAGCTATCAGACCGTACACCACGATCTGTGGGATATGGATATGCCATCCCAGCCGACGCTGGCGGACATTACCGTGAACGGCAAAACCGTACCGGTTATTTATGCGCCGGCGAAAACCGGTAACATTTTCGTCCTCGATCGTACCAACGGTAAGCTGGTGGTTCCGGCACCGGAAAAACCGGTTCCGCAAGGCGCGGCAAAAGGCGATTACGTAGCCAAAACCCAGCCCTTCTCCGAGCTGAGTTTCCGCCCGACGAAAAACCTGAGCGGCGCGGATATGTGGGGCGCCACCATGTTCGACCAACTGGTGTGCCGCGTAATGTTCCACCAGATGCGCTATGAAGGTATCTTCACGCCGCCATCTGAGCAGGGCACGCTGGTATTCCCGGGCAACCTGGGGATGTTCGAATGGGGCGGTATCTCCGTTGATCCAAACCGTCAGGTGGCGATTGCCAACCCAATGGCGCTGCCGTTTGTGTCAAAACTGATCCCGCGCGGTCCAGGCAACCCGATGGAGCCGCCGAAAGATGCGAAAGGTACCGGTTCGGAATCCGGTATTCAGCCGCAGTATGGCGTGCCGTTTGGCGTGACGCTGAACCCGTTCCTCTCGCCGTTCGGCCTGCCTTGTAAACAACCGGCCTGGGGCTACATTTCCGCACTGGATCTGAAAACCAACCAGGTGGTATGGAAAAAACGTATTGGTACACCGCAAGACAGCATGCCGTTCCCGATGCCGGTTCCGGTGCCGTTCAATATGGGGATGCCGATGCTCGGCGGCCCAATTTCCACCGCCGGTAATGTGCTGTTTATCGCCGCGACCGCAGATAACTACCTGCGCGCTTATAACATGAGCAACGGTGAGAAACTGTGGCAAGGCCGTTTGCCGGCTGGTGGCCAGGCGACACCGATGACTTATGAGGTTAATGGCAAGCAGTACGTGGTCATTTCCGCAGGCGGTCACGGTTCGTTCGGTACCAAAATGGGCGATTACATTGTCGCTTATGCGCTGCCGGATGACGCGAAGTAATCTCTCTTCTCCCTGACCGGAAGTCGTTATAAAAAATCCCCTCTGCCATCTGGCATGAGGGGATTTTCTTTTTTGCAGTCGCCTGCCGCCGGAGAAAGCGGAAAGTGAAGCGCTAAACCGTAAAGCCTAACATCATCCCGGTATCTTCATGCTCCAGCAGATGGCAGTGCGCCATATAGGCAAATTCTTTCGGCGCATCATGCTGGAAACGGACTAACACTTCGCTGCGCGCGCCATACACTTCAACCGTATCTTTCCAGCCTGCGCGATGCGCCGCTGGCGGTTTGCCATTTTCCGACAGAATACGGAACTGCGTGCCGTGAATATGGAACGGGTGCAACATCATGTCGCCCTCGCCGGAGATCACCCAGCGCTCATATTGCCCTTTCCGCGCGGCAAATTGTGGTTTCGCCATATCAAAGGCTTTGCCGTTGATGCGGTTGGCGTTATGGAAATCAAAACCGTTGCCGCCGTGGTTCATCTGGCCGCTACCCATTTGCATGTTACCCATTTGACTATGGTCCATCTGACCATTATCCATTTGCATCTTGCCCATCTGGCTATGGCCCATCTGACCATTATCCATTTGCATATTGCCCATCTGGCTATGGTTCATCTGGCCATGACCCATTTGCATATTACCCATCTGCCCGTGGCCCATCATCCCGGCCATCGCGCTATCGCCATACTTCTGCTGTAGCGCCTGCATACCCATCATGTCGAGCATCGGATCCATCGACAGTTGCAAGGTGCGCTGCGTTAATCCTTCAAGCGCGGGTAAACCCGGCAGTGTCGCCAGCGTATCCGGTAACGTGCCGGAAGCGGTCACCTGTAATGGCTGGATGCGCAGCACCGGTTGCGGCTGGTCAAACGGCGCAACGGTCATTCCCATCTGCTGAACCGGTAAGGTCAGCAGATCAAATGGCTTACCATTGCTGGTATCGACCAATACTTCAAAGCGCTCGCCCATCAGCACCGGTAACTCGCTCACTTTCACCGGCTCCCCAAGCAAACCACCGTCGCTTGCTACCACATACAACGGGCGTTGATCGCTGGTGGCAAACTTCAGTGAACGCGCATTGCAGCCGTTCAACAATCGCAAGCGCAGCCAGCCGCGCGGGGCGGAATGTTGCGGGTAAATGGCACCGTTGGTGAGCAGCGTATCGCCAAACCAGCCAACGGCTGCGCTCATCACATCCAGTTGGTAATCAATCTGGCCGTTGGCGGCGAATTTTTTGTCCTGCACAATGACCGGTACATCATCAATGCCCCACTGTTGCGGCAGGCGCAACTTACGGCTGTTTTCATCCTCAATCAGCACCAGCCCTGCTAACCCCATCGCCACTTGTCGACCGGTTTTGCCGTGTTGATGCGGGTGGAACCAACATGTCGCCGCCTGCTGTGTCGGGGTAAAGGTCACGGTTCGGCTACCACCGGGTTTAATAATGCCTTGCGGCCCGCCATCGACTTCGCCCGGCACCTCAACGCCGTGCCAGTGCACGGTGGTCTCTTCGGCCAGCGTATTGCGGATCTCAACGGTGACCTCACGCCCCTGACGGAGCTGAAGCGCCGGGCCTAACAGCGCACCGTTGTATCCCCAGGTAGCGGCGCGTTTATTGCCAAACAGGGTTTCACCTGCCTGCACCGTTAACGCAATACGGTTTTGCGCGTCGGCGGCGAGTAACGGTGGTACAGGCAATGCGGGGCGCTCAGCGGCGAACAGCGAACGGCTCCATAACGGCAGCGCGCTCATCACCCCCAGCGCAGCGGAATATTTCAAGAAATCTCGGCGTTGCATGGGCATTTCCTTATCGATTGCAGGTCATCTTTTGAGCTTAAACCCTCCCCCTGCCGGAAGGTCAAGAAAAGAGACAATAATAAATATCGTCGCCATATCCGGACTGTGCTAACGTTTAAATTCCGTTACGCCGTGGTAGAAATAATGAAGACGTTTTTCAGAACAATTGTCCTGGGCAGCTTGCTGGCTGTCTCCGCCAACAGTTATGCACTGAGTGAATCCGAAGCTGAAGACATGGCCGATCTCACGGCAGTGTTTGTATTTTTGAAAAACGACTGCGGTTATAACAACTTACCGAATGGGCAGATCCGCCGCGCACTGGTTTTTTTCGCCCAGCAAAACCAGTGGGATCTCAGCAACTATGACACGTGGGACATGAAATCGCTTGGTGAAGAGAGTTACCGCGATCTGAGCGGTATTGGCATTCCGACCGCGAAAAAATGTAAAGCCCTCGCCCGCGACTCCCTGAGCCTGCTTGCCTACGTCAAATAACGGTGAACTTTTGACCGTGCATCGCTAATCAGAGTTAGCTATGATGTTGCGCCCGTTTTTAGCGGGTGTTAACAGAGGAGCTACCGATGGCCGATAACAACGTATGGCAAGAGACGCTGCACGACCATTTTGGTCAATACTTTGCCGTTGATAAGGTGCTGTATCACGAAAAGACCGATCATCAGGATCTGATTATTTTCGAGAACGCCGCTTTTGGCCGCGTTATGGCGCTGGATGGCGTGGTACAAACCACCGAACGTGACGAATTTATCTATCACGAAATGATGACCCATGTTCCGCTGCTGGCACACGGCCACGCGAAACACGTGCTGATCATCGGCGGCGGCGACGGCGCGATGCTGCGCGAAGTCAGCCGCCATAAAAATATTGAAACCATCACCATGGTAGAAATCGACGCTGGCGTCGTCTCTTTCTGCCGCCAGTATCTGCCAAAGCACAATGCAGGCGCCTATGACGATCCGCGTTTTACGCTGGTGATCGACGACGGCGTGAATTTTGTTACTCACACTGACCAGACGTTTGACGTGATTATCTCGGACTGTACCGATCCTATCGGGCCAGGCGAGAGCTTGTTTACCTCTGCGTTTTATGAAGGCTGCAAACGCTGCCTGACCCCTGGCGGGATCTTCGTCGCGCAGAACGGCGTCAGCTTCTTACAGCAAGATGAGGCGGTCGACAGCTACCGCAAGCTCGGCCACTATTTCAGCGATGTCGGCTTCTATCAGGCGGCGGTGCCAACCTATTACGGCGGCATTATGACGTTCGCCTGGGCCACGGATAACGAGGCACTGCGCCATCTCTCCACCGAGATTATTGCCGCTCGTTTCCGCAACGCCAATCTCACCTGCCGCTACTACAACCCGGCGATTCATACGGCAGCCTTTGCCCTGCCGCAATATTTACATGATGCACTGGCTGCACAGTAACACTAAGGGGGTGATAAAAATTGAAAAAGCTTAAACTACATGGCTTTAACAACCTGACCAAAAGCCTGAGTTTTTGTATCTACGACATTTGCTACGCCAAAACCGCAGAAGAGCGTGATGGCTATATTGCCTATATCGATGAACTCTACAACGCCAACCGTTTGACGGAGATCCTCACGGAAACCTGTAACATCATTGGCGCCAACATTCTGAACATTGCCCGCCAGGATTACGAGCCGCAGGGCGCGAGCGTAACCATTCTGGTCAGTGAAGAGCCTGTCGACCCGCAGCTTATCGACAAAACCGAGCACCCGGGCCCGCTGCCGGAAGCCGTCGTCGCGCATCTGGATAAAAGCCATATCTGCGTACACACCTATCCGGAAAGCCATCCGGAAGGTGGTTTGTGCACCTTCCGCGCGGATATTGAAGTCTCAACCTGCGGCGTGATTTCACCGCTGAAAGCGCTGAATTACCTGATCCACCAGCTCGAATCCGATATCGTCACCGTCGACTACCGCGTGCGCGGCTTTACCCGCGATATCAACGGCATGAAACACTTTATCGATCATGAGATTAATTCGATTCAGAACTTTATGTCGGATGATATGAAATCGCTGTATGACATGGTGGACGTCAACGTGTATCAGGAAAATATCTTCCATACCAAGATGTTGCTTAAAGAGTTCGACCTTAAGCACTACATGTTTCATACCAGACCGGAAGATTTGACGCCGCAAGAACGTAAAGAGATCACCGAAGCGCTGTGGAAAGAGATGCGCGAGATCTACTACGGCCGCAACATTCCGGCCGTGTAACGCACCAGGGGCGCAAGGACGCGCCCTGATTAACGCTGCTGGAGGAACTGCCGGTAAGCCGCCACCACCTGAAGAAAATCCTCAACGCCACACAGCGAAAGGCTCTCTTCGTCGTAGTAACTCATTCCCTCTTCCATTTCATCGCCGGAAAATTCCAGCTGGTTCGCGCGGATCATCACCTCTTCGCCATCCAGCCACAGCGTGTATTCATGGCCCGCGCGTTGCCAGGTACGTTCGCTGCCTTTCACCGTTTTCGCCGCCTGCTCCACTTCATCAAGCAGCGCCAGGTTCTCTTTCACTTCTTCATTGAACCAGTGCCCCACCACTTCGTGGCCCATCGACATGCGCACCTTTACCACTCCGGTGATATCACGCAAAAATTCGTAATCCATAATCGCTTCCTCATGCAGGCCAGATAGCCGCCTATGCTGTAATTATCGCAGCACAATACAAGAAAAAAAGCGCAGCGGCCGGAAGCGAGGAAAAATAACCGCTCAGGCGTGGAGAAAATAAGCGCGGCAGGCTTTTTAGCGACGGGAATAACAACAGGCGGGCAAAAAAAAGCCACCCCGCAGGGTGGCCTTCGTTATCAGACGGCAGTCTGGAAAATCACGCCGTCCGCTTTTTCGGTGTACTGGTTCAACTGGTCAAAGTTGAGGTAACGGTAAGTATCGACAGCGGTTTTATCCACCTGCGCCATAAAGTTGAGATACTCTTCCGGCGTTGGCAGTTTACCGATCAGCGCCGAAACCGCCGCCAGCTCCGCAGAAGCCAGGTAGACGTTCGCACCGGTACCTAAACGGTTCGGGAAGTTACGGGTTGAGGTGGACACCACCGTCGCGCCGTCTGCAACACGCGCCTGGTTACCCATGCACAGGGAGCAACCCGGGATCTCAATACGCGCCCCGCTCTTACCAAACACGCTGTAGTAACCCTCTTCGGTTAACTGCGCAGCGTCCATACGGGTCGGCGGCGCTACCCACAAGCGGGTCGGCAACTGGCCTTTATGGCTATCCAGCAGTTTACCGGCAGCGCGGAAATGACCGATGTTAGTCATGCAGGAACCGATGAACACTTCGTCGATGCTTGCGCCCTGAACGTCAGAGAGCAGACGCGCATCGTCCGGATCGTTCGGTGCACAGAGGATCGGCTCTTTGATTTCCGCCAGATCGATCTCGATCACCGCCGCGTATTCCGCGTCGGCATCCGCTTCCAGCAGTTGCGGATCGGCCAGCCATTTCTCCATGCCCTGGATGCGGCGCTCCAGCGTACGGCGGTCGCCGTAGCCTTCGGCAATCATCCACTTCAGCAGCACGATGTTGGAGTTCAGATACTCAATAATCGGCTCTTTGTTCAGCTTAATGGTACAACCAGCAGCGGAACGCTCAGCAGAAGCATCGGTCAGCTCAAACGCCTGCTCGACTTTCAGATCCGGCAGACCTTCGATCTCCAGAATGCGGCCGGAGAAGATGTTTTTCTTACCTTTCTTCTCAACGGTCAGCAGACCCTGTTTGATCGCGTACAGCGGGATCGCATGCACCAGATCGCGCAGTGTAATACCCGGCTGCATTTTGCCTTTAAAGCGCACCAGCACTGATTCCGGCATATCCAGCGGCATCACGCCGGTCGCAGCGGCAAACGCCACCAGACCTGAACCCGCCGGGAAGGAGATACCAATCGGGAAACGGGTATGCGAATCGCCACCGGTACCAACCGTATCCGGCAACAGCATACGGTTCAGCCACGAGTGGATAACGCCGTCGCCCGGACGCAGAGAAACACCGCCACGGTTCATAATGAAGTCCGGCAGCGTGTGGTGCGTGGTCACGTCAACCGGCTTCGGATACGCCGCCGTGTGACAGAAGGACTGCATCACCAGGTCAGAAGAGAAGCCCAGGCACGCCAGGTCTTTCAGCTCATCACGCGTCATCGGCCCGGTGGTGTCCTGAGAACCCACAGAGGTCATTTTCGGTTCGCAGTAAGCGCCAGGGCGGACACCGGCCACACCGCAGGCACGGCCAACCATTTTTTGCGCCAGCGAATAACCACGGTTGCTTTCCGCCACGTCTTTCGCCTGACGGAAAACGTCGCTGTGCGGCAGGCCCAGCGCTTCACGCGCTTTGGTGGTCAAGCCACGACCGATAATCAGCGGAATACGGCCACCGGCGCGCACTTCGTCAATCAGCACTTCGGTTTTCAGCTCAAAGCTCGCCAGCAGTTCGCCGGTTTCGTGATTACGGACTTCGCCTTTGAACGGGTAAACGTCAATGACGTCGCCCATGTTCAGGCTGTTAACATCCACTTCGATCGGCAGCGCGCCGGCATCTTCCATGGTGTTAAAGAAAATTGGCGCGATTTTGCCGCCGAGCACCAGGCCGCCGCCGCGTTTGTTCGGCACAAACGGAATGTCGTCGCCCATAAACCACAGCACCGAGTTGGTGGCGGATTTACGCGAAGAACCGGTGCCCACAACGTCGCCCACATAGGCCAGTGGGAAGCCCTTTTTCGCCAATGCTTCAATTTGCTTGATCGGGCCAACGCTACCCGGCTGATCCGGCTCAATGCCTTCACGGGCGTTTTTCAGCATCGCCAGCGCGTGCAGCGGGATATCCGGGCGCGACCAGGCATCCGGTGCCGGGGAGAGATCATCGGTGTTGGTTTCGCCCGTGACTTTGAACACGGTAACAGTGATTTTCTCGGCCAGCGCCGGGCGGCTCAGGAACCATTCGGCATCGGCCCAGGACTGCATCACCTGTTTGGCGTACACGTTGCCCGCTTTCGCTTTCTCTTCCACATCGTAGAAGTTATCGAACATCAGCAGCGTGTGGGACAGGGCTTTGGCGGCGATCGGCGCGAGCTTTTCGTTGTCCAGCGCGTCAATCAGCGGATGAATGTTATAGCCGCCCTGCATGGTGCCCAGCAGTTCGATCGCTTTTTCAGGGGTAACCAGTGGGGAGGTGGCATCGCCTTTGGCGATAGCGGCAAGGAAACCCGCTTTTACATAGGCAGCTTCATCAACGCCTGGTGGGACACGGTTAGCCAGCAGGTCAATCAGAAATTCTTCTTCGCCAGCAGGCGGGTTCTTCAGCAGCTCGACAAGCCCTGCCATTTGGGTTGCATCTAATGGTTTTGGCGCAATCCCCTCAGCGGCACGTTCAGCTACGTGCTTACGGTATTCTTCTAGCACGACGGTTCTCCTCGCTCTCATTGTCATAATGCGGCAGGCGTTTCTCTTCACGCTCCTGTGAGACAGCAGTTTGTAGGGTAAATCCGCGAACCGCGTCGGGCAGCATAGCAGGATTTTCAGGGGGTGTTAATCTGTTTACAAAAAAGCAACATTAAATACTTGCTGAATCGTTAAGGACGGAATAAAGCAGGCGGGAGAAGGTTTTAACGACAGAGAATCCTCGCCCACTGGAATGAAAAACGGCCCCGCAGGGCCGTTTGGTTACATAGCTGTTACGCCGAACCTAACAACGAACGCACATTACTGTTGGCATACTTTTCCGGGGTGACGGTTTGATCCACCAGCTTACCCAGTACGTATTTTTGCACCGTTGAGCGGTTGTTCACCTGCTCGTTATGACCGACGCTTGCCAGTTGCCCGCGACCGTTATAGTTGAGCGTGGTGGTGTTCTCTTCATCGTTTTCCACCAGATGGTAGAAGTAGTTTTGCGACGACTTCATTTTGTTCAGCGCCAGCGGAATCGACGGGTCGATAGCCTCATGCCAGGCGGCGCTCAGATGGCTGCGTGCCGTCTGCTTCACGGTTTTTGAGCCGTCATCACGTGTCTGCTCTTCGGAAGACTGCGAGGCGGTATAAGCGAAGCGATCTTTCTCTTCTTCATGCAACGGATTAGGTGATTTCTCGGTTTGCACGAGCGACAGCGAAAAATCATTCAGCCCGCTTAATTGCGAAACGCCACTCGTATCAAGGGTGAGGTTTTGGCCTGTGGTGACTTTGGCGCTTTCCGCATCGCGAGTGGTGTTCAGCGCGCGGAATACAGATTTCATCGCTTCCATCTGGCCACGATCGCCATTTCCGGCAATACGCGCTTTATCGAATTTATCGTCATACGCCTTCAGCGCCAGCTGCTGTTGGCCGTAGCTGCCGGAGAGCGCAGGTTTGGACATATCGCTGCTCATCTTCAGCGAATAGTCGCCATCCTGGTAGGCAACAGAGCGCGCTTTGTCATCGGCATGGAAATTAAGCGACTGCAGCGAATCATCGCCATTGCGTATATCGGTTTTCAGATCGACAGATTTCAAGCGGTTGCTGTCAAAGTTGGTTAAACCGGAGATATCCAGTTTCGGCGGTTGCTGCCCCAGTCCGCTGAGCGCTTTGCTTAACGCACTGCCGAGGTTCGCCACTGCCGCCGCATCATCATCATTTAGCGCCTCGCCCTCCGTTTTCACCTCAACCGCGATGCCGTTGTCCTGCTGGGTCATCGTCAGGTGAACAGTCGAGCCGGATTGGGTGGCGATACTGAGCGTCACCGCTGATTTGTTCGCACCGGCGCTGGCCCCCATATCTGTGCTCACCCCGGTCAGTGCCTGGGTGAAATCGCCACGGTTCTCCTTCAGATTGCCAAGCAGCGCGCTGCCAAGGCCTGCCATCGAGGAAACCGAAGCACTGCCCAGTGCCGATTGCATCAGCCCCTCAATAATGGGGTTGGACTGCTGTGCAACACCGGTGCTCATTTTTTTCGGTGACAGGCTATAAACCGCCGAAATTTCTGAAGTCTGGCTACCGAACATCACTTTCGCCGAGGTGTTATTGTTAGCGACGGCGTTATTACTGCTGGCGGCTCGTACAGCAGCGCCAACCTGTGTTGTCGCGTTCACGCGCGTAACAGAAGGCAGCTGTAAGGCAAAACTAAGTCCGCGGATCATGACGATGAAACTCCCTCTCTCACCGATAGTGGTAGTCATCTACCATCGGCAGTTTTTGCACAATCTTTATACTTTGCGGATGAAAACCCTGAATTCATCACGAAACACAATAAAAAAAGCGAGCCAGTTCCCTGACTCGCCTATTTCAGGCTACCCATGCATTCATCATGTGGAATGCAAAGGCGGCTTACATAATGTTAGCGACAGATTTCGCCAGCTGCGCTTCGAGAACCGGTTTGGCTTCTTCGAATTTCAGGTTCACTTTATTCGCGTTAGACACAACACGCGTCTGGTATTTCGCGCGGTTACCTTCTTCGGTGCTGGTTTGCAGCTTGATACCGGAAGTACCCTGACGCAGCGCTGCCACGTTGTCGGTGGTCACTTTCGCTTTGCTGCGCTCAGAGATTTGCAAATCGGTAACCATGGTGAAGTTAACGTCTTCGACCATGGCATCGGCTGCCAGCCCAACCAGGCCCGCCGCCAGACCTACACCCAGTGCCGCGCCGGAGGAGTTGCTATTGTACGCAGTAATACCCGCGCCAAGCGCCGCACCCATCGCCGCACCTTCGTAACCACTTTTCAGGTAGCCCTGGGTTTCACGCAGATCCATTTTGTCGGCTTTCAGCACGTTGGCCTGGATCCAGTAGTAAGCGGTATCCGGGGAAGAGGTCACTTTGTAACCTTTGTCGGTCAGCTCTTTTGACAGCAGCGTCTGCAAGTTGCTCATGTCTTTATCAGAGGTGTTTTTAACCTGGATATACACGGTTTTCTCAGAGGAGGGCTCCAGCCAGATGGTCTGGCTCATCTGGGTTTTCACGTCCAGATTACGTTTTTTCACCGCCGTGGTCATCGCACCACAACCCGACAGCACGAACGCAGCCAACACCACACCGACAACAGCGACTTTTTTATAAGACATAACGATTCCTTTTTTCATTCCAAACCAGGGATAAGAACTACAAATGCGGCAAACGCCGGACGGGAGCAATGAAACGAGGAAAAGTCACACAGTCCATGTCATGACGGAGCCAGAGGTGCGGGCTTGCAGCCTGCGTTATATAAAAATTCTTGGCTGAGTTATCGGCATTTTACGGAATAATCTGAGTGGAAAATGCCTACTAAAACTTATAGTTAGGTGAAAAAGGAATAAATGAGGGAAAAAGGCAAAAAAAAGCAGCCCGCAGGCTGCCTTATCTTAAACTGGCGAAACTTACTTTTTCTTCGCTTTCGGGTTCGGCAGGTCGGTAATGCTACCTTCGAACACTTCAGCCGCCAGACCGACGGATTCATGCAGCGTCGGGTGCGCGTGAATGGTCAGCGCAATGTCTTCCGCATCACAGCCCATTTCGATAGCCAGACCGATTTCACCCAGCAGCTCGCCGCCGTTGGTGCCGACAATCGCGCCACCGATAACACGGTGCGTCTCTTTGTCGAAAATCAGTTTGGTCATACCGTCAGCGCAGTCAGAAGCGATAGCACGGCCGGAAGCAGCCCACGGGAAGGTGGCGGTTTCGTAGCTGATGCCTTTCTCTTTCGCTTCTTTCTCGGTCAGACCCACCCATGCAACTTCCGGCTCGGTGTAGGCGATAGACGGGATAACTTTCGGATCGAAGTAATGTTTCTTACCGGCGATAACTTCAGCGGCCACGTGGCCTTCATGCACGCCTTTGTGCGCCAGCATCGGCTGACCGACGATATCGCCGATAGCGAAGATGTGCGGCACGTTGGTGCGCAGCTGTTTATCAACACGGATAAAGCCGCGTTCGTCCACTTCCACGCCTGCTTTGCCAGCGTCGAGGTTTTTACCGTTCGGCACACGGCCGATAGCCACCAGCACGGCGTCGTAACGCTGCGCTTCAGCAGGGGCTTTTTTGCCTTCCATGGAAACGTAAATGCCGTCTTCTTTCGCTTCAACGGCGGTCACTTTGGTTTCCAGCATCAGGTTGAATTTCTTACCGATGCGTTTGGTGAAGACTTTAACGATGTCTTTGTCTGCGGCCGGGATAACCTGGTCGAACATTTCAACCACGTCAATCTCTGAACCCAGCGCATGGTACACAGTACCCATTTCCAGACCGATGATACCGCCACCCATAACCAGCAGGCGTTTCGGTACGGATTTCAGTTCCAGGGCGTCGGTAGAATCCCATACGCGCGGATCTTCATGCGGAATGAACGGCAACTGGATCGGACGGGAACCCGCCGCGATGATAGCGTTGTCGAAGTTGATCACGGTTTTGCCGTTTTCGCCTTCCACTTCCAGGGTGTTCGCCCCGGTGAATTTACCCAGACCGTTAACCACTTTCACTTTACGGCCTTTGGCCATACCCGCCAGACCGCCGGTCAGCTGAGTGATAACTTTCTCTTTCCAGGTACGAATTTTGTCGATATCGGTTTTCGGCTCGCCGAAGACGATACCGTGTTCAGCCAGCGCTTTGGCTTCTTCGATAACTTTTGCAACGTGCAGCAGCGCTTTAGAAGGGATACAACCCACGTTCAGACAAACACCGCCGAGAGTGTTGTAACGTTCAACGATGACGGTTTCCAGACCTAAATCAGCGCAACGGAAGGCAGCAGAGTAACCTGCCGGGCCTGCCCCAAGTACCACGACCTGAGTTTTGATTTCAGTACTCATCATGACCTCTTATTGATTTCCGGCGGTCAGGGGTACTTCATGTCGCCCTTCATCCACCGGGACGTTCTATCCGCCCGCAGTTTACAAAATTGTTAACAATTTTGAAACAACAAACGGCAAACGATTTGTCCTTTTGCCCCTGATAACCCCAACAGCCTTATGAGATTACCAGAAAAAAGCCGGCCGTCAGGCCGGCTTCTTCGATTACATCACCAGACGGCGAATGTCAGACAGCATGTTGTTGATGATGGTGATAAAGCGCGCACCATCAGCACCGTCAATCACACGGTGGTCGAAGGAGAGCGAAATCGGCATCATCAAACGCGGTACGAACTCTTTACCGTTCCAGACCGGCTCCATTGCAGATTTGGAGACGCCCAGGATAGCGACTTCCGGCGCGTTCACAATCGGCGCGAAGTGGGTAGTTCCCAGGCCGCCGATGCTGGAGATGGTGAAGCAACCGCCCTGCATTTCGCCTGCGGTCAGCTTACCGTCACGCGCTTTCTTGGAAATCACCGTCAGTTCGCGGGACAGCTCGGTAACGCTCTTCTTGTTCACGTCTTTAAAGACCGGAACAACCAGACCGTTCGGGGTATCCACCGCAACACCGATGTTGATGTATTTCTTCAGTGTCAGGCGCTGACCGTCTTCAGACAGCGAGCTGTTGAAGCGTGGCATCTGCTCAAGCGCAGCAGCGACGGCTTTCATGATGAAGACAACCGGGGTGAATTTCACATCCAGTTTGCGCTTCTCAGCTTCGGCGTTCTGTTGTTTACGGAACGCTTCCAGATCGGTGATATCGGTTTTGTCGAAGTGCGTAACGTGCGGGATCATCACCCAGTTACGGCTCAGGTTCGCACCAGAGATTTTCTGAATACGGCCCAGTTCCACTTCTTCGATTTCGCCGAACTTGCTGAAGTCCACTTTCGGCCACGGCAGCAGACCCGGCAGAGAACCGCCAGTCGCGCCAGCGGCAGGTGCGGATTCAGCACGTTTCACTGCGTCTTTCACGTAAGCCTGCACGTCTTCGCGCAGGATACGGCCTTTACGACCAGTGCCTTTCACTTTCGCCAGGTTAACGCCGAATTCGCGCGCCAGGCGGCGGATCAGCGGAGTAGCGTGGACGTAAGCGTCGTTTTCCGCGAAGTCAGATTTACCTTCTGCTTTCGCAGCCGGTGCCGCAGCAGGTTTAGCAGCCTGAGCCGGGGCAGCAGATGCCGGAGCGGCAGCCGGAGCCGCGGCAGGCGCAGCGCCTTCCACTTCGAATACCATGATCAGCGAGCCTGTGGAGACTTTGTCGCCCACGTTCACTTTCAGCTCTTTAACAACACCGGCGAACGGTGCCGGGACTTCCATAGAGGCTTTGTCGCCCTCTACGGTGATCAGAGACTGTTCAGCGGAGACTTTGTCACCCACTTTCACCAGCACTTCGGTCACTTCTACTTCGTCACCGCCGATGTCAGGTACGTTGACTTCTTTCGCGCCAGCCGCAGCTGCCGGTGCGCTCGCCGCAGCCGGAGCGGCTGCCTGAGCCGGAGCCGCAGCAGGTGCAGCACCCGCCACTTCGAAGATCATGATCAGCGAGCCGGTAGAGACTTTGTCGCCGGTGTTGATTTTGATCTCTTTCACGGTGCCTGCGAACGGCGCCGGAACTTCCATAGAGGCTTTGTCGCCCTCTACGGTGATCAGAGACTGTTCTGCCGCAACGGTGTCGCCCACTTTCACCAGAATTTCGGTGACTTCAACTTCGTCACCGCCGATGTCAGGGACGTTCACTTCTTTCGCTGCCGCGGTTGCTGGCGCAGCAGCGGCCGGAGCGGCTTCTTTCTTCTCTTCTGCCGGAGCAGGTGCAGCGGCTGCTGCACCATCGGCGGAATCGAAAATCATGATCAGTTTGCCCGTCTCGGTTTTGTCGCCAACAGAGACTTTGATCTCTTTAACAACGCCAGCCTGCGGAGACGGAACTTCCATAGAGGCTTTGTCGCCTTCTACGGTGATCAGCGACTGTTCAGCGGAAACGGTGTCGCCCACTTTGACCAGAATCTCGGTGATTTCAACTTCATCAGACCCGATGTCCGGTACTTTGATTTCGATAGCCATTATCTCTTTACCTCTTACGCCAGACGCGGGTTAACTTTTTCTGCATCGATGTTGAATTTGGTGATTGCTTCCGCCACCACTTTCTTGTCGATTTCGCCACGTTTAGCCAGTTCGCCCAGTGCTGCTACCACCACGTAAGAAGCATCAACTTCGAAGTGGTGACGCAGGTTTTCACGGCTGTCGGAGCGACCGAAGCCATCAGTACCCAGTACGCGGTAGTCATCAGCCGGTACGTAAGTACGAACCTGCTCGGCGAACAGTTTCATATAGTCAGTTGATGCCACAGCCGGTGCGTCGTTCATCACCTGAGCGATGTACGGAACGCGCGGCGTTTCCAGCGGGTGAAGCATGTTCCAACGCTCACAATCCTGCCCATCACGCGCCAGTTCAGTGAAGGAGGTGACGCTGTACACGTCAGAGCCCACGCCGTAGTCGTTCGCCAGGATCTGCGCTGCTTCACGCACGTGACGCAGGATAGAACCGGAGCCCAGCAGCTGAACTTTACCTTTGCTACCGGCAACGGTTTCGAGTTTGTAGATACCCTTACGGATACCTTCCTCGGCACCTTCCGGCATCGCCGGCATGTGGTAGTTTTCGTTCAGCGTGGTGATGTAGTAGTAAATGTTCTCTTGCGCTTCACCGTACATACGTTGCAGACCGTCATGCATGATGACTGCTACTTCGTACGCATAAGACGGGTCGTAAGAGATACAGTTCGGGATAGTCAGCGACTGAATATGGCTGTGACCATCTTCGTGCTGCAGACCTTCGCCGTTCAGGGTCGTACGACCCGAAGTACCACCGATCAGGAAGCCGCGAGCCTGCTGGTCGCCAGCCTGCCAGCACAGGTCACCGATACGCTGGAACCCGAACATGGAGTAGTAGATGTAGAACGGGATCATCGGCAGGTTGTTGGTGCTGTAAGAAGTCGCAGCCGCCAGCCAGGATGCGCCAGCACCTAGTTCGTTGATGCCTTCCTGCAGGATCTGACCTTTCTCGTCTTCTTTGTAGTAAGCAACCTGCTCACGGTCCTGCGGGGTGTACTGCTGGCCGTTCGGGCTGTAAATACCAATCTGACGGAACAGACCTTCCATACCGAAGGTACGCGCTTCGTCGGCGATGATCGGCACCAGGCGATCTTTGATCGACTTGTTCTTCAGCATCACGTTCAGGGCACGCACGAAAGCGATGGTAGTGGAGATCTCTTTATTCTGCTCTTCCAGCAGCTGGGAGAAGTCTTCCAGCGCAGGCAGATCCAGTTTTTCGGTGAAGTTCGGCTGACGAGACGGCAGGTAGCCTTTCAGCGCCTGACGACGTTCGTGCAGGTATTTGTGCTCTTCAGAACCTTCCGGGAAGGTGATGTAAGAGAGGTTTTCAACCTGCTCATCGGTAACCGGAACATTGAAACGATCGCGGATATAACGCACGCCGTCCATGTTCATTTTCTTAACCTGGTGAGCGATGTTTTTACCTTCTGCGGTATCGCCCATGCCGTAACCTTTGATGGTGTGGGCCAGGATAACAGTCGCTTTGCCTTTGGTTTCACGCGCTTTTTTCAGTGCCGCGTAAACTTTCTTCGGATCGTGGCCGCCACGGTTCAGGGCCCAGATCTGCTCATCAGTCCAGTCTGCAACCAGCGCTGCGGTTTCCGGGTATTTACCGAAGAAGTGCTCACGCACGTACGCGCCATCTTTGGATTTGAAGGTCTGGTAATCGCCGTCGACGGTTTCGTTCATCAGCTGGATCAGTTTACCGCTGGTATCTTTACGCAGCAGCTCATCCCAACGACCGCCCCACATCACCTTGATAACGTTCCAGCCAGCACCTGCGAAGATACCTTCCAGTTCGTTGATGATTTTGCCGTTACCGGTTACCGGGCCATCCAGACGCTGCAGGTTACAGTTGATGATGAAGCACAGGTTGTCCAGTTTTTCACGGGTGGCGATGGTGATAGCGCCTTTGGATTCCGGCTCATCCATCTCACCGTCGCCGAGGAAGGCGTAAACGGTTTGCTCAGAGGTATCTTTCAGACCACGGTGTTCCAGATATTTCAGGAACTTCGCCTGATAGATCGCACCAATCGGGCCCAGGCCCATGGATACGGTCGGGAACTGCCAGAATTCCGGCATCAGTTTCGGGTGCGGGTAAGAGGAGAGGCCTTTACCGTGAACTTCCTGACGGAAGTTGTTCATCTGCTCTTCAGTCAGACGACCTTCCAGGAATGCACGTGCGTAGATGCCCGGAGAGATGTGGCCCTGGAAGTACACCAGGTCGCCGCCGTCTTTCTCGTTACGCGCGCGGAAGAAGTGGTTGAAGCAAACTTCATAAACGGTCGCGGAAGACTGGAAGGACGCCATGTGGCCGCCCAGCTCAAGGTCTTTTTTGGACGCGCGCAGAACCGTCATGATGGCGTTCCAGCGGATAGCTGAACGAATGCGGCGTTCCAGTTCCAGATTGCCCGGGTATTCCGGTTCATCTTCAACGGCAATAGTGTTTACATAGTTGCTCGCCCCTGTGCCAGCTGCCACTTTCACACCGCCTTTGCGGGCTTCAGAAAGGAGCTGGTCAATCAGATACTGAGCACGCTCAACACCTTCTTCACGGATGACCGATTCGATCGCCTGTTGCCAGTCGCGAGTTTCGATCGGATCCACGTCATTTTGGAAACGTTCTGACATGGGGGGTATTCCTTATCTATCTAATACGTTGATTTGTCTGGAACCTGTCCCATTGCATTCTCATGCCTTTTCGTTCAAACCACAAAAGTGCAATAAGACAGGTTCTGCGTTTAGTTGCCGCGCTCTAAAGTTTGGCGCTGGTGTTACAACTCTTCCGGTACAACCTGCACCAGAAAATCTTAATTCTTTCTCTGCTCTAACCGGCGAAGCGAGCGTTCACGACGGCTCTGCTCACGGCTACGATCCAGCAAAATCTCTTCAATAAACGCCAGGTGGCGGTGCGACGCTTCACGCGCCTCTTCCGGCTTCCCGGCCATGATCGCCGCGAAAATACTCGAGCGATGGTTGCTGACAAGCGGCAGCATTTCGCGGCGCGCGTACAGCAATTCAAAGTTCTGACGAACGTTTTGCGCCAACATGGGCTCCATGCAGCGTAGCAGATGAAGCAGCACAACATTATGTGCCGCCTCGGTTACGGCTATTTGATACTGCACGACGGCACTGGATTCCGCGTCCAAATCCCCGGACTGCTGCGCCCGCTCAATGGCCTGGTGCAGCTCGCTGATCCGCGCTTTGTCTTCATCGGTGCTGCGCAGCGCCGCGTAATATGCAGCAATGCCTTCCAGCGCGTGGCGGGTTTCAAGCAGGTCAAACTGGGATTCGGGATGATCGGCCAGAAGCTCAACCAGCGGATCGCTGAAGCTTTGCCACAGACTGCTTTGGACAAAAGTACCGCCACCCTGGCGACGAAGGAGCAGGCCTTTCGCTTCGAGGCGCTGAATGGCCTCGCGCAGTGAAGGACGAGAAACATCGAACTGTTTGGCCAGTTCGCGCTCTGGAGGCAGTTTCTCGCCGGGACGCAACGTACCTTCGAGAATCAAAAACTCCAGTTGCTGCTCAATCACATCGGAAAGTTTTGGTTGGCGGATTTTGCTGTAGGCCATTGTTCCCTGTCTCTACCACTCGCCCGGAGTAAATTGGTCTTACCAATTTCATGTTCTTGACGCTAAAGTAACAAAGTATTCACCTTCTGTCCATACAGGTTTTGATTGAAATCAGGAAACCACGCACATTTTAACAATGTTACAGAAATAGCGTTTCAAAGATGTAACCTTGCACAAATGCCTCGTTTACCACGAAAGAGGCAGTTTTAACTTTCCTGAAACGCCAATTAAGGCATGTGAACCGATTCAGTTCGCCAATATATGAATAAATATTCTTTTAATTCGCATAAAACAAAGAAATAAGGCCATTGAGGGAGTAGATGGGGTACGCAGAAACGGTTTCTTTTTTATCCGCTCGTCATCAGAGTTTCATAAAGCAGATGCATTCCCGCGCACTTATCACTATTCTGAGCCCTATGAAAGGGATTGACGAAAAAACACGTCGACATTTCGTAAACAAAAAAATACAAAAAACGGAATTTATTTATTACACGCAAACCGCAGCGTACAAATAACAACCACACACGAGGTTTCATAATGGAAGGTCAACAGCACGGCGATCAGCTAAAGCGCGGCCTTAAGAACCGCCACATTCAGCTTATCGCGCTGGGTGGCGCTATTGGGACTGGCCTGTTTCTGGGCAGCGCATCCGTCATTCAATCTGCCGGTCCGGGGATAATTCTGGGTTATGCCATTGCCGGTTTTATCGCGTTTCTCATCATGCGCCAGCTTGGCGAAATGGTGGTTGAAGAGCCGGTAGCAGGCTCATTCAGCCACTTCGCTTACAAATATTGGGGCAACTTTGCAGGCTTTGCTTCCGGCTGGAACTACTGGGTGCTGTACGTGCTGGTGGCGATGGCGGAGCTTACTGCCGTCGGGAAATATGTGCAGTTCTGGTGGCCAGAAATTCCAACATGGGTTTCCGCCGCCGTGTTCTTTGTCATTATCAACGCCATCAACCTGACCAACGTGAAAGTGTTTGGTGAGATGGAGTTCTGGTTCGCCATTATTAAGGTTTTCGCGGTTGTCGCGATGATCGTATTTGGCGGCTGGTTGCTGTTTAGCGGCAGCGCTGGCCCGCAGGCTACCGTGCGTAACCTGTGGGAACAGGGCGGTTTCCTGCCGCACGGCATCGGTGGGCTGGTGATGATGATGGCGATCATCATGTTCTCCTTCGGTGGTCTGGAACTGGTGGGGATCACCGCCGCAGAAGCCGATAACCCGGAACAAAGCATTCCGAAAGCCACCAACCAGGTTATCTACCGCATTCTGATTTTCTATGTGGGTTCGCTGGCTGTGCTGCTCTCCCTGCTGCCGTGGACGCGTGTTACGGCTGACACCAGCCCGTTTGTGCTGATCTTCCATGAACTGGGTGACTCGTTTGTGGCCAACGCGTTGAACATTGTGGTGCTGACTGCCGCGCTCTCTGTTTATAACAGCTGCGTGTACTGCAACAGCCGTATGCTGTTCGGTCTGGCGAAACAGGGCAACGCGCCGAAAATACTGCAACACGTGGATAAACGCGGCGTGCCGGTGAACACCATCATCACCTCTGCGCTGTTTACCGCGCTGTGTGTGCTGATCAACTACTTCGCCCCGGAATCCGCGTTTGGTCTGCTGATGGCGCTGGTGGTTTCCGCGCTTGTGATCAACTGGGCGATGATTAGCCTGGCGCACATGCGTTTTCGCCGCGCCAAGCAGCAGCAAGGGGTTACGCCGCGCTTCCCGGCGCTGTTCTACCCGCTGGGGAACTGGATCTGCCTGATCTTTATGGCAGCGGTACTGGTGATCATGCTGATGACAGACGGCATGGCGATCTCCGTCTACCTGATCCCGGTGTGGATTGCCATCCTCGGCGTCGGCTACCTGCTGAAGCAGAAAAACGCCAATACCGTGAAAGCGCATTAATCCTTACCCACTCCCCCTCTCCCGCCAGGGAGAGGGGTGTTATCACTGTGTTACCTTCCTCACACTTTCCTTTCCATAGCCATTTTGTCCATCTCTGCGGCCTGATCCTGCTACGCAAACAAAAATTTACAGACAAATACTTCATGCCATATCTCAAAGGGAGAACCGGCAATGGACAACAACAAACTGTCTGTTAAAGAAAAGATTGGTTATGGCATGGGCGACGCCGGATGCAACATTATCTTTGGCGCTATCATGCTGTTTGTTAACTATTTCTATACTGATATCTTCGGCCTCGCACCTGCGCTGGTTGGGGTATTACTGCTGTCGATTCGCGTGATTGATGCGGTGACTGACCCGCTAATGGGGGCGCTCGCTGACCGGACACAAAGTAAATATGGCCGTTTTCGCCCGTGGCTGTTGTGGATAGCCGTACCTTACGCCGTCTTCAGCGTGCTGATGTTCACCACGCCGGAATGGTCTTATAACAGCAAAGTTATCTATGCCTTTGTCACCTATTTCCTGTTGTCGCTGACCTATACCGCGATCAATATCCCCTACTGCTCGCTGGGCGGTGTTATCACTAACGACCCGAAAGAGCGCGTTGCCTGCCAGTCGTATCGCTTTGTGATGGTCGGCATTGCCACCCTGCTGTTGTCGCTCACGCTGCTGCCGATGGCCGAGTGGTTCGGCGGTGCGGATAAAGCCAAAGGCTACCAGATGGCGATGACGGTGCTGGCGTTTATCGGCATGTGTATGTTCCTGTTCTGCTTTGCCACCGTGCGCGAACGTATCCGCCCGGCGGTGCCAACCAATGATGATCTGAAAAAAGATTTCAAAGACGTGTGGAAAAACGATCAGTGGGTGCGCATCCTCCTGCTGACGCTCTGCAATGTTTGCCCTGGTTTTATCCGCATGGCGGCCACCATGTATTACGTCACCTGGGTGATGGGGGAAAGCACCCATTTCGCGACGATGTTTATTAGCCTTGGCGTGGTCGGCATGATGCTCGGCAGTATGCTGGCAAAAGTGCTGACCGACCGCTGGTGTAAACTGAAAGTCTTCTTCTGGACCAATATCGTGCTGGCGGTCTTCTCCTGCGCCTTTTACTTCTTTGACCCGCACGCCACGGTGCTGATTGTGGTGCTCTACTTCCTGCTGAACATTCTGCATCAGATCCCTTCCCCGCTGCACTGGTCGCTGATGGCGGATGTCGATGATTACGGCGAGTGGAAAACCGGCAAACGCATTACCGGTATGAGCTTCTCCGGCAACCTGTTCTTCCTGAAAGTGGGGCTGGCAGTTGCCGGGGCGATGGTCGGTTTCCTGCTCTCCTGGTATGGCTATGACGCCGGAGCCAAACAGCAAAGCGCCAGCGCCATTAACGGCATCATGCTGCTGTTTACCATTATTCCGGGCGTCGGCTACCTGATCACCGCAGGCGTGGTGCGCTTACTGAAAGTCGACCGTGAATTGATGAAACAGATTCAGGCGGATCTGGAAAAACGCCGCGTCAACTACCATGAACTGACCGAAAATCAGCATTTACCGGCGGGCGATAACGTAAGGAATGCATAATGGAAAACTGGCCGAACCCGTTTATTGAACAGCGCGCTGACCCGTTTATCCTGCGCCATCAAGGCGAGTATTACTTCGTTGCCTCGGTGCCGGAATATGACCGGCTGGAGATCCGCCGCGCCAGTACGCTGGAAGGCCTGCGGGATGCCGAGGGCGTGGTAGTCTGGCGCAAACCGCAAAGCGGCCCGATGAGCGAGCTTATCTGGGCACCGGAGCTGCATCACATTGATGGCAAATGGTATCTCTACTTTGCCGCGACCTGGACCAAAGCGCTGGATGCGCTGAATATGTTCCAGCACCGCATGTTCGTTCTGGAGTGCGCGGATGCCGATCCGCTCTGCGGTCGCTGGGTCGAAAAAGGCCAGGTAAAAACGCCTTTCGATACCTTTGCGCTCGATGCCACCACCTTTGAGCATCAGGGGAAACGCTGGTATTTATGGGCGCAAAAAGCGCCGCATATTGCCGGGAACTCCAACCTCTACCTGGCGGAAATGGAAAACCCGTGGACGCTGAAAGGCGAACCGGTAATGTTAAGCAAACCGGAATTTGACTGGGAGTGTCGTGGTTTTCTGGTCAATGAAGGCCCGGCGGTATTGTTCCACGGCGATAAACTCTTTGTGAGTTATTCCGCCAGCGCCACCGACGAAAATTACTGTATGGGCTTGTTGTGGATCGATATCACCGCCAACCCGCAGGATCCCAAAAACTGGCATAAATCGCCGCAGCCGGTGTTTAAAACCAGTTATGAAAACCACCAGTACGGCCCGGGGCACAACAGTTTTACGCAAACGCCGGAAGGGGAAGATGTGCTGGTCTATCACGCACGGAATTACACCGAAATTGAAGGCGATCCGCTTTACGATCCCAATCGCCATACCCGCCTGAAAACAATTCGCTGGCAAGAAAACGGGATGCCCGATTTCGGCATCCCGGCAGCGGATAATCAGTGATACTGCGGCACGCGGTTAAATCAGCGTGCCGTAAATCGTTAACAGCGCCACCACGACCACCAGCACCAGCGACGTTTTTTTCGCCATTGAGACAGCGGCTTTCGGCGTTTCGACTTTATCGGTGTGCGGCTCGCGCGCCAGCGAGAACTGCGCAAGACGCGTCAGCACCTGGTATTGTGAAGTATGGCGATCGCCCAACGACGCAAACCAGGCCGGGAGCGCTTTTTCACCGTGTCCGACCAGCGCGTAGACCACACCCGCGAGGCGCACCGGTATCCAATCCAGCAGATGCAAAATGGCGTCAATGCCAGACTGCTGACGCTCGTTTGGCGTTTTGTAACGCGCCAGCCAGTATTGCCACGCACGCAATGAGGCGTAACCGACCAGCAACACGGGTCCCCACGACGCACCGACGATAAACCAGAACATTGGCGCGAGATAAAAACGGAAGTTGATCCATACCAGCGCGTTTTGCAGCTCGCGCAGAAACTCGCGCTCGTCGCAGCCTGGCGGCACGCCGTGGATCAGCGTCAGCTCATTCGCCATTGCCGTGTGGGCATGTGCGTCATTGCGCGCTGCCGCTTTCAGATAGGCGTGATAGTGCAGCCGCACTTTACCCGCGCCGATACACAACACGCCGAGCAAAATCCACACCACCAGCAGCGGAACATTGAAAAACAGCCCATACAATGCGCGCAAAATCAGGAAGGTGACCAGCATCGCCAGCGCGGTCATCAGCAACGTCCTGAACATGGAGTAGTGTTTTACCCGCCGGAACAGCACTTCCATCCGATGATCCAGTTGCCAGTGCTCGCCCAGTTTAAACAGCCGTTCTGCTGCTAATACCAGCAACAGGGTGAATAACGTCATGGCATCTCCTTTTCTGACATACCGGCAACCAGCGCACGAAATCTCGCCCAATCAAAAGCCGGCCCGGGATCGGTCTTGCGTTCGGGGGCGATATCGCTATGCCCGGTCATATTGTCGGCAATCGACGGGTAAAGCTCAATCACCGTTCGTGTCACTGCCGCCAGCTGGCGGTATTGCGCATCGGTATAAGGCAGATGATCGGTGCCCTCAAGCTCGATACCAATGGAAAAGTCGTTACAGCGTTCCCGCCCATGATACGAAGAGACGCCTGCATGCCAGGCGCGTTTATCAAAAGGCACATACTGCACAATCTCGCCATCACGGCGAATCAGGCAGTGTGCGGAAACGCGCAGATGAACAATCTCTTCGAAGAACGGATCGGCGCTGGCATCCAGCGTGCCGGTGAACAGCGCGTCTATCCACGGGCCGCCAAATTTACCGGGGGGCAAGCTAATATTATGTACCACCAGTAATGAAGGCTGTTCATCGTCCGGGCGGCAATCAAAATGGGGAGACGGCACATGCCGCGCCTCAACCAGCCAGCCCTTGCGTAACTGCATAAGGAACTCCTTATAGAGGATGGTGCTGAAACACGCTTCAGAGTAGCATGTTTGCACTGTGTCCCGTAATGGCGTTGCCAGCAGGACATCACCTAACTTTGTGATTCGTTACCCTTTTTGGAGTTTATCATGCCGCCTCGCCGCTATAACCCCGATCACCGACGTGACGCGCTGCTCGAACGCATCGAGCTGGATATCCCCGCCGCCGTGGCTCAGGCCCTGCGTGAAGACCTGGGTGGAGAAGTCGATGCAAATAACGACATTACCGCACAATTGTTACCGCCAGAGAACCGCTCTCATGCGGTGATCATCACCCGTGAAGACGGCGTATTCTGCGGCAAGCGCTGGGTTGAAGAGGTCTTTATTCAACTGGCGGGCGATGATGTCGCCATCACCTGGCATGTCGCGGATGGCGACGTGATTCACGCTAACCAGCCGCTATTTGAGCTTGAAGGCCCTTCGCGCGTGTTGTTGACCGGCGAGCGTACCGCGCTCAATTTTGTCCAGACACTTTCCGGTGTCGCCAGCGAAGTACGCCGCTATGTGGATCTACTCAGCGGTACTAAAACACAGCTGCTGGATACCCGCAAAACGCTGCCGGGGCTGCGCACCGCCCTGAAATACGCGGTGCTATGCGGTGGCGGCGCGAACCACCGGCTGGGTCTATCCGATGCATTCCTCATCAAAGAGAACCACATTATCGCTGCGGGTTCTGTACGTAAGGCTGTTGAGCAAGCCTTCTGGATGCATCCGGATGTGCCGGTTGAAGTCGAGGTGGAATCGCTGGAAGAGCTGGATGACGCCCTGAAAGCCGGCGCGGACATCATCATGCTGGATAACTTCGCCACTGAACAAATGCGCGAAGCCGTGAAGCGTACCCATGGTCAGGCACGGCTGGAAGTTTCCGGCAACGTGACGCAGGAAACCCTGCGCGAATACGCCGAAACCGGTGTTGATTACATCTCGGTCGGGGCACTCACCAAACATGTTCGCGCGCTCGATCTGTCAATGCGCTTTCGTTAGTCCTCACTTTTGAACGGGCCACAGGCCCGTTTTTTTTGCGTGCTAACTCGCACCTTTTTTGTTGTGAACTGCAATTTCATCAACAACGCTGGAAGCCTCTTTCCCACTCTTCTTTTTGCGTCTCGCCAGCCAGTCCAGGCGCTGACAGAGTAGCGGCTCAAAACAAGGAGCCGTTTATGAACAGACAGCAAGGATTCACCTTAATTGAGCTGATGGTGGTTATTGGCATCATTGCCATTTTGAGCGCTATCGGTATTCCTGCCTACCAAAACTACCTGCGTAAAGCCGCGCTAACCGACATGCTGCAAGCCTATGTTCCCTATCGCACCGCAATCGAGTTATGCGCGCTGGAGCGCGGTGGCTTAGATACCTGCGATGCCAGCAGTAATGGCATCCCCGCGCCGACAACCACGCGATATGTTTCTGCCATGAGCGTTGCAAAAGGCATCGTCACGCTGACCGGGCAAGAGAGCCTGAACGGGCTGAGTGTGGTCATGACGCCACAGTGGAACAGTGCCGAGGGGATGCAGGGTTGGACGCGCACATGCAATACGCAAGCGGATAGCGCACTGCAACAGGCTTGCGAAGATGTTTTCCGTACCGGACGCTAAGGAGCAGCAATGAAAGAGGACAAACTTATCGCGCTCTGCCAGCGCCACAATGCGGTTGTGCTCAATAACGAAATCGATGTGCTCACTATTGCCGTTGTGGATAGCCCCAGCACAGAGCTGATGGAATCGCTGCAATTCGCGGTGCAAAAACGCATCGATATCCGCTGCTGGACACCGGAACAGATGGATAAGCACCAGCAGGTAACCGCGCAGCCCCCAGTACCGGTAATACAAGAGCCCAAAGAAGAGAGCGGCTCTGCGGTAGAAATTTTAAACCACACGCTGCAACAGGCACTGATGCTACGCGCTTCCGACATCCATTTTGAGCCCGGCGAAACCCAGTATGTCATTCGCCTGCGTGTTGACGGGGTACTGCATGCTTTAACGCCGCTCCCCGGCACACTTGCCAGCACCCTGACAGCAAGGCTAAAAGTGCTCGGTAACCTTGATATCGCCGAACGACGTCTCCCGCAGGATGGACAGTTCAATGTCGAGTTGTCAGGGCAGTCTGTTTCGTTTCGTATCGCAACCCTGCCCTGCCGCCACGGCGAAAAAGTCGTCTTACGGCTTTTGCACCAGGTTAACCAGGCGCTGGAGATCGCCGCCCTTGGTATGACGGAAACGCAAATGGCGCTCTTTAATAACGCGCTGGCGCAACCACAGGGGCTGTTGCTGGTCACCGGGCCTACCGGCAGTGGTAAAACAGTAACGCTATACAGCGCACTTCAGGCGCGTAACAAGCAGGAGGTCAACATCTGTAGCGTTGAAGATCCGGTCGAGATCCCGCTGAACGGTTTGAATCAGACGCAGATAAACCCGCGTGCCGGGTTGACCTTTCAAAGTGTGCTGCGCGCCTTACTGCGCCAGGATCCCGATATCATCATGGTCGGCGAAATCCGCGATGGCGAAACGGCGGAAATCGCCATCAAAGCCGCACAAACCGGCCACCTGGTGCTGTCGACATTGCACACCAACTCGACCAGCGAAACGCTGGTGCGCATTCAGCAAATGGGGGTTGCGCGCTGGATGATCTCTTCCGCGCTTTCGTTGGTTGTCGCACAGCGGCTGGTGAGAAAACTGTGCCCGCATTGCCGCAAGCTGGGAGTGGAAAATATCCATTTGCCCGACAATCTGTGGCCGCGCCCGCTGCCTCGCTGGCGCGCCGAAGGTTGTGAGCAGTGCTATCACGGTTTCTATGGACGCGTCGCGTTATTCGAAGTACTCGCCATCACCCCGGACGTTCGCCAGGCCATCGCCAGCGATCTCAGCGCGGATGAGATCGAACAGCGGGCACGCGCAGGGGGGATGACTACGCTTTTTCAGCATGGCTGCCTCGCCGTTGAACAAGGGCTGACCACGCTCGAGGAGCTGGTACGCATATTGGGTTTCCCTGATGGCAAGTAAACAACTCTGGCAATGGTCCGGGCTCGAAAAAAGCGGTGAACTGCAAAGTGGGTTGTTCTGGAGCGAAAACCGCACCAGCACACTGTTGCTGTTGAACCAACAGCAAATTCATCCGCTTGCGATAAAGCGCTGCGTCATACGGCGCGCACTCTGGAAGCCGGAACACAGCAGCCAGTTACTTCATCAACTGGCAACCTTACTGCGGGCAGGACTCACGTTGCCGGAAGGGTTACAACTTCTGGCTGAACAGCATCCTGCAAAGCAGTGGCGCGCATTGTTACATCATCTGGCACAAGCGCTGGAGCAGGGTGAAACCTTCTCCGCTGCACTGCGCCAATGGCCAGAAGTGTTTCCACCGCTCTGGCTGGCAATGATTCGCACCGGTGAATTAACCGGCAAGCTGGATGAGTGCTGCTTTAAACTCGCCAGCCAGCAAAAAGCGCAGCGAGAGTTAACACTGAAAGTGAAAAAAGCGCTGCGCTATCCGTTAATCATCCTCGCACTGACTGCCGTCGTGGTGCTGGCCATGATCTATCTGGTACTACCGGAATTCACCGCCATTTACCGGACATTCAATACCCCGCTGCCGATGCTGACGCGAGGTGTCATTGCGGGTGCTGCGATCATGCAGCAAGCGGCACTGCCCTTAATGGTGTGCGCATTATTAACAAGCGGTGTTTTACGGATGCTGCGCAACCATACAGGCTGGCAACGCCATCGGCAGCGGTTACTACTGGCAAGCCCGATCATTGGCCCGCTGCTTCGTGGCCAGCGCCTGAGCCAGATATTTACCGTCCTGGCACTGACACAGCGTGCGGGGATCGCGTTTTTGCAAGGGCTGGAGAGCGTACGGGAAACTCTCTCCTGCCCTTACTGGCAGGCGGTGCTGCAACGCGCGCATCAGGAAATTACTCAGGGTGCGGCTATTTCGGCAGCGTTACAACAGAGTGGTGAATTCCCACCATTGTGCATTCAGTTGGTTCGCACAGGGGAAGTTTCTGGCGCGCTGGACAGCATGCTGGAGAATCTGGCCCGGCATCATAGCGAACAAACCCAGCGTCAGGCTGATGGTCTGGCCGCAGTGCTGGAACCGCTATTACTGGTGGTTACTGGGCTTATTATCGGGGTATTAGTTGTGGCAATGTATTTGCCCATCTTTCATCTGGGAGATGCGATGAGTGGTGGCGGATAATGCAGGCGCAACGCTGTGCGCCTGCAAACTCGTCAGAGGCTATTGAAAACGCGGTTTTCCTGCTCCTGAACGCGGATAAAGGTGGTGCGTTTGGTCAGCTCTTTCAGGCGGGAAGCGCCAACATAAGTACAGGCTGAACGCAAACCACCGAGGATATCGCGTGCGGTATTTTCCACCGGGCCACGCAACGTCAGCTTCACGGTTTTGCCTTCCGCCGCGCGGTAACCTGCAACACCACCAACGTGGCGATTCATGGCGGATTCGGAGCTCATGCCATAGAAAAGCATGTATTTCTCACCGTTTTCTTCAACGATGGTTCCACCGCTCTCTTCATGACCCGCCAGCATACCGCCGAGCATAACGAAATCCGCGCCGCCGCCGAAAGCTTTCGCCACATCGCCAGGTACGGTACAGCCACCGTCACTGACAATCTGCCCCCCGAGGCCGTGAGCCGCATCGGCACACTCGATCACCGCAGACAACTGAGGGTAACCGACGCCGGTTTTTACGCGAGTGGTGCACACAGAACCCGGGCCGATACCCACTTTCACGATGTCGGCGCCGGAAAGAATGAGTTCCTCACACATTTCACCCGTGACGACGTTACCGGCACAGATAGTTTTATTCGGCCAGGCTTCACGTGCTTTAGCAACGAACTGCACGAAATGTTCTGAGTAACCGTTCGCCACATCGATGCAGACAAAATTCAGATCTGCATGTAACGCGAGGATCTGTTTGGTTTTTTCGAAATCGGCATCGGATGTGCCAGTAGAAACCATCACATGACGCAGCACATCTGCAGACTCACGCTGAATAAAGGCTTTCCAGTCTTCAACAGAGTAGTGTTTGTGTACAGCGGTAAGAATATCGAAGGACGCCAACGCTTTCGCCATCGCGAACGTGCCAACGGTATCCATATTGGCAGCGATAACGGGTACGCCGGACCAGTTCATCCCGGAATGTTTAAATGTGAATTTGCGCTCCAGTTCAACATCGGAACGGCTTTTGAGGGTAGAACGTTTAGGGCGGATAAGAACGTCTTTGAAACCTAATTTCAGATCTTCTTCAATACGCATGTGTGCAGATTCCTGGGGTTAATGGCGACATGACAAACTCACAACTCCAGTGACGCTATCATACGCGCTAATAAGGACCGTGCAAGACTGCGAAATTCTCTTTTTTTACGCTACAATCCTATAAATTTACCTGGTGAACAGGCAAGTTTGGGTTAATTGATTTCATTGTCGCTTGCTTTAATCACAACTAACTGAATAATTTAATAATTATATTAGCACTTTTGCGTTTTTCTCTTATCAGAGATGGCAAAATACCGTTACGAAAGCAGGAAAAAAGACGCAGAGTGGTGAATGGCAGGCTATTTTAGGACTAAGTGTTATGGGGTATACGGTCGCGTTAACTGGCGGCATCGGCAGCGGTAAAAGCACCGTGGCAAATGCCTTTGCTGCATTGGGTGTTAATGTTATCGACGCGGATATTATCGCACGTCAGGTTGTGGAACCCGGAACCGAAGCATTACGCGCCATTGTCGGACATTTCGGCGCTGAAATGCTGCTCAAGGACGGATCACTGAATCGTCGTTTGTTGCGCGAACATATTTTTGCATCCCCAGCCGATAAAGCATGGCTAAACGGTTTGCTCCACCCGCTTATTCAAAAACTGACCCAGCACCAGATTGCGCAAGCGACGTCACCTTATGTACTGTGGGTTGTTCCGTTGCTGGTGGAAAACCAGCTTTATGATAAAGCCGATCGCGTTTTAGTCGTCGACGTCCCGGTTGAGACACAAATTTTACGCACCATGCAGCGCGATGGTGTCAGCCGAGAACATGCAGAAAAAATTCTCACGGCTCAGGCCACGCGTGAAGCGCGACTTGCCATCGCGGATGATGTTATTGACAATAATGGCGCACCAGATGCGATAGCATCGGATGTTGCCCGCCTGCATGCAGCCTATCTACGTTATGCTTCGCAGGCCGTATCACAGGAAAAACCGTAATGCACACCCACATCCTTTTTGAACATCCGCTTAATGAAAAGATGCGTACCTGGCTGCGCGTTGAGTTTTTACTGCAACAACTTTCGGTTCATTTACCGGTGAGCGATCACGCAGACGCGCTGCACTTTTTCCGCAACGTAGGTGAATTGCTGGATGTGTTTGAGCGGGGCGATACCCGCACTGAATTACTGAAAGAGCTGGAGCGTCAGCAACGTAAACTGCGCGCCTGGAGCGAAGTGCCCGGCGTTGATCTCAATCGTATTGAGGCTATCCGCCAGCAGTTGAAAGAGAGCGGCGCTGTGTTGATGACCGCACCACGCATCGGTCAGTTATTACGTGAAGATCGCCTGATTGGGCTGGTGCGCCAGCGCCTGAGTATCCCCGGCGGATGTTGTAGTTTCGATTTGCCCACGTTGCATATGTGGCTGCACTTACCCCAAGAACAGCGCGATGCGCAAATCGAAATATGGCTTGCAAGCCTTGAACCGCTGCGCGCAACGCTATCGCTGATCCTTGATCTTATTCGCAACGCTGCACCATTTCGTCGCCAGACCAGCCTGAATGGTTTTTACCAGGATAATGGCGAAGATGCCGACCTGCTGCGCCTGCAATTGCCTTTGAAAGAGCGTTTATATCCACAAATTTCCGGCCATAAGAGCCGCTTTGCTATACGTTTTATGCCCCTCGACAGCGAAAACGGCCTGGTACCGGAGCGGCTTGATTTTGAACTGGCCTGCTGTTAAGGAGTTCTGTAATGACTGAAGCTACGATGGTTAACTGCCCAACCTGCGGCAAATCTGTGGTCTGGGGTGAAGAAAGCCCGTTTCGCCCCTTTTGCTCCAAACGCTGCCAGCTTATTGACTTAGGCGAATGGGCTGCAGAAGAGAAGCGTATTCCAAGTTCAGGCGATCTCTCCGACAGCGATGACTGGAGTGAAGAGCAGCCGTAATCGCCAACAAACCAGCTGGCGTGTTGCTTAGCGCTGCGCCAGCCTGGTAATAACGGGTTCATTCGCCGGCGGGAAATCTTCCGCATTCAGCTTATCCTGCGCTATCCACTCGCCTGGTTGTCCCTCTTTACCCCAGGGCTGCCCTTCCCAGCGCTCTACCAGCCAGAACCACAACGTGATATGGCGATCCGGGAACTGATATTCCAGCTTATCAAACAGTACCGCTTCAACAGGTGTTATACCCACTTCTTCCTGTAATTCGCGGATCATGGCCTGCTCAGGGGTTTCACCGGCTTCAATCTTGCCGCCGGGGAATTCCAGTTTATTTGCCATATGCGCATCGGCGGCTCGCCGGGTAATAAAGATTTCTCCTTGCGGATTACGGATGATCCCTACGGCGATGTTGAGTATTTTCATTCTGCAGATCCCATAAAAAAGGCGCAGATATCTGCGCCTTCGTAATTATTATTAACGCGTTATGCCAGACGCCCGTGGCACTGTTTGTATTTTTTACCGGAACCACACGGGCACGGATCGTTGCGCCCTACTTTGCGTTCGCCAGTTTGTGCGGCAAGTTCTGCCGCAGCGGCGGATTCGTCATCCTGGTGGCTCAGTTGCTGCATCTGCGCCAGACGTTCAGCTTCCTGACGGCGCTGCTGCTCCATCTCTTCCACTTCTTCCGGCATACGCACCTGTACCTTACTCAGCGTGCTGATGACTTCGTATTTCAGCGACTCCAGCATCGCAGCAAACATGGCGAAAGATTCACGCTTA
Source organism: Enterobacter sp. R4-368 (assembly GCF_000410515.1). Lineage (NCBI taxonomy): Bacteria > Pseudomonadati > Pseudomonadota > Gammaproteobacteria > Enterobacterales > Enterobacteriaceae > Enterobacter > Enterobacter sp. R4-368. Next base: position 3,890,329 of record NC_021500.1, on the reverse strand, counting down.
TATTCCTGCTTCGGATCTTTTTGCGCATAACCACGCAGGTGGATACCCTGACGCAGATAATCCATCGCCGCCAGGTGCTCTTTCCACAAGGAATCAAGCGTTTGCAGCATTACGCCTTTTTCGAAGTGACGCATCATCTCTGCGCCAACAACTTCCTCTTTGCGCTGATAGGTTTCAACCGCGCTTTGCAGAATACGTTCACGCAGCGTTTCTTCATGCAGATCCGGCTCTTTATCCAGCCATTCTGCGATCGGCAGGTCGAGATCGAAGTCGTTTTTCAGACGTTCCTGCAGACCAGGAACATCCCACATCTCTTCCAGAGACTGCGGTGGAATATGGCCATCAATAGTCGCTTTAAAGACATCTTCACGAATGCTGGTAATCGTTTCGCTAACATCAGATACGTCCAGCAATTCGTTACGCTGGGTGTAAATCGCGCGACGCTGATCGTTGGCCACATCATCGTATTCCAGCAGTTGCTTACGAATGTCAAAGTTGCGGCTTTCCACTTTACGCTGGGCGTTGGCAATGGCTTTGGTGACCCACGGGTGTTCAATCGCTTCACCCGGCTTCATCCCCAGCTTACGCATCATGCCGGAAACACGGTCGGAGGCAAAAATACGCATCAGCGCATCTTCCATGGAGAGGTAGAAACGGGAGGAACCCGCATCACCCTGACGACCAGAACGACCACGCAACTGGTTATCGATACGGCGTGATTCGTGACGCTCAGTACCGATAATGTGCAGGCCGCCCGCCGCCAGCACTGCATCGTGACGCACCTGCCAGTCGGCTTTCACTTTGGCGATTTGCTCAGGCGTTGGATCTTCGATCTCAGCCAGCTCAGCCTGCCAGCTCCCGCCCAGCACGATATCCGTACCACGACCGGCCATGTTCGTCGCAATGGTCACCGCACCGGTGTATCCCGCTTGCGCCACGATATCTGCTTCTTTGGCGTGGAATTTGGCGTTCAGAACGTTGTGTTTGATTCCCGCTTTTGTCAGCTCATTGGACACAACTTCTGATTTTTCGATGGAGATAGTCCCCACCAGCACTGGCTGTCCTTTAGCTGTACGCTCTTTAATGTCTTCGATAATCGCCTGAATTTTTTCCGCTTCAGTCATATAGACCAGATCCGGCATATCTTTACGGATCATTGGGCGGTTAGTCGGAACGACAACGGTATCCAGTTTATAGATTGAACTGAATTCGAACGCTTCGGTATCCGCAGTACCGGTCATCCCGGCGAGTTTTTCATACAGGCGGAAATAGTTCTGGAAGGTGATCGAAGCCAGAGTCTGGTTTTCATTCTGGATTTCCACGCCTTCTTTGGCTTCAACGGCCTGGTGCAGACCATCGGACCAGCGACGACCCTGCATGGTACGCCCGGTGTGTTCATCAACGATAATGACTTCGCCATCTTTCACGATGTAGTCAACATCGCGGGTAAACAGCGCGTGGGCACGCAGAGCAGCAGTGACGTGGTGCATCAGCATGATATTCGCAGGAGAGTAGAGCGACTCGCCTTCTTCCATGATGCCTTCTTTTACCAGCAGCTCTTCAATCAGCACCAGACCACGTTCGGTCAGGGTAACCTGACGCGCTTTCTCGTCTACGGAGAAGTGGCCTTCACCCTGGAAAGTGTCAGAATCTTCTTTCTCCTGACGAATCAGATGCGGGATGATTTTGTTCACTTTTTTATACAGATCGGAGCTGTCTTCCGCCGGACCAGAGATGATCAGCGGAGTACGCGCTTCATCGATCAGGATGGAGTCGACCTCATCCACCAGTGCGTAGTGCAGTTTACGTTGCACGCGTTCTTCAGGGCTGAACGCCATGTTATCGCGCAGGTAATCGAAGCCATATTCGTTGTTTGTACCGTAAGTAATGTCAGCGGCGTAGGCTTCGCGCTTAGCGACAGACGGCATGCCCGGCAGGTTGATGCCAACGCTCAGGCCGAGGAATTCAAACAGTGGACGGTTATTTTCGGCGTCACGTTGCGCCAGATAGTCGTTCACCGTTACGACGTGCACGCCTTTACCGCTCAGGGCGTTCAGGTAGGCCGGCAATGTTGCGGTTAATGTTTTACCTTCACCGGTACGCATCTCTGCAATACAGCGATCGTTAAGCACCATACCGCCCAGCAGCTGCACGTCGAAATGGCGCATGCCGAACACGCGTTTACTCGCTTCTCGCACGACGGCGAACGCTTCTGGCAGCAGGCTATCTACGCTCTCGCCTTTTTCCAGACGCGCGCGAAACTCAGCAGTTTTACCTTTCAGCTCGTCATCGCTGAGCTGCTCCATCGCCGGTTCCATGGCGTTAATCTGGGCAACAGTTTTACGCATGCGACGCAGCGTACGATCGTTACGACTACCGAATACTTTAGTTAACAAATTGGTAAGCATAATAAAAATCTCAAGCGCCCCGTTTTACGGAGCTAAAAAATGGATAAAAAGACTCGTTTTTTTAGCTGAGACGCTGAGGCCCGGCGCGGATACCTTGTACCTGGCTTATCCAGGTGGAAACGCGAAACGCGGTATGCGGTACGAAGGTGGTTTGGGCTGCAAGACGAACAATTGCTGGCGGCTTACTTTCCAGCGTCAGCAGCGCGCTGAGCGTGTCCAGCAAAGCAAGATGGTGTGCCTGAATCGGCAACGGCTCTTCCGTTGCCACCGGCAGCGCTTGCGGTACCATGGCGAACGAAAGGTGGCGAATAACGGTGCGAATGGCATGTTGGTGCCAGTAGTCGACGGTGAAATTCGGACGACGTTTGGCTTCCAGCAAGGCAAAGCTGCTGAAATTGACCGCGCTGGCGTTATCGTGATTGCGGGTCGTTTCGCGTGCTGGCTGAGCGGTTTCTGTATTGCAGGCAAGTGCAGGCAAACCAAAACTCGCCGCGACCATCCCTAATAAGAGATGCGGCCAGAAATAGCGTCTGCCAAATTGTCGCCAGCGCGTCAGTATTCCGCTCACTTGCTCCACCCTAAAATCACACCTGTCTCAAAATGCGTCAGTGTATGTCGTTTTGCGCCCCAAATCTTACCACTAAAGCCATCACGCCACAGCAGTATTCGGGCATAGCAAGGCAGAAAACTGGACAGGAAAGCAGCAGTCGCGCTAAAAAAAGCGGGAGAAAGGTTTTGAATTTAATCCGCGCACCGGCGTTTTTGATGAAATGCACAAATAAAAACGACTGGTTTCCCTGACCGGAGAGAGTGCCAGGTTAACCAGTCGATTTTGAGGTTATGGCGTTACGCCAGAACCATTGACGGGGCTTTGAATGCCAGCGGCAGTTCTGCTTCGTCTTCGAAAGTGACATATTCCCAAGCTTCCTGTTTCGCCAGAACAGCCTGCAACAGTTTATTATTCAGCGCATGACCAGATTTATAAGCGGTAAATGCACCAATAATATTGTGACCACACATGAACAGATCGCCAATGGCATCCAGCATTTTGTGGCGAACAAATTCATCTTCGAAACGCAGGCCGTCTTCGTTCAGTACGCGATAATCATCAACTACGATGGCACAATCGAAGCTACCGCCCAGGCACAGTCCACGAGACTGGAGGTATTCGATATCACGCATGAAACCGAAAGTACGCGCGCGACTAATCTGGCGCATAAACGCGTCGGCAGAGAAGTTCATTGCGTAACGTTGCGTACTGGCATCAATTGCCGGGTGGTTAAAGTCGATGGTGAAGTCGAGTGTGAAACCGTTATGCGGTTTGAACTCAGCCCACTTGTCACCGTCTTCAACGCGCACCGTTTCTTTGATGCGAACAAATTTTTTGGCGCTGTTCAGCTCTTCGAGCCCTGCATCCAGCAGCAGGTAAACGAATGGTGCTGCACTGCCATCCATAATCGGAATTTCCGGCGCGTCAACTTCAACAATAATGTTGTCGATGCCTAAACCCGCCAGAGCAGCATTCAAGTGCTCAACGGTGGAAATCCGCACGTCATGCTCGTTGACCAGACAAGTACAGAGCATTGTATCACGCACAGATTTAGCATCAGCCGGGAAGTCTACCGGTGGATTTAAGTCAGTGCGACGATAGATGACCCCGGTATTTGCCGGCGCAGGGCGCAACGTCAGTGTGACTTTTTTGCCGGTATGTAAACCGACACCAGTCGCCTGAACGATACGTTTAAGTGTCCTTTGTTTGATCATCGTATAATCTCGCCTAATTACCAATCCATCCAAATTGTATAACACAATCAGACGGCCAGTTTAGCACAAAGAGCGACGAAGCCCAACTTCCAGCAAATTCTTAATCGGCTTGTTTACGCAAAAACGCTGGAATATCCAGATAATCAGGCTCTTTGGTGGTCTGCGGCGTATTGTCGTTAACCACTTTCGCTGGTTTCTGCTCCTGCTGCATCGGCTGCATGCCGTGCTGCTGATAGCGATCCATTACCGGCTGCTGCGCTTGTTTATTGGTGACCAGGGTAATTTCCGGACGCTTGTCCATACCGATACCGGTCGCAACAACAGTAACACGCAGTTCGTCATTCATATCCGGGTCAAGGGAAGTACCGATAACCACGGTTGCGTTATCCGATGCAAACGCACGGATAGTGTTACCCACAGTCTCGAACTCATCCAGACGCAGGTCAAAGCCCGCCGTAATGTTAACCAGCACGCCTCGCGCACCAGACAGATCGATATCTTCCAGCAGCGGGCTGGAAATCGCCATTTCGGCCGCTTCTTCCGCGCGATCTTCGCCGCTGGCAACGCCAGAACCCATCATCGCGTAGCCCATTTCGGACATCACAGTACGCACGTCAGCAAAGTCGACGTTCATCAGACCCGGGCGCGTAATCAGCTCGGCAATACCCTGCACTGCGCCTTTCAGAACATCGTTCGCCGCACCAAATGCGTCCAGCAAAGAAATACCACGACCCAGCACTTTCAGCAGTTTGTCGTTAGGGATGGTAATCAGCGAGTCCACATGCTTGGACAGCTCAGTAATCCCCTGCTCCGCAAATGCCATACGCTTCTTGCCTTCAAAATTGAAAGGCTTGGTCACGACAGCAACGGTCAGGATACCCAGATCTTTTGCAACTTCAGCCACTACAGGTGCCGCACCGGTACCGGTACCGCCGCCCATTCCCGCTGCGATAAAGACCATGTCAGCACCTTCCAGCGCAGCGCGCAGCGCTTCACGATCCTCTTCCGCCGCGTTACGGCCAACTTCAGGGTTTGCCCCAGCGCCCAGACCTTTGGTGATACCACCACCGATCTGAATGGTTTGCCCCACCGCTGTTTTACGCAACGCCTGCGCGTCGGTATTCACCGCGAAGAACTCAACCCCTTCGATGCGCTCGCGCACCATATGCTCTACGGCGTTACCGCCGCCGCCACCGACGCCGATGACTTTAATCACCGCGTCGTTGGTTAATTCCATCGGTTCAAACATAATCTCTCTCCGTTGTGCCTGTCGCCTGAAACCGCTAATTCTCTACGGTCTCTGAAAAAAATTAAAACTCTTTTCGCAGCCAGCTGTTGATTCTTTTGAACCACGAACCCACTGACACGCGTTTTTCAACTTCTGCTTCACCACTTAAATGGGTCTCTTTCCCGTAGTGCAGCAGCCCCACCGCCGTTGAATAATACGGCTCCTGGGCGTAATCCGTTAAGCCAGTAATATTGAGCGGCGCACCAATACGCACCTGTGTATGGAACACGCGCTGCGCGCAGGCCGCCAGGCCTTCCATTTGCGCAGCACCGCCAGTCAACACAATCCCCGCCGCCAAATGATGCTTCACACCTTGTTGGCGAAGCTGTTCTTGTAACTGCAAAATTTCGTCGTTCACCAGGTTGAGCAGCTCGGTGTAGCGCGGCTCGATAACGTCTGCCAGCGTCTGACGCTGCAGGCTACGCGGCGGACGGCCGCCGACACTCGGCACCTCAACGCTCTCGTCTTTGCCAACCAGCGACCCCAGCGCACAACCATGGCGAACTTTAATCGCCTCTGCATCGCTCGGCGGTGTACCAAAGGCATAGGCAATGTCGCTGGTTACCACGTTCCCGGCATAAGGGATAACTTTGGTATGACGCAGCGCACCGCCGGTATAAACCGCCATATCCATTGTACCACCGCCGATGTCGACAACGCAGACACCCAGCTCACGTTCATCTTCAGTCAGCACGGAGTAGCTGGAAGCCAGTCCGGCAAAAATAAGTTGGTCAACTTTCAAACCACATCGTTCAACGGCTTTAACGATGTTTTTCGCCATGTCGTTATGGCAAGTAATCAAATGCACTTTCGCCTGCATGCGTACGCCGGACAGACCTACCGGGTTTTTGATCCCTTCCTGGTAGTCGATAGCGTACTCCTGCGGAATCACATGTAAAACACGGTGTTCATCGCGCACGCGGACCGATTTAGCCGTATGCACCACGTTTTCCACATCTTCCTGCGTAACTTCTTCTTCCGAAATCGGCACCATACCAATTTCGTTCTGACAGCTAATATGTTTCCCCGAGAGCGCAAGGTAGACCGATGAAATCTGGCAATCGGCCATCAATTCAGCCTGATCGATAGCGCGCTGAACGCATTTCACCACCGATTCCAGATCGTTCACTCCGCCTTTATCCATCCCACGAGACGGACAACTGCCTACGCCAATGATATTCACAATACCGTCGGGCAGAACTTCCCCTACTAAAGCGGCGACCTTCGCGGTGCCAATCTCCAGTCCTACTACCAGTTTTCTGTCCGTCGCCTTGATCATTGTTGCTCTGCCTGTGCCTGATTCTGTTGTGCCTGATTTTGCTGCTGATTCGGTTCCTGAACAGGGGCCGCTTTCCAGCCTACGGCCGCACCTGAGTCATAGCGTAAATCCACGTAGCTAATCTCTTTGCCATCCGTTTGCGCCTGTTGCTGGAGCACCGGGTAGAGTTCCACAAAGCGCGCCAGACGTTTCATCGTATCGCCACGGCCCAGATTAAGCTTGATGTCATTGCTGAGCGTTACTTGCCATGAACGCCGCGCGGTCATCGCCGCCTCTTTTAACGTGAATTTATCCTTTGCCAGCACTTGCCCCATGTCACGGTAGCCCTGTAATACTTCGCTTTCACTCCCTTCAGGGCCGTACAACATCGGTAAAACCTGTTTACTGGTACGTTCGGCCGGCACGCTAAATGCGTTGCCGTCCACATCGACCATATGTTGATCATTCCACCGTGCAATGGGCACATATTCAACCAGATGAATCTTCAATTCGTCTGGCCACTGTTTTCTGACGCTCGCCTGCTTGATCCAGGGCAGACGTTCTATCTGGCTTTGAATGATATTAACGTCCTGCGTCATAAACGTGCCGGGCGCGCCCAACGCCAAAATAGACTGGCGAATATCATCGTTGCGGGTGTAATGGCGATCGCCTGTCAACACCAGCTTTGATAACGGCAAACGCTGCGCGTCGTCCATCCAGCCCAGTACCACCCAGCCACTCACCAACACAGTGCACAGCACCGTCAGCAGGAATAGGATACCTGCAAGACGCGTTCCATTGTTGCGGCGGGAGATTTTAACAGCCTCCGCTTCGCGGTTTCGCGTGTTCAGCGCAGCCTGTGACATATCACTCCGCCAATTCCAGAATGCGAACAACTAACTGGGAGAAACTCAGCCCCGCCTGACGTGCCGCCATCGGCACCAGACTATGGCTGGTCATTCCTGGCGACGTGTTCGCTTCCAGCAAATAAAACTGTCCATCGCTGTCCAGCATGACATCAATACGGCCCCAGCCACGACAGCCTAAAATTTGCCAGGCTTCACGCGCCAGGGCTTGTAATGCTGCTTCATTGTCCGCTTCCAGACCTGATGGGCAAAAATACTTCGTCTCATCAGAGAGATATTTCGCCTCATAATCATAGAAGATTCCCGCCGGTTGAATACGAATCGACGGTAAAATTTCATTTCCAAGCAATGCGACGGTAAATTCCGGCCCACAGAGCCATTTTTCGATCAGAACTTCATCATCATGTTGAAATGCAAGCGCTAATGCTGCATGCAGTTCTTCTTTTTTATCGACCTTTGACATCCCGACGCTTGAGCCTTCGCGGCTGGGCTTGACAATAACAGGTAACCCCAGCACCTCAATCCGTTGAATATCAATAATTTTCAGGCCTGATTCAAATTCGCCGCGCGTCAGTGCTACCCACGGCGCGACGGGCAACCCTGCCCCTTGCCACAACAGCTTGCTGCGCCATTTATCCATCGAAATCGCCGAGGCCATCACACCGCTTCCGGTGTAGGGAATATCAATTAATTCCAGCAGCCCCTGCAGAGTACCATCTTCGCCGCCGCGGCCATGCAGGGCGATAAACGCTTTACTGAACCCCATCTCTTTCAGGCGGGTGACATCCACATCGCGCGGATCCACACCATGCGCATCAACACCGCCTTCACGCAAACCTGCCAGCACCGCTGCACCGGAATTAAGCGAAACGTCACGCTCGGCGGAGGTTCCGCCCAGCAGAACCGCTACTTTCTCAGCCACGGCGCTCCTCCTCCACAGCCTGCGGTTTCAGTTTGCTCTCGGCCAGGCTGCGCGCAATCTTCCCGACGTTACCGGCACCCTGGATCAGGATCAGATCGTTACCGGTCAGCACCGGAGCCAGCATCGCGGCAACCTGCGCCGGATCGGAGACCAGAATCGGATCGATCTTGCCGCGTCCGCGAATAGTGCGGCACAGAGAACGGCTATCTGCGCCAGGGATCGCTGCTTCGCCCGCCGGATAAACTTCCAGCATCAACAGCGAATCCACCTGGGTCAGCACATTGGCAAAATCGTCATACAGATCGCGAGTACGCGTATAACGGTGCGGCTGAAACAGCATCACCAGGTTTTTATCCGGCCAGCCTGCACGCGCTGCTTTGATAGTGGCGTCCACTTCTGTCGGATGGTGACCATAATCGTCAACCAGCATCGCGGTACCGGCTTTACCGTTTACATCTTGCAGCGGGTATTCACCGAGGAAGTCGAAACGGCGGCCTGTGCCCTGGAAGCTTTCCAGCGCGCGCAGGATCGCGTCATCTTCGATCCCCTCTTCCGTCGCTACCGCAACAGCCGCCGCCGCGTTTAACGCGTTATGGCGACCAGGCGCATTCAGCGTCACGCGCAGTTCCGGTTTATCCTGGCGCACCAGCGTAAAGTGCCCTTGCGGACCAACCTGGCGGTAGTTTTCCACGCGAACATCCGCATCATCGCTAAAGCCGTAGGTCGTAATCTGGCGACCTACACGCGGCAACAGCTCCCGAATCACCGGATCGTCGACGCACATCACCGCACGGCCATAGAACGGCAGGTTGTGCAGGAAGTTGATAAAGGTCGTTTTTAAATTCTCGAAGTCGCCCTGGTAGGTATCCATGTGGTCAGCTTCGATATTGGTGACAATCGCCACCATCGGTTGCAGATGCAGGAACGAGGCATCGCTCTCGTCCGCTTCAGCAATCAGGTAACGGCTGTGCCCCAGGCGCGCATGCACGCCAGCGGCTTTAACCAGGCCACCATTAACAAAAGTCGGGTCCAACCCGGCTTCTGCATAAATACTTGCCACCATCGCGGTGGTGGTCGTTTTGCCGTGCGTACCAGCAATGGCAATGCCGTGGCGAAAACGCATTAATTCCGCCAGCATCTCTGCACGGCGGATCACCGGAATGCGCGCTTCATGTGCCGCGACGATTTCCGGGTTATCGGCTGAGATCGCGCTGGAAACCACCACTACGCTCGCATCGCTTACGTTTTCCGGGCGGTGGTTGAAATAAATCGTGGCGCCAAGCGACGTCAATTGCTGCGTAACCGGATTGGGCGCCAAATCGGAGCCGCTAATCTGGTAGCCTTCGTTGGCCAGCACTTCGGCAATACCGCCCATGCCAGCACCGCCAATGCCGACAAAGTGAATGTGCCGGACGCGACGCATCTCGGGCACGATTGAACGCAGTTTCGCCAGTTCTTGTGTATTCATTCTCTAAACGCCATCGACTACTTAAATTTGCGCGACGCAAAAGGCGTCGCCAGTATTTATGCCTGAGCTGCCAGGCTCACTTCGTTTGCCACCCGTTCGGTCGCATCCGGGATCGCTGCTGCGCGCGCGCGTTCGGCCATCTCCAGTAATGCTTCGCGGTTCCAGCCCGCGAGCGTTGCAGCCACCGCATCTACGGTGAATTGCGGTTGCTCCAGAATCTTCGCCGCGCCCGCTTTTTCCAGCGGCAAGGCATTCCAGTACTGCTGCCGGTCTTTGTGCTGGAACGGTACAAACAGCGCCGGTAAACCTGCTGCGGCGATCTCGCTAACCGTCAACGCCCCAGAGCGGCACACCACCACATCCGCCCACGCATAGGCTTGTGCCATATCGTCAATAAACTCAGTAACTTTATGCTGAGGTTCGCCAGCGCTTGCATAAGCTCGCTCAACCTCCTGCTGGGCACCTTTCCCGCTCTGATGCCAGATAGTGACCGCGGCCCCTAACTTTGACGCAACCTGCGGCATCGTCTGGTTAAGTACGCGCGCGCCTTGCGAACCACCAACAACCAACACCCGCACCGGGCCTTCACGACCGGGCAAACGTTGCTGTGGCAGCGGCAGCGCCAACACATCGACACGCACCGGGTTCCCCACCACTTCCGCTGTCGGGAAAGCGCCCGGAAATGCCTGCATCACTTTGGTGGCGATTTTCGCCAGCCATTTGTTGGTCAAACCGGCAATGCCGTTTTGCTCATGCAGCACCACCGGAATACCAAGCGACCAGGCCGCGAGCCCGCCGGGACCGGAAACATAGCCGCCCATCCCCAGCACCACATCAGGCTTAAAGCGTTGCATAATGGCGCGCGCCTGACGCCAGGCATTGAAGATACGCACCGGCGCCAGCAACTGCGCCTTAATACCTTTGCCGCGCAGACCAGAGATGCGGATGAAATCGATCTCAATGCCGTGCTTCGGCACCAGATCAGCCTCCATGCGATCGGCGGTTCCGAGCCAGCGCACTTGCCAGCCCTGATCCATTAAATGGTGCGCGACCGCAAGACCGGGGAATATATGCCCGCCGGTACCGCCTGCCATCACCATTAACCGCTTTGGTTGACCACTCATCACACACCTCGAGTAAACGCCTGGGCTTTCTCCAGACGCGTTTCATAATCTATGCGTAGCAGCAGCGTAATCGCCACTGACATAATTAATAAACTGGAACCACCGTAACTGATAAGCGGCAGCGTTAACCCTTTGGTCGGCAACATACCCGCCGCCGCACCAACGTTAACCAGCGCCTGGAAGCTAAACCAGATACCTATTGAGCAGGCCAGAAAACCAGAAAAACGATGATCGATTTCCAGCGCTTTACGCCCGATAGACATGGCGCGGAAAGCGACGAAGAATACCATTAAAAGTGCCACTACCACACCGATATAACCGAGTTCTTCGCCGATAATGGAGAAGATAAAGTCGGTGTGCGCTTCCGGCAGATACTCAAGTTTCTGAATCGAATTACCTAAGCCCTGGCCCCACAATTCACCGCGGCCAAACGCCATTAATGACTGGGTAAGCTGATAACCGCTACCAAAGGGATCTTCCCACGGGTTCCAGAACGACGTTACGCGGCGAATACGATAAGGTTCGGCAAGGATCAGCAGTACCACTGCGGAAATACCCATCCCGATAATGGCGATGAACTGCCACAACTTCGCCCCCGCCAGGAACAGCATCGCCAGCGTGGTGATAAACAGTACAACCACCGTACCAAGGTCCGGCTGCGCCAGTAACAACACCGCCAGCACCAGGATCACGCCCATCGGTTTTAAGAAGCCGCGCAGGTTGTTTCGCACTTCGTCTACTTTGCGCACCAGGTAGTTCGCCAGATAGCAGAACAGCGACAGCTTGGTGAACTCCGCTGGCTGGAAACGCATCAGCCCGAGGTCAATCCAGCGCGATGCCCCGTTGATCGAACTCCCCACAACCAGCACCACCAGCAGCATGATGATCGCGGCGATCAGCATTGCTGAGCTGTATTTTTGCCAGAAATCCATTGGCAGCCGCAATGTCACCATCGACATACAAAACGCCAGGAACAGATACAGCGCGTGACGCTTGGCAAAGAAGAAGGGATCGTCCGTCAGACGCTGTCCAACTGGCATCGACGCCGACGTCACCATGATAAAGCCGATTGCCGCAAGGCCCAACGTCAGCCACAGCAGCGTGCGGTCATACATGACCAGGCTATCAGTGTCCTTCTGTCGCGAGCCCATGACCCAGCCTTTTAACGCCGTAAACAACCAGGCCAGGATACTCAATCCTGGCAGGCGCGGCATTCTTGGGCGGGGGAGCGTTAAACGCATCAGCCTAACTCCTGCGCCAGACGGGTAAAGACATCACCCCGTTGTTCAAAATTTTTAAACTGATCGAGGCTGGCGCAAGCGGGTGACAACAGCACCATATCGCCCGGCTGTACACGTGTCGCGATGAGCCGCATGGCCTGATCCATTGTCTCGGTTTGTTCCGCGATTTCCGGGCGCAGCGCCGCCAGCTCCGCGCCGTCACGGCCGAAGCAGTAAAGACGAATACGATCGCCGCTCAGGTAACGCTTCAACGGGGAGAAATCTGCCGATTTCCCGTCACCGCCGAGCAGCAAATGCAGTGTACCGTCGACATGCAGGCCGTTCAGCGCCGCTTCGGTACTACCGACATTCGTTGCTTTCGAGTCGTTGATCCAGCGCACGCCGTTATGCTCCAGCGCCAGCTGGAAGCGGTGCGCCAGTCCGGTAAATGTCGTCAGCGCTTTCAGACTGCTGGCGCGCGGTAAACCGACGGCATCCGCCAACGCCAGCGCTGCCAGCGCGTTGGTGTAGTTGTGCTGGCCGCTCAGTTTCATCTCAGCCACATTCAGCACTTTCTCACCTTTCACGCGCAGCCAGGTTTCACCCTGTTGGCGGTTTAAGTGGTAATCGCCGACATCAACGCCAAAACTGACACAACGTTCATCCGCGCCGCGTACCGGCATCGTCAATGCGTCATCAGCATTCACGACACACACTTTCGCGTTTTCATAGACGCGCAGCTTGGCAGCACGATATTGCTGCAACCCAAACGGATAGCGATCCATATGATCTTCCGTGACGTTCAGGATGGTGGCCGCCGCCGCGTGCAGGCTGGAGGTGGTTTCCAGCTGGAAGCTGGAAAGCTCCAGCACATAAAGTTCGCGCGCATCGTCGAGGAGCATCAACGCTGGCAGACCGATATTACCGCCGACCCCGACGTTCACCCCGGCAGCTTCGGCCATCTCCCCGACCAGCTTGGTCACGGTACTTTTGCCGTTGGAACCGGTAATCGCGATAACCGGTGCCTGCGCTTCACGGCAAAACAGCTCGATATCGCCAACAATCTCAACGCCAGCGTCTGCCGCCGCGCTCAAAGAAGGATGCGCCAGCGCGATGCCTGGGCTCGCAACAACCAGATCGGCGGCCAGCAACCAGTCATCGTTAAGACTACCAAGATGGCGCTCCACCGCCTCCGGCAGCTTGTCCAGCCCCGGCGGAGAAACGCGCGTATCCATCACACGCGGTGTGACACCGCGTGCGAGGAAAAAGTCCACGCAGGAAAGGCCTGTGAGACCCAAACCGATGATGACGACTTTTTTACCCTGGTAATCAGCCATGATTAACGTACCTTCAGCGTTGCCAGGCCAATCAGCACCAGCATCAGCGAAATAATCCAGAAGCGCACGATCACGCGCGGTTCCGGCCAGCCTTTCAGTTCATAGTGGTGATGAATCGGCGCCATACGGAAAATACGTTGGCCGCGCAGTTTGAATGAACCAACCTGCAAAATGACCGACAGTGTTTCCACCACAAACACCCCGCCCATGATCACCAGCAGGAACTCCTGGCGCAGCAGCACGGCGATAATGCCCAGCGCGCCGCCCAGCGCCAGTGAACCGACATCGCCCATAAAAACCTGTGCCGGATAGGTGTTAAACCACAAGAACCCTAACCCAGCGCCGACAATCGCCGTACAGACAATCACCAGTTCCCCTGCATGACGCAGATAAGGAATGTGCAGATAGTTAGCAAAATTCATGTTGCCGGTCGCCCATGCCACCAGCGCAAAACCGCCGGCAACGAAAACCGTCGGCATAATCGCCAGGCCATCCAGGCCATCCGTCAGGTTGACCGCGTTACCGGTGCCAACAATCACGAAATAAGCCAGCAGAATGTAAAACATGCCCAGTTGCGGCATCACATCTTTAAAGAACGGCACCACCAGCTCGGTCGCGGGGGTATCTTTGCCCGCCAGATAGAGCGCAAACGCTACGCCCAGCGCGATAACCGACATCCAGAAATACTTCCAGCGTGCAATCAGGCCTTTGGTGTCTTTGCGCACCACTTTGCGGTAGTCATCGACAAAGCCAATCGCACCGTAACCCACCAACACGACAAGAACACACCAGACGTAGGGGTTGGATGGGTACGCCCATAGCACAACAGAAACCACAATCGCGGTCAGGATCATGATCCCGCCCATCGTCGGCGTACCGCGTTTGCTGAAGTGCGATTCCGGGCCGTCGTTACGTACAACCTGACCAAAAGAGAGTTTTTGCAAGCGGGCAATCATGCGCGGCCCCATCCACAAGGAGATGAAGAGCGCGGTCAGCAGGCTGACAATGGCGCGAAACGTCAAATAGGAAAAGACGTTAAAGCCGGAATAATATTTGACCAAATGTTCGGCCAGCCACACTAACATGTCCCGTTCTCCTGTAATTCGCGTACCACCTCTTCCATGGCGGAGCTACGTGAACCTTTCACCAAAATAGTAATAATTTTCTGCTCAGCGATGAGCGCCTTTAAGCGCGCTGTTACTGCCGCTTTATCGTTAAAATGCTCGCCTACGCCGCTGGCTTTGCTCAACGCTTTGCTCAACGTGCCGACGCTCAGAACTTTATCAATGCCGACGGCTTTCGCCGCTTCACCGACCTGGATATGACACGCTTCGCTCTCATCACCCAGTTCGGCCATATCGCCAACCACCATCACCCGGTAACCCGGCATTTCGGACAACACATGGGCAGCCGCGGTCATAGAACCAACGTTGGCGTTATAGGTGTCATCCAGCAGCAGTTGGTTTTCACCCAACTGCACCGGGAATAAGCGCCCCGGTACGGCTTTCAGGTTTGCCAGCCCGCGTTTTACCGCGTCCAGGCTTGCGCCAACCGCCATTGCCAGCGCCGTTGCTGCCAGCGAATTGGCGATGTTGTGGCGACCCGGCAGTGGCAGAGTGACATCCACATTGCCGGTTGGGGTTTGCAGCGTGAACTCAGTGCCATGTGAAGTCACATGCACATTCGTCGCGGTAAAATCGCTGTTCGCTGCGTTGGGTGAGAAGCGCCAGACTTTGCGATCGCCAATGATGCTCTGCCAGTTCAGCCAGTCATTATTGTCAGCATTCATAATGGCGATACCGTTAGCGGGCAGACCGGTGTAGATTTCGCCTTTCGCTTTCGCCACACCGGCAAGCGAGCCAAAGCCTTCCAGATGCGCGGCCGCCAGGTTATTGACCAGCGCCGCTTCCGGGCGCGTCAAGCTAACAGTCCAGGCGATTTCGCCCTGGTGGTTCGCCCCCAGTTCAATCACCGCAAAATGGTGCTCTTTGGTCAGGCGCAACAAGGTCATTGGCACGCCGATATCATTGTTAAGATTGCCGGCGGTGTAGAGCGTATTGCCGCATTCGCTGAGAATGGCAGCGGTCATCTCTTTCACTGACGTCTTGCCGGAAGAACCGGTCAGCGCCACCACGCGCGTTGGCACTTGCTGGCGAACCCAGGCAGCCAGTTCGCCAAAAGCCTGGCGGGTGTCCTGCACCACTAACTGCGGCAGGTCGATATCCAGTTTTCGGCTCACCAGCAGCGCGCCCGCGCCCCCTTCTTTCGCTTTGTCAGCGAAGTCGTGAGCATCAAAACGCTCGCCTTTCAGCGCAACAAACAGGCAGCCCGGCGTCAGTTTACGTGTGTCGCTGGTTACCGCCTCAATCACCACATCCTGGCCGTGCAGTTCCGCGTGCAGCGTGCGGGTAAGTTGACTCAGCGCTACGCTAATCATGCTACTACCCCCAGCAAACGCGCCGCGGTGACGCGGTCGGAGTAATCCAGACGGCGTGTACCCACAATCTGATAATCTTCGTGGCCTTTACCGGCCAGCAGCACGACATCGTTCTCTTTGGCTTGCATGATGGCATTGGTCACCGCTTCTGCCCGGCCTTCCACCACGCGAGCCTGACCCGCATCCAGCATGCCCGCGAGGATGTCATTAATAATGGCGCGCGGCTCCTCGGTACGCGGATTGTCGTCCGTCACCACCGGTACATCAGAGAACTGCTCAGCAATCGCGCCCATTAATGGACGTTTGCCTTTATCGCGATCGCCGCCACAGCCAAACACGCACCACAGCTTGCCAGTGCAGTGCAGACGCGCCGCCTGCAGCGCTTTTTCCAGCGCATCCGGCGTATGGGCATAATCCACCACCACGGTGGGTTTACCCGGCGCGCTGAACACTTCCATACGACCGCAAACTGGTTGCAGACGTGATGCGCTTTTCAGCAGTTCACTCAGCGGGTAACCCAGCGCCAGCAACGTCGCCAGCGCCAGCAGCAGATTGCTGACGTTAAACGCACCCATCAGGCGGCTTTCAATTTCACCTTCGCCCCATGAGGAGTCGAAATAGATCGTCGCACCGCTGTCGTGATAATCAACGCTCACGGCTTTCAACCAGCGACCATGACAGTCCGGATTGATATTGTCTTCCATCGATACCGCAACGGCGTCCGGTAATTTGGCCAGCCAGCGACGGCCAACTTCGTCGTCGGCATTAATGATCGCCTGACCATAATGATGTGAAGAGAACAACAGCCATTTCGCGGCTTCGTAGTTCGCCATATCACCGTGATAATCCAGGTGATCGCGGCTTAAATTGGTGAACACGCTGGCGGCAAATTTCAGTGCCGCCACGCGATGCTGTACCAGACCATGGGAAGAGACTTCCATCGCCGCAAAGGTCGCGTTTTGCGCCGCCAGTCCGGCAATGACATGCTGAACGTCGACAGCAGATCCGGTGGTATTTTCCGTCGGTACGACGTTACCCAACAGACCGTTGCCCACCGTGCCCATCACCGCGCTGGTTTCGCCAAGCAGTTGACTCCACTGCGCCAGTAACTGTGTGGTGGTGGTCTTACCGTTAGTACCGGTTACGCCGATAAGACGTAATTGCCCGGAAGGCTCACCATAAAAACGGCCTGCCAGCGCGGAAAGGCGCTCATTTAACTGGCTGAGGTAAATGACCGGAACGCCGTGCATTTCACGAACTTCACCGTCATTCGCTTCATCTTTCGCTTCAGCAATAATGGCAGCAACACCTTGCGCAATCGCCTGCGGGATATATCGACGCCCGTCCGCCTGATGACCGACCACTGCCACAAAAAGATCGCCCGAGGCAGCCACACGGCTGTCGAGTGTCATCTCTCGTAGCGCTCGCGCAGGTAGCATTGGCACCCACGGAGCGAGAAGGTCGCGCAAATTACGATCTGCCACCTGATCCCTCGCCTTGATTAATTACAAATTCACTTTTTTCGCCCGTGGTCAGCGCATCCGGTTCAATGTTCATGGTGCGCAGAACGCCACCCATGATGGCACCAAAGACCGGCGCGGACACGGCGCCACCGTAGTATTTACCCGCTTGCGGATCGTTGATAACCACCACCAGCGCAAAGCGCGGGCGGCTGGCAGGCGCGACGCCAGCGGTGTAAGCAATGTATTTATTGATATAGCGGCCATCGGGGCCGACTTTTTTCGCCGTACCGGTTTTAATCGCGATACGATAACCCTTGATGGCGGCTTTCACACCGCCACCGCCTGGCAGCGCCACGCTCTCCATCATGTGCACCACGGTACGGACAATGGATTCGTTGAAGATGCGTTCGCCCGGAACTGGCGGATCAACTTTGGTGATCGACAGCGGACGGTAGATGCCGTAGCTGCCAATGGTTGCGTAGACTCGCGCTAACTGTAACGGCGTTACCATTAGCCCGTAGCCGAAAGAGAAGGTGGCCCTCTCTATGTCAGACCACCGTTGTTTTTGAGGAAATAAGCCACTGCGTTCCCCGACCATCCCCAAATTGGTCGTTTTTCCCAGGCCAAAACGTGAGTAAGTATCTACTAACGCTGAGGAGGGCATCGCTAACGCCAGCTTAGAAACACCGACGTTACTCGACTTCTGTAAGACCCCGGTGAGGGTTAATTCGCTGTATCGCGCCACGTCTTTGATTTCATGGCCGTTAATACGATAAGGCACCGTGTTCAGCACCGTATTTGGCGTCACCACGCCGCGCTGTAACGCGGTCATAACCACCATCGGTTTCACGGTGGAACCCGGCTCAAATACGTCGGTAATGGCGCGGTTACGCATCGCGTCTTTCGATGTGCCGGTGAAGTTGTTTGGGTTATAGGAAGGACTGTTGGCCATTGCCAGCACTTCGCCGGTGTTCACATCCACCAGCACAGCGCTGCCCGACTCTGCTTTGTTAAACGCTACGGCGTTATTCAGCTCGCGATAGACCAGCGCCTGCAAACGTTCATCAATACTTAATGCGAGATTGTGCGCCGCCTGGCTATCGGTAGACGAAATATCTTCTATCACGCGCCCGTAGCGGTCTTTACGCACAATGCGTTCGCCCGGCTGACCGGTGAGCCATTTATCAAAGCTCTTCTCAACGCCTTCAATGCCCTGGCTGTCGACGTTGGTAAAACCGATGAGGTGAGCAGTCACTTCTCCGGATGGATAGTAACGGCGAGACTCTTCACGCAGATGAATCCCGGGTAATTTCAGCTTTTTAATGTAATCACCGAGATCCGGGTTAACCTGACGCGCAAGATAAATAAAGCGCATCTTCGGGTTGGCATTGATGCGTGAAGCAAGCTGGTCGAGCGGCATATTCAGCGCGTCAGAGAGCGCTTTCCAGCGATTATCGAGCGTCACACCACCCGCATCGTGCAACTCTTTCGGATCCGCCCAGATGGCTTTCACCGGGACACTCACCGCCAGCGGGCGGCCAGAACGGTCGGTTATCATCCCGCGCGACGTCGCCACTTCTTGTACACGCAGGGAACGCATATCCCCTTCACGCACCAGCATGTCCGGATTGACGACTTGCAGGTAGGCAACGCGTCCGAGCAGAAACATCAGTGCCAGCAGAATACAACCGCAAAGCAACGCAAAACGCCAACTGACAAAGTTGGCCTGTTCTTCCTGGCGTTTCGGTTTAAGCGTTTTCGCCGCTGCTTTCATGCGTTGCGTGATTCCTTATTCATCTCTATTTCTGCACCACAATATTTTCCTGTGAGGGATCGACATGCTGCATTTGCAGCTTCTCTGTGGCGATCCGTTCAACCCGGCTGTGATCGCCGAGCGCATTCTCTTCAAGGATCAGGTTGCGCCATTCGATATCCAGCGCGTCGCGCTCAATAACCAGTTGTTCACGCTGTGCGGTTAATAAACGCGTGTGATGGGCGGTAGTGACCACCGTCACTGCCGTCATAATGATGCAAATGAACAAGCAGAGTGGCAGTTTCCCAAATCGCAAAAGATCGTCGCCGATCACGCCAGGCAAAGCATGGCGCTCGTTGCTTCCTAACGATCCCTTCACTTTGCTCAGGGTCTCTGTCACTCTGCCGATCATGCGTTCGTCCTCTCTGCAATACGCAGAACTGAACTACGGGCACGTGGGTTTTCAGCCACTTCTTCTTCGCCCGGCATCAACTTTCCTAAGGCTCGCAGCTGACGGCCACCCAGTTTCCTGAGTTGCTCTTCGGTCATCGGCAACCCGGCAGGAACCTGCGGGCCACGGCTTTGCTCACGCATAAAGCGTTTCACAATGCGATCTTCCAGTGAATGGAAGCTGATAATCGAAAGCCGCCCTCCCGGGGCAAGCACGCCGAGCGAGTTTTTTAGCGCCAGCTCTATCTCCTCCAGTTCACTGTTCACCCAAATGCGCACCGCCTGGAAGGTACGGGTCGCGGGATGTTTGAATTTGTCTTTCACCGGCGTTGCCGCCGCCACCACTTCCGCCAGCTCTTTGGTGCGGGTCATGGGATCGAGACGGTTGCGCTCGACGATGGCGCGGGCAATACGTTTGGCAAAGCGTTCTTCACCAAAGGTTTTTAAAACCCAGGCGATGTCGGCTTCATCAGCAGTTTGTAACCATTCGGCGGCAGACTGACCGCGAGTGGGATCCATACGCATGTCTAACGGGCCATCACGCATAAAGGAAAAGCCGCGTTCCGGATCGTCAAGCTGCGGTGAAGAGACGCCAAGATCGAGGAGAATGCCGTCAATCTTGCCAATAAGGTCGCGCTCGCTGACATAATCAGCAAGCGCAGAAAAGGGACCATGAATGATGGAGAAGCGGGGATCATCAATGGTTTGTGCTACAGCAATCGCCTGCGGATCGCGATCGATCGCCAGCAAGCGTCCTTCCGCTCCCAGTTGGGAGAGGATCAAGCGCGAGTGACCACCGCGACCAAAAGTGCCATCGATGTAAATGCCATCCGGACGAATATTCAGGCCGTTAACGGCCTCATCCAGCAGCACCGTCGTGTGTTTAAAATTTTCCATCATCATTACAGAGACAAATCCTGCAACCGATCCGAAAGCGCTTCGGAACCCGATTGCTCAGCGTCGATATCTTCCTTGACCTGTTGATACCAGGTCGTTTCGTCCCACAGCTCAAATTTATTGAACTGCCCGACCAGCATCACTTCTTTCGTTAATCCGGCGTGTTGCCGTAAAACAGGCGCAATCAAAATGCGCCCGGCGCTATCCATCTGGCACTCGCTGGCATGCCCCAGCAACAAACGTTGTACGCGCCGTTCGAGCGGGTTCATGCTCGACAGACGCGACAGTTTTTGCTCGATAATTTCCCATTCGGGCAAAGGGTAAAGCAGCAGGCATGAGTGACGGATGTCAATGGTGCAAACCATTTGACCGGAGGCATTCTCCTGCAGCAAATCCCGATATCGGGTGGGAACGGATAACCGCCCTTTGCTGTCGAGATTGACTAACGTCGCTCCACGGAACATTTCCGATTCACCCCCAGGTGACCCTTTTACACCACTTTATCCCACAAATCCCCACTGAGGGAGTTTACGGAGCGGAGGAAAAGCTTGTCAAGCCAGCGCAATGGCTAACCAGAACAAAAGATCCCTTATTCGCAGCGAATATCTGCGTCGGTGAAATAGTGCTCAGCTTACGAGGCAAATTAACGTCATGAATATTTGCAAGAAAAAAAACAGAATATGCGCACGCGCGTTTAAAACCATTCAATTTCTGCGCGCGAAATATAAAGTGTCAGTTTGCGACGCGGGCGGCATTTTAAGACATATTGAAGAGAGTTAACAGCACCAGTTACATCAACGCACGCACAGCGCGGCGGCACTTCCGCAATGATAAAACCTTAACGCGATAAATGGACGTTAATTCAATGCACGTGGCCTTTTTTAGATGTAACAATTCAATACAAAAACCGGGATAAGTTACTTCTCAATTACCCTTTAAAAATGTTTTTTAAGGAATGGGCAAAATAAATTAACAGCAGCCATTGGGAAATTAAGGATTTATCTTAGGAGAGTCTTAACAATAATTTGATTAAAGGTGAGAGATGAATAGTAAAAAGGCAGCTGTCGCTGCCTTTCACCCGAAACTATACCCGGCTAAGTATGCCGCGACGGTAAAGATTACGGCGAATACGGCTAAGCCCCGCTTTCGGTTTGCGTGGCTCATCAAGGCTTGCCAGCACGATCTCCAGCACGCGTTCGGCCACATCGCGATGACGCTGCGCCACCGCGAGCACCGGGCATTGCAGGAAATCCAGCAACTCATGATCGCCGAAGGTGGCAATCGCCAAATCAGATGGCAACTTGCCGTCGCGACGCAACGTCACATCCAGCACCCCCTGCAATAAGGCAAACGAGGTGATAAACATTGCTTGCGGCATCGGGTTGGTTTCCAGCCATTTCTCAAACAGTTGCGCAGCGGCTTCCCGCTCATAACTGTTGGCGTAGAGATACTGAACCTCGCGCGGATCGTCTTTCCACGCGCTGCGAAAGCCCTGCTCACGCAGGAAGCTCACCGATAACTCCGGCAAAGCGCCAAGGTAAAGCACACGCTCCGCCGGGAATTTACGCAGCTCTTCCGCCAACATTTCCGAATCATCCTGATCGGCACCGACGACACTGGTGAAGTGTTCACGATCCAGCGCACGATCGAGTGCGACGATCGGGAAGGAGTCATTCGCCCACCGTTGATAGAACGGATGCTCCGGCGGCAGAGAAGTGGATACAATGATCGCGTCCACTTGCCGTTGCAGCAAATGTTCAATACAACGCATTTCGTTGTCAGGCTGATCTTCAGAGCAGGCAATCAAAAGCTGATAGCCGCGCTGACGCGCCTGGCGCTCCAGATAGTTGGCAATACGCGTGTAGCTCGTGTTTTCAAGATCGGGGATAACCAACCCAATCGAGCGAGTTCGTCCTGCTCGCAGCCCAGCCGCCACCGCGTTCGGGTGGTAGTTATGCTCACGAACAACCGCCATCACTTTCTCGACGGTTTTGTCGCTGACACGATACTGCTTCGCCTTACCATTAATGACGTAGCTGGCCGTGGTTCGTGAGACGCCGGCTAGCCGGGCGATTTCATCCAGTTTCACAATTGCCCCTTAAAATAGTGCACTCCATAACCTTTTTAGGGATATAGGCTAATTTCCATAACATCTAAGCGCAGAATACTCACTGCGGCAACCGCTTTCGTATCGGGTTCCGTATGATTTCGCAAAAAAAAGCCCGGCGTAAGAGGCCGGGCAGATAAATGGAGAGAACGATCACGATCAACGCATGATTTTGTCGCCGCGCGACAACCCCACCACGCCAGACCGCGCGACTTCAACGATTTTTGCGACATCGCGGATCGTCGCCAGAAACGCATCCAGTTTGTCGCTGGTTCCGGCAAGCTGAACCGTATAAATAGAAGGGGTAACGTCAATGATCTGCCCACGGAAAATTTCCGCGTTGCGTTTCACCTCTTCGCGCCCGTAGCCGCTGGCCTGAATTTTCACCAGCATGATCTCGCGCTCAACGTACGCCCCCTGCCCCAATTCATTGACACGCAGAACATCAACCAGTTTGTGCAGTTGCTTTTCGATCTGTTCGAGCACTTTCTGATCGCCAACGGTCTGGATCGTCATTCTTGATAACGTCGGATCATCGGTTGGCGCAACAGTCAGGCTTTCAATGTTGTAACCCCGCTGAGAGAACAAACCAATCACGCGCGATAACGCGCCCGATTCATTTTCCAGTAATACAGACAATATCCGGCGCATAATCAGGTTCTCTCCGTTTTGCTTAACCACATCTCATCCATACCGCCACCGCGGATCTGCATCGGATAAACGTGTTCACTACCGTCAACGGTAACATCAACAAACACCAGGCGATTATTCTTCACCTGTTCCAGTGCTTCAGCGAGTTTCGCTTCCAGCTCATCCGGGCGCGTAATGCGGATCCCAACATGGCCATAGGCTTCCGCCAGGCGGGCGAAATCAGGTAGTGATTCCATATACGATTGCGAATGGCGACCAGAATAAATCATGTCCTGCCACTGCTTCACCATGCCCAGGTAACGGTTGTTCAGATTGAGCACCAGCACCGGCAATTCGTACTGTAAAGCGGTAGAAAGCTCCTGAATGTTCATCTGGATACTGCCATCGCCGGTCACGCAAATCACCGTCTCATCCGGCAACGCCATCTTCACGCCGAGCGCCGCAGGCAAACCGAATCCCATCGTGCCCAGCCCGCCAGAGTTGATCCAGCGGCGCGGCTTATCAAAGCGGTAGTAAAGCGCGGCGAACATCTGGTGTTGGCCGACATCTGATGTCACGTAAGCCTCACCTTTCGTCAGGCGCCAGGCCGCTTCGATCACCGCCTGCGGTTTAATGCTCTCACTTTGGGTATCGTATTTCAGGCACTGGCGGGCGCGCCATTGATCGATGCGCAGCCACCAGTCGCGAATCTCATCTAACGGCTGCGGATACGCTTCCTGATCCAGCAATTCCAGCATCTGTTCCAGCACCAGCCGCGCATCACCAACAATCGGAATATCTGCCTGCACGGTTTTGGAAATAGACGTCGGATCGATATCGATATGCAGCACCGTCGCATCCGGGCAATATTTCGCCAGATTGTTGGTGGTGCGATCGTCAAAACGCACGCCAACGGCAAAGATGACATCCGAATGGTGCATCGTCATATTGGCTTCGTAAGTCCCGTGCATGCCCAGCATGCCGAGCGCCTGTCGGTGGGAAGCAGGAAATGCCCCCAGCCCCATCAATGAAGAGACAACCGGTAAATTCAGTTTTTCAGCAAGCTGGCGTAGTTGTACTTCACAGGCTGAATTGATCGCGCCACCGCCAACATAGACTACCGGCTTTTTCGCCGCCGCCAGCGTTTGTAAAGCGCGCTTAATCTGGCCTTTATGTCCCTGCGTTGTCGGGTTATAGGAACGCATGCTGACGGATTCCGGCCAGACGTAAGGCAGCTTATTGGCCGGGTTCATAATGTCTTTCGGCAAATCCACCACTACCGGTCCAGGGCGACCGCTGGCGGCAAGCCAGAAAGCTTTCTTTAATACACCGGGAATATCTTCCGTTTGCTTGACTAAAAAACTGTGTTTTACCACCGGGCGGGAGATCCCCACCATGTCGCACTCCTGGAAAGCATCATAGCCAATCAGCGACGTTGCAACCTGACCGGAGAGCACCACCAGCGGAATAGAATCCATATATGCCGTAGCGATGCCGGTAATGGCGTTGGTCGCGCCGGGGCCGGAAGTTACCAGGACCACGCCCACTTCACCCGTCGCCCGCGCCAGGCCATCGGCCATATGTACCGCCGCCTGTTCGTGGCGAACCAGCACGTGTTCAATACCGCCGACGGTATGCAGGGCATCGTAGATATCAAGAACCGCGCCTCCGGGATAGCCGAATACTTTCTTTACGCCTTGATCGATAAGCGATCGGACGACCATCTCGGCTCCAGACAACATCTCCATGCTTTGCCTCCAGGCTTACGTTTGTCGACTGACGGCGAAAATCATTTCCGCGCTGTCGCTCTGTTCAGAACAGGAAATCCCTGCACTCTGATTATGAATGGCAGTTACCATAACCGCTCAAAATCTGGCAGGCAATTAGCAAGCCCTTGCGGTGAAGCCTGTACAAAAGTGAAAAAACGACGTCAGAAACGCAGAATTGGTGGAAACATCTGTGATAAGCAAAGACGATGACCATTCATCATCCGAATACGAAGTTGTCCAGTAATTGATCCATTTTTGCAACATCGTCTGTCATTGCGACAGACGTAAATCAGGATAAAATACTGCCAGAAAAAAACAGAGCAGAATAACCAAACGCTTTCACCGCTGGATGATTCTGCCCACTGGCTAATGGCTACACACCGACACCAGAAGCTCTTCCATCCATTGATGGCCCTTATCTCTGCCTGCGGCTTCATGCCAGGAGAGGTAACATGTGCGGCTCTTCAGATCTAACGGGAGCGGCAGCATCGCTAAATCCAGCCCTTCAGCAAATGTCTTCACTAACCAGCGCGGGGCAATCGCCACCAGATGAGTTTGCGAAACCACGCTTAATACGCTGGTCAGCGCCATCCCCTGATAAGCAATACAACTGCATTTATCTACGCTGTCATACCATGGCTGGCTAAATGACGCGTACCGGTCCAGCGAAACCACCGCATGCTGTTCTCTGAAGATGGCGTTTTCTGTGGTGAGCGCATTGAGGCGGGGATGCTGATGGCTGACGACCAGTACCATTTCATCATTAAATAGTGGGATACATGAAAATTCAGGCCGGCGAAACTCTTCGTAGCCAATCACAAACTCAATTTCCTGATAACGCAGCTGGTGCTCGGTGCTGTGATTAAGATCGGATTTAAATACTAAATTAATACCGGGGGCAATTTTCTCTACGCGATTGTAAATCGCTGACGTTAAAAGATTATCCAGCGGGCTACAAACACACAGATTAAATACACGTTCACTACTAAGCGGATCGAATCCGGAACCGGGCAGTTCATTTTGCACCAATTGCAGCGCCTGGCGGATAGAACCAAAAAGTTGATACGAGCGCGCCGTTGGCTGGATCCCACGCCCATAGCGAACAAAAAGTTCGTCATTAAACATGACTTTAAGCCGCGCAACAGCATTACTTACTGCGGGTTGCGACATTCCCAGAACATGTGCCGCGCGGGTGATATTTTGTTCCTGCATTACTGCATCAAAAACAGTCAATAAATTGAGATCGACAGAACGTAACTGCGGTTTCCCCTCTTCATTAACATGCTGATTATAAACATCTTCACCAGGTATTTTGCAATCCGTCGTCATCATGAGCTCCCTCGACCTGCGTAATAATAATATTCAGGAAGATGATTTATCACGCATATAACATTATTAGAAGTACGGTGTGACAAATTAGGAATATATAAAGCTCCTGTTTTATTTTCCAGGCGAATGAAAATTAACTTTTTCATCTTAAATTAAGGGAGTTCTTCATATATTTTTACCTTACCAAACATTCTGTAATCACAATAAAAATATATCTCAATCGCTGTTTTCCTTTACCCATCACTCGATTATTCACTTCGCTTTTACGGAAGACTTTAAATACTACGTAACGCCAGATACAACCGGTAATGCGTAAGCATGAAAAACGTATTTCCATCGTATAGGCAGAATTATTAACTAAAGCGCAACAAAATAATCGGCGCTCTTAAGCTACGCTTTTCAGACGAGGGGTTGACATTAACTTACGTATCCAGTACCACTAAAAGCATATCGCATTCACCTGGAGCATGATTCATGATTCGCAACGTCGGTTTCGCTGGTCTACTACTACTAAACGCATCTCTCGTGCGCGGTAGACCGGTGGGCGACATTCTGAGTTGAATCGTCCTTCCAGTTAAGATTAAGAACCCGCGCCTTGGCGCGGGTTTTTTTATGCTCGTAGCGAGGCGACCTAAGAGACAAGGACCTAAACCATGAGCCAGCAAGTCGTTATTTTCGATACCACATTACGTGATGGTGAACAGGCGTTACAGGCGAGCCTGAGCGTGAAAGAGAAGCTGCAAATCGCCCTGGCGCTGGAGCGTATGGGCGTTGATGTAATGGAAGTGGGTTTTCCGGTCTCTTCCCCGGGCGATTTTGAATCCGTACAAACCATTGCGCGCCAGGTAAAAAACAGCCGCGTTTGCGCCCTCGCCCGCTGCGTCGAAAAAGATATTGATGTTGCAGCAGAGTCGTTAAAAGTTGCCGAAGCGTTCCGTATCCACACATTCATTGCCACCTCGCCAATGCATATCGCAACCAAGCTGCGCAGCACGCTGGATGAAGTGATTGAACGCGCCATTTACATGGTTAAACGCGCTCGCAACTATACCGACGACGTGGAGTTCTCGTGTGAAGATGCAGGTCGCACCCCGATTGGCGATCTGGCGCGCGTCGTTGAAGCCGCCATCAATGCCGGTGCGAAAACCATCAACATTCCGGACACCGTGGGTTACACCATGCCGTTCGAGTTCGCCAATATCATCTCCGGTCTGTACGAACGCGTACCAAATATCGATAAAGCCATTATCTCTGTTCACACTCACGACGATTTAGGCTTGGCCGTGGGCAACGCCATCGCCGCAGTACACGCCGGCGCACGCCAGGTAGAAGGCGCAATGAACGGTATCGGCGAACGCGCCGGTAACTGCTCGCTGGAAGAGGTGATCATGGCAATCAAAGTGCGCAAAGACATCATGAACGTGCACACCCAAATCAATCACCATGAAATCTGGCGCACCAGCCAGACCGTCAGCCAGATTTGCAATATGCCGATTCCGGCGAATAAAGCCATTGTTGGCACCGGCGCATTTGCCCACTCCTCCGGTATTCACCAGGACGGCGTGCTGAAAAACCGCGAAAACTACGAAATCATGACCCCGGAATCCATCGGTCTGAATCAGGTTCAGTTGAACCTGACCTCCCGTTCCGGGCGCGCTGCGGTGAAACACCGCATGGAAGAGATGGGCTACAAAGAAGCCGATTACAACCTGGATAATCTGTACGACGCTTTCCTGAAGCTGGCGGATAAAAAAGGCCAGGTCTTTGATTACGATCTGGAAGCGCTGGCATTCATTAATAAACAGCAGGAAGAGCCAGAACATTTCCGCCTGGATTACTTCAGCGTGCAGTCCGGCTCCAACGATATCGCCACCGCGTCTGTGAAGCTGGCGTGTGGCGAAGAGATCAAAGCCGAAGCCGCCAACGGCAACGGCCCGGTCGATGCGGTCTACCAGGCCATTAACCGTGTGACGGCCTATGACATCGAACTGGTGAAATACGATTTGAGCGCCAAAGGCCAGGGCAAAGACGCGCTGGGTCAGGTTGATATCGTGGTGAACTACAACGGTCGCCGCTTCCACGGCGTCGGTCTGGCGACCGATATTGTGGAATCCTCCGCCAAAGCCATGGTGCATGTACTGAACAACATCTGGCGCGCCGCCGAAGTCGAAAAAGAGTTGCAACGCCAGGCTCAGAACAAAGAAAACAACAAGGAAACCGTGTGATGTCGAAGAATTACCATATTGCTGTGTTGCCGGGTGACGGTATCGGTCCAGAAGTAATGGCACAAGCGCTGAAAGTTCTGGAAGCCGTACGTAACCGTTTTGGTATGCGTATTTCCACCAGCCATTATGATGTCGGCGGCATTGCCATCGATCGTCACGGTAACCCGCTGCCGCAGGCCACGGTTGAAGGCTGCGAACAAGCCGATGCGATTCTGTTCGGTTCTGTCGGCGGTCCGAAATGGGAAAATCTGCCTCCGGCGCAGCAGCCGGAACGAGGCGCGTTGCTGCCGCTGCGTAAACACTTCAAACTGTTCAGTAACTTGCGCCCGGCAAAACTGTATCAGGGTCTGGAAGCATTCTGTCCGCTGCGCGAAGACATCGCCGCCAACGGTTTCGACATTCTGTGCGTGCGCGAACTGACCGGCGGCATCTACTTCGGTCAACCGAAAGGCCGCGAAGGTAGCGGCCAGCATGAAAAAGCATTTGATACCGAGATCTATCACCGTTTTGAAATCGAGCGCATTGCGCGTATCGCGTTTGAATCAGCGCGCAAACGCCGCAAAAAAGTCCACTCGATTGATAAAGCCAACGTGCTGCAAACCTCGCTGCTGTGGCGCGAAATCGTCAACGAAATCGCGGGCGAATACCCGGACGTTGAACTGGCGCATATGTATATCGACAACGCCACCATGCAGTTGATTAAAGATCCGTCCCAGTTTGACGTGCTGCTGTGTTCCAACCTGTTCGGCGACATTCTTTCCGACGAATGCGCCATGATCACCGGTTCGATGGGCATGCTGCCTTCCGCCAGCCTGAACGAACAAGGTTTTGGTCTGTATGAACCGGCAGGCGGCTCCGCGCCGGATATCGCCGGGAAAAATATCGCCAACCCGATTGCGCAGATCCTGTCGCTGGCGCTGCTGCTGCGTTACAGCCTGAATGCAGGCGACGCGGCTGACGCCATCGAAGGCGCTATCAATCGTGCATTAGAAGAAGGCGTGCGCACCGGCGACTTAGCCCGTGGCGCCGCCGCTGTCAGTACCGATGAGATGGGCGACATCATCGCTCGTTATGTCGCTGAAGGGGTGTAATCATGGCTAAAAGTTTGTACGAAAAGTTATTTGACGCCCATGTGGTCTATGAAGCGCCAAACGAAACCCCACTGTTGTATATCGACCGCCATCTGGTGCATGAAGTGACATCACCGCAGGCGTTCGATGGGCTGCGCGCGCACCACCGTCCGGTGCGCCAGCCGGGTAAAACCTTCGCGACGATGGATCACAACGTCTCGACACAAACTAAAGACATCAACGCTTCCGGCGAGATGGCGCGCATTCAGATGCAGGAGTTGATCAAAAACTGCAACGAATTCGGCGTTGAACTGTATGACCTGAACCACCCGTATCAGGGCATCGTCCACGTAATGGGGCCGGAACAGGGCATCACCCTGCCGGGCATGACCATCGTTTGTGGCGATTCCCACACCGCCACCCACGGCGCATTTGGCGCGCTGGCTTTCGGTATCGGTACATCGGAAGTGGAACACGTTCTGGCGACGCAAACCCTGAAGCAGGGTCGCGCCAAAACCATGAAAATTGAAGTCAAAGGCACGGCCGCACCGGGGATCACCGCGAAAGATATCGTGCTGGCGATCATTGGTAAAACCGGCAGCGCCGGCGGCACCGGGCACGTGGTTGAGTTCTGCGGTGACGCTATCCGTGCGCTGAGCATGGAAGGCCGTATGACGCTGTGCAATATGGCGATTGAGATGGGCGCAAAAGCCGGCCTGGTCGCCCCGGATGAAACCACCTTTAACTACGTGAAAGGTCGTTTGCATGCGCCGAAGGGCAAAGACTTCGATGATGCAGTGGCCTACTGGAAAACCCTGCATACCGACGAAGGTGCGGTTTTCGACACCGTAGTTACGTTGCAGGCCGAAGAGATCGCCCCGCAGGTAACCTGGGGCACCAATCCGGGTCAGGTTATTTCAGTGACCGATATCATTCCCGATCCGGCCTCGTTCGCCGATCCGGTTGAGCGCGCTTCAGCAGAAAAAGCACTGGCCTACATGGGGCTGAAACCTGGTGTACCGTTAACGGAAGTGGCTATCGATAAAGTCTTTATCGGCTCCTGCACCAACTCGCGCATTGAAGATCTGCGCGCAGCGGCGGAAATCGCCAAAGGGCGCAAAGTCGCGCCGGGCGTACAGGCGCTGGTTGTGCCTGGCTCCGGTCCGGTGAAAGCACAGGCGGAAGCCGAAGGTCTGGACAAAATCTTTATTGAAGCCGGTTTTGAATGGCGCTTGCCGGGCTGCTCCATGTGCCTGGCCATGAATAACGATCGCCTGAATCCGGGTGAACGTTGCGCATCGACCAGTAACCGTAATTTTGAAGGCCGCCAGGGCCGCGGCGGGCGCACGCATCTGGTTAGCCCGGCGATGGCCGCCGCCGCCGCCGTGACCGGTCATTTCGCTGATATTCGCAGCTTGTAAGGAGAACAACCATGGCAGAGAAATTTACCCAACATACCGGCCTGGTCGTTCCGCTGGATGCCGCGAATGTGGATACCGACGCCATTATCCCGAAGCAGTTTTTGCAGAAGGTCACGCGCACCGGTTTTGGTGCCCATCTGTTTAACGACTGGCGTTTTCTGGATGACAAAGGCCAACAGCCGAACCCGGAGTTCGTGCTGAATTTCCCACAATACAAAGGCGCATCGATTTTGCTGGCGCGGGAAAACTTTGGCTGCGGTTCGTCACGTGAACACGCGCCGTGGGCGTTGACCGATTACGGTTTCAAAGTGGTGATTGCGCCAAGTTTCGCCGACATCTTTTACGGCAACAGCTTTAACAACCAGCTGCTGCCGGTAACGTTGAGCGATCAAGAAGTGGATGAGCTCTTTACGCTGGTGCAGAACAACCCGGGCATTAGCTTTGAGGTGGATCTGCAAGCGCAAGTGGTGAATGCGGGCGGAAAGTCGTACAGCTTCTCGATTGACGCCTTCCGCCGCCACTGCATGCTGAACGGTCTGGACAGCATCGGTCTGACGTTACAGCACGACGATGCCATCGCCGCTTACGAAAACAAACAGCCCGCTTTTATGCGCTAGCCAACAACAGGCCCGGTTTCCGGGCCTTTTTTCGTTTATACGTCTTTAACGCGGCTGGTCAGCCACAGCGTCAGCACTGAAATCACCGCAATGCCGATATAAACCGCGCCGTGACCAAAGCTTTGCGCCAGCGCGCCCTGGATCACCCCGGCCAGGATCACGCCGGTCGAAATACTGTTGGTAAACAGCGTGGTCGCCGAACCTGCCCGCCCAGGCATCAGATCCTGAAACCACAACATGCCAATCCCGGCGATAATCCCGATAAACACCGCATTAAACAGTTGCAGGGAAAGTAACGCCGTCTGGCTGTGGAAAAAAATCAGGCCAATGTAGAACAACACACCCGCCGCAACCGCGGTGAGCATCATGCGCCGTTTACCGATGCGTTTGACAAAAAAGCCCGCCAGGATCATCGCTGGGATCTCCAGCCCTGCCGCCGTACCCATTAAAATCCCGGCCAGTTTGTCGGGTAGCCCTAATTCCAGGCTAATCCACAGCGGCATATCAATGATGTACATGGTGTTGCAGGTCCACATCAGCGTGGAGGCAATAAACAGCATGCGTACATTTTTATCGCTCCAGCCGCTGACCTGCGTCACCGCCACGTCGGCGGGCTGTTCAACACGCGCCACCGAAGGCAGCCAGAACGCCACCAGCACCAGGCTGATAACGAAAATCCCGGCGGCAATGGAAAACATGGCGGTAAAGCCGTAATTAAGCGCCAGCATAAACGCCAGCGGCGGGCCAATCACCCACGCCAGCGAGAGTTGTGCGCGCATGACAGAACTGAACATCACCACTTCACGTGCAGAACTGTCCGCATACTCACGCGCCAGCGCGAAAAGCTGCGGCATGGCGGTATTTGCCAGCGAGGCCAGCAGCACACCGCAGGTGATAAGCGTCAGATAGTGGCGGTTAAAGGCGAATAACAGCGCATTGCCCACCGCCATCAGGCAACAAAAGAGGATCAGTTTGCGCCTGTCGCCCTGGTTGTCGGATCGTTTTGCCAGCCCAAGGCTGACCACAATCCCGGCTATGGCGTTGACGGTATAAAACAGCCCAACCCAGAACGGCTCAGCGCCCACTTCCCGGCTCAGGAACAAGCTGAGCGTCGGTGCCTGTAGCGCTCCGGCAACTCCCATCATAAAGGCGACGATCATAAAAGCGACGTAAACGCCATTAAGGCGGCGTCCCATCGTCATTAACCAGAGCATGAATATTTCCTTGTTAGCACGGCAAAAAGGGAAAGCGTAAAAAGCGGCTGTCAGCATAAAACGAAAAAAGCCAGCAAAAAACATTTTGCTGGCGGGTGCATTCGCACTTAATACTCAGTCACACATGATTTCGGCGATTCAGTCTTTCGAGACCGGCGTTGTCACTTCCCACTGCATCAGCTCTTCCAGCATTTTCAGGCGCTGCCGTGCGCTCAGGCGGGCGAGCCAGCCCGCATCCTGCGTGGCGTGAAAATAGTCCAGATAAAACCGTCGTATGGATGATCTCAGCATATGACCTCCTCGCTTTCATCGCAGAGAAGTATTGGCTTAATATAGGGATTAATAAATTGCTGAGTTTTTATCAGGAGTTCCCCTTTTATGTCGTCCGGCCGCCTGCAACAACAGTTCATCCGTCTGTGGCAATGCTGCGATGGGAAGTCACAAGAAACGACGCTTAACGAGCTGGCGGAGCTGCTTAGCTGTTCGCGCCGCCATATGCGCACCCTGCTCAATACCATGCAGGAGCGCGGCTGGCTGACCTGGGATGCTGAAGCCGGCCGTGGCAAACGTTCGCGGCTCACCTTTCTATATACCGGCCTTGCGCTCCAGCAACAGCGCGCCGAAGACCTGCTGGAGCAGGATCGCATCGATCAACTGGTGCAACTGGTCGGCGATAAAAAGGCCGTGCGCCAGATGCTGGTTTCGCATCTCGGCCGGAGCTTTCGCCAGGGGCGACATATCCTGCGGGTCCTTTACTACCGGCCACTGCGTAACCTGCTGCCAGGTAGTGCATTACGTCGTTCCGAAACCCATATAGCACGGCAAATCTTCAGTGCGCTGACGCGCATAAATGAGGAAAACGGGGAACTGGAAGCGGATATCGCCCACCACTGGAAGCTGATTTCCCCGTTGCACTGGCGATTTTATTTACGCCCAGGCATTCATTTTCATCACGGCCGCGAACTGGAAATGAGTGATGTGATTGCATCGCTGGAGCGCGCCACGGCTCTGCCGCTCTACTCACATATCCGCGAAGTGATCTCGCCGACGCCCTGGACACTGGATATCCATCTCAGCCAGCCGGATAACTGGCTGCCGTGGTTGATGGGGCATGTGCCGGCAATGATTTTGCCGCGTGAATGGAACACGATAAGCAACTTCGCCAGCCAGCCGATTGGTACTGGCCCTTACGCCGTGACGCGCAATACCACTAATCAGTTAAAAATCCACGCCTTTGATGACTACTTCGGCTTTCGCGCCCTGATCGATGAAGTCAACGTCTGGGTGTTGCCGGATCTGAGCGATGAACCGACCAGCGGCCTGACGCTTGAGGGGCCAACCGACGGCGAAAAAGCGGTGGAAAGCCGCCTCGAAGAGGGCTGTTATTACCTGTTGTTTGATGCGCGATCCAGTCGTGGCGCGAACCCGGCGGTCAGGGAGTGGGTCAGCCATGTGCTCTCCCCCACTAATCTGCTGTGGC
Source organism: Enterobacter sp. R4-368 (assembly GCF_000410515.1). Classification (NCBI taxonomy): domain Bacteria; kingdom Pseudomonadati; phylum Pseudomonadota; class Gammaproteobacteria; order Enterobacterales; family Enterobacteriaceae; genus Enterobacter; species Enterobacter sp. R4-368. The sequence goes on along the minus strand of NC_021500.1, from coordinate 3,855,812 downwards.
ACGCCAATGAGCAGTACCAACGCTACTGGTTCCCGGCTTACGGTCTGCTGCCGCGCTGGCACCATGCCCGCCCCGGTAGTGGTGAAAAACCAGCGGGTCTGGAAACCCTGACGCTCACGTTCTATCGCGAACATAACGAGCACGAAGCGCTGTCACGTACCATGAGCACGCTGCTGGCCGAACACGGCGTGAAGCTGATTGTGCAGGAAGTGGATTACGAGGAGTGGCATCGGGGCGAAGCCGGGAGCGATATCTGGCTTAACAGCGCCAATTTCACGCTGCCGCTGGATTTCTCGGTGTTCGCCAACCTCTACGAAGTACCGCTGCTACAGCACTGTATTCCGCTCGACTGGCAGGCAGATGCGGCAAAATGGCGCAACGGGGAGATGAATCTTGCCGTCTGGTCGCAACAGTTGCTCGCCAGTAAAGCCATCGTACCGCTGATCCACCACTGGCTGAGGATTCAGGGACAGCGCACCATGCGCGGGCTGCGCATGAACACGCTGGGCTGGTTCGACTTTAAATCCGCCTGGTTTGCGCCACCGGATCCATAAGGCTTTCGCATTTTTTACCAAATCATTACAATAGCGGCGTTCTCAACGGGGTGCTACGCCATGCGCGTGTGCTGAGAAAATACCCGTCGAACCTGATCCGGATAACGCCGGCGAAGGGATTTGAGGCTGCCTCTCAAAATCCTTTGCCACCCATTTTGAGGTGCAAAGTGTTAAAAAAATCACTGCCGTTCCTGCTGCTGATTGCAGCGCCTGCTTTTGCAAAACCTGTTCTGACCGTTTACACCTACGACTCCTTTTCTGCCGACTGGGGGCCAGGGCCTGCGGTAAAAAAAGCCTTTGAAAGCGACTGCAACTGCGAGCTGAAATTCGTGGCACTCGAAGATGGCGTTTCGCTGCTTAACCGCCTGCGCATGGAAGGCAAAAACAGCAAAGCCGACGTGGTGCTGGGGCTGGATAACAACCTGCTGGAAGCCGCGACACAAACCAAACTGTTCGCCAAAAGCGGCGTCGCCACCGATGCGGTTAACGTGCCTGGCGGCTGGAAGAACGACACGTTTGTACCGTTCGACTACGGCTGGTTCGCGTTTGTCTACGATAAAAACAAACTGAAAAACCCGCCCAAAAGCCTGAAAGAGCTGGTCGAAAGCGATCAGAAATGGCGCGTTATCTACGAAGATCCGCGCACCAGCACGCCAGGCCTCGGCCTGCTACTGTGGATGCAGAAAGTCTATGGCGACAACGCCCCGCAAGCGTGGCAGAAACTGGCGGCCAAAACGGTCACCGTCACCAAAGGCTGGAGCGAAGCCTATGGTCTGTTCCTGAAAGGGGAAAGCGACCTGGTGCTGAGCTATACCACTTCTCCGGCTTACCACATTATTGCCGAGAAGAAAGATAACTACGCGGCGGCGAATTTCAGCGAAGGCCACTATTTGCAGGTAGAAGTTGCCGCCCGCACCGCTGCCAGTAAACAGCCGGAACTGGCGGAAAAATTCCTCAAGTTTATGGTTTCGCCCGCGTTCCAGAACACTATCCCGGGCGGTAACTGGATGTACCCGGTCACCAATGTGACGCTGCCTGCAGGCTTCGACCAGCTGGTGAAACCGCAAACCTCGCTGGAATACTCTTCGCAGGAGGTCGCGTCCCAGCGTGCAACCTGGATTAATGCATGGCAACGCGCCGTCAGCCGCTGATTGCTGGCTGGCTGCAGCCCGGCCTCACCGCTGCCACATTGATGGTGGCGGTGGCGCTGGCAGCCTTTCTTGCCCTGTGGCAAAACGCCCCGTCCAGCGGGCTGGCTGATTTTTTCCAGGACAGCTACCTGTGGCATGTGGTGCGCTTCTCCTTCTGGCAAGCGTTTCTCTCCGCGCTGCTCTCGGTCATACCGGCGATATTTCTTGCCCGCGCGCTCTACCGGCGGCGTTTTCCTGGCCGTCTCGCCTTACTGCGCCTGTGCGCCATGACGCTGATCCTGCCGGTACTGGTCGCCGTGTTCGGCATTCTCAGCGTGTATGGCCGCCAGGGCTGGCTGGCAACGCTCTGGCACGCGCTTGGTCTGGAGTGGACATTCTCGCCATATGGTTTACAGGGCATTTTGCTGGCACACGTCTTTTTTAATTTGCCGATGGCCTCGCGCCTGCTGCTGCAAACGCTGGAGCAGATCCCCGGCGAGCAGCGCCAGCTTGCCGCACAACTGGGTATGCGCGGCTGGGCATTCTTCCGTTTTGTCGAGTGGCCGTGGTTACGCCGCCAGATCCCGCCGGTCGCCGCGCTGATTTTTATGCTCTGCTTCGCCAGTTTCGCCACCGTGCTGTCGCTGGGCGGCGGGCCGCAGGCCACCACCATTGAACTGGCCATCTACCAGGCGCTCAGCTTCGATTTTGATCCCGCCCGCGCAGCCATGCTGGCGCTGATCCAGATGATCTGCTGCCTCGGTCTGGTGCTGCTCAGCCAGCGGATGAGCAAAGCGATCGCCGTGGGCAGCCACCAGATTACTGGCTGGCGCAACCCGGAGGATCGGCTGTTCAGCAAGGTCGCGGATATCACATTGATTGTGCTGGCTCTGTTATTACTGCTGCCGCCGTTGCTGGCAGTGATTGTCGATGGCCTCAATCTGAGCCTGATGAAAGTGCTGGCAGAGCCAGTCCTGTGGCAAGCGGTGTGGACGTCGCTGCGCATCGCGCTGGGCGCGGGGCTGTTGTGCGTCGTGTTGACCATGATGTTGTTGTGGAGCAGCCGGGAGTTACGCGCGCGCCAGCAAATTATGGCCGGGCAAGCGCTGGAAATCAGCGGTATGTTGATCCTCGCGATGCCTGGGATCGTGCTGGCGACGGGCTTCTTTCTGCTGCTCAATAACAGCGTTGGTCTGCCCGCTTCCGCCGATGGCATCGTCATTTTTACCAATGCGCTGATGGCCATTCCTTATGCGCTGAAAGTGCTGGAAAACCCGATGCGCGATCTGACTTCCCGCTACAGCATGTTGTGCCAGTCGCTGGGAATGCAGGGTTTTCAGCGTCTGCGCGTGGTCGAATTACGCGCGCTGAAACGCCCGCTGGCCCAGGCGCTGGCATTTGCCTGCGTGCTGTCGATTGGCGATTTCGGCGTGGTGGCGTTATTTGGTAATGACGACTTTCGCACGCTGCCATTTTATCTCTATCAGCAGATTGGGTCGTACCGCAGCCAGGACGGCGCAGTGACCGCACTCATCCTGCTGCTGCTGTGCTTTTTCTTATTCACCGTGATTGAAAAACTTCCGGGCCGCCATGTTAAGACTGACTGATGTCACCTGGCTTTATCACCATCTGCCAATGCGCTTTTCCCTCTCTGTTACCCGGGGCGAGCAGATTGCCGTTCTCGGCCCAAGCGGCGCGGGAAAAAGCACGCTGCTGAACCTGGTAGCCGGGTTTCTTACTCCCGCCAGCGGCACGATAACCATCGCAGGCGAAGATCACACGCATACCACGCCCTCGCAGCGCCCGGTATCGATGCTGTTTCAGGAAAATAACCTCTTTACTCATCTCACCGTGCGGCAAAACATCGGGCTGGGGTTAAACCCGGGTCTGAAGCTAAATAGCGACCAGCAGCATAAACTGGAGCAGATCGCCGAAACCATGGGGCTGGAATCACTGTTGGCACGCCTGCCGGAGCAGCTTTCCGGTGGTCAGCGTCAGCGCGTGGCGCTGGCGCGCTGCCTGGTGCGTGAGCAGCCGGTGTTATTGCTTGATGAACCCTTTTCCGCACTCGACCCGGCGCTGCGCCAGGAGATGCTCGCGCTGGTACAGTCAGTATGTCAGCGACAGCGGTTAACGCTGCTGATGGTGTCGCACAGTGTGGAGGATGCAGCGCGGATTGCCGAACGTTCGCTGGTGATTGCTGACGGGCGCATTGCGTGGGATGGCAACACGGACGCGTTGCTCAGCGGCAAATCATCCGCGTCTGGTTTGCTGGGGATTCGCGGTCAGTGACCGCGAACAACGTCGCCTAAGATGTTGAGGTAAATCGGCATCAGCGGGTGCTGCGCCAGCGCGATCGCCGCAGCGACAGCAACCACCAGCGTGCCCGGTGCCAGCCACAACAGGCGGCGACGTGGCAGGTAGTTTGTCAAACGGTCAACACCGGATTTCCCCGCGCGCCATAACCGCCAGCACAACCAGCAGGCCAGCCACAGCAGCAGCGCGGTCAGCAACAACAGCCATTTGAAGTTACCGCTTTGCATATCGGCGGGAATATCAATTGCCGCACCGGCCAGAATACCGGGCAGGAAGTAGAACGGCGGCCATAGCAGGCAGCCAACAATATTCGGCGGCAAAAACTTGCGGATGGGCAGATCCAGCATGCCGGCAACCATCGGGATCAGCGGGCGCGTCGGCCCGACAAAACGCCCAACCAGAATGGTAAATACGCTGTGCTGATGCAGCGCGTGTTCGGTTTTATCGAGCAGCGCTTTGTTCTTTTTCATAAACGACCAGCGGTGCAGCGGCCCCTTAAAACGCCAGCCCAACCAGAAGGAGATCCAGTCGCCTAGCAGGCAGCCAACAATCCCCGCCAGCCACGCATGCCAGAAGTTCACTTCGCCGCTGCCGATCAGCGTGCCGAGCGCCGCCATCATTACCGTGCCGGGTAAAATCAGCCCGACTAACGCCAGCGACTCAAAAAACGCCACCAGCATAATCGCCGCCAGCGAATACATGGCGGATTGGGTAACAAAGTGTTCCAGCAGCGCTTCCATAAGGTGTCCTGTTCAGAATGAACGCTGGATTCTCCGGAGGTCATCCGCGAGCGTCAAGCTTTCAATTATCTGAAAATTTTACCGGTTATGTCACATTGCAGAACCTTTCATTGCCATTCTTTACTTTTTATTCACATCCCGCGCGGAATTCACTGGGGCTGGCACCGGTGCATTTTTTAAAAACCCGCGAGAAATAGAGCTGATCGTCAAAACCAACATTGCGCCCGACGCTGGCAATCGGCATTCGCGTGGTGCTAAGCAGTAATTTTGCCTGGCTGATACGCTGATCCTCGCGCCAGCTCAACACACTCACGCCCAGTTGCTGACGAAAAAGGTGTGACAGGCGTGAAGGCGACAAGCAAACATGCTGAGCAACGCTTGCGATATCAAAATGGTTATCCGCCAGGTGATCGCTAATGTACTGGCAGGCGTCGCGCACGCGGTTATCCAGCGGCGGGTGCAGCGATTCGTTAATCGCTTCCATACGGCGCAGTAGCAGTTGCTCCAGCAGATTTATCGCCAGATGTTCCGCATAGCGCCCGACACTTTGCCCGGCGTCGATAATTTGCGCGAAAAGTTCACGAAAACGCGCCATATGCGCATCATCAGGACGGTAAAAACCGGTTTGCGCGAACAGTGTCGGCCAGTTCAGCCACTCGTGCCAGTAGGCGCGTGGACGGAAGTAAACCCACTGGTGATACCACTCGCTGGCGTCGGGGTGGCGGCCATAGTGGTGAATTTCTCCCGGCGGGAAAAGCAGGATATCGCCAGGGCGGCAAACAAACTGCTTGCCGTGGTTCATCACCACACCCTCGCCGCGCACGGTGAGATTCAGGATATAGCCCTTCATGCCCAGCGGTCTGTCGATAAAAAAATCGAGATAACCGTCGGCTTCAATGGGGGTCAGCCCCGCCACCAGATGCGCATTAAACGAGTACCCTGGCAGCAGTGGATCGTTCTGTAATTCAGCCATAAACGCAATACTCCCGTGCCTGGTAAAGAAACCAATTGTCCATATTGAGAATCCCGTCATTCCTCAGCCGCCCGCAGGCAAAGGGCGTAAACACGCCAATTGTCTAATCCCGCCAGACAAAAGCGATTACGCCTTTTTAACGCCGCTGAACAGGGCAAAAAGGGATAACGGAAGTGTCTATAAAGGCGGCAGAAATGTCCACATCGAATTTTTGCACGGCGTCACACTTTGCGATCCCATAGCATTTTAATCCATAAGATTAGCGGATCCTGCCTGACGGTTTTTGCCGCCGCTCACTATCGTTTTTCTAACGGTTATTCTTCATGGAGCAAGATACATGGCAATCACAATTGGCCTCGATTTCGGCAGCGATTCAGTACGTGCGCTGGCGGTAGACTGCACATCCGGGGCGGAGATCGCCACCAGTGTCGAGTGGTATCCACGCTGGCAGGAGGGGCGTTATTGCGATGCGCCGCATAACCAATTTCGCCACCACCCGCGCGATTACATCGAGTCGATGGAAGCGGCACTGAAAAGTGTGCTGGCAGAACTGAGCGACGCGCAACGCGCCGGGATCAAAGGCATTGGCGTCGACAGCACCGGTTCAACACCGGCGCCGATTGATGCCGAAGGCCGCGTGCTGGCGCTGCGCCCGGAGTTTGCCGACAACCCGAACGCGATGTTTGTGTTGTGGAAAGATCACACCGCCGTCGAAGAGGCGGAAGCCATTACCCGCTTGTGCCACACCCCCGGCAAAACTGACTACTCGCGCTACATCGGCGGCATTTACTCCAGCGAATGGTTCTGGGCAAAAATCCTGCACGTTACCCGCGCGGATAGCGCCGTCGCGCAGGCTGCCGCCTCCTGGATCGAACTGTGTGACTGGATCCCCGCCCTGCTCTCCGGCACCACGCGTCCGGAAGCGATTCGTCGCGGGCGTTGCAGTGCCGGGCATAAATCCCTGTGGCATGAAAGCTGGGGTGGCCTGCCACCTGCCGCGTTCTTCGATGAACTCGATCCCATCATTAATAAACACCTGAACTGGCCGCTGTTTACCGACACGTATACCGCCGATATTCCCGTCGGCACGTTGACGGCCGAGTGGGCGCAGCGCCTTGGTTTGCCTGAATCCGTAGTGGTTTCCGGCGGTGCCTTCGACTGCCATATGGGCGCAGTTGGAGCAGGCGCACAACCGAATACGCTGGTGAAAGTCATCGGTACATCTACCTGCGACATTCTGATTGCCGACAAACAGAGCGTTGGCGACCGGGCGGTAAAAGGCATTTGCGGCCAGGTTGATGGCAGCGTAGTGCCGGACTTTATCGGCCTCGAAGCCGGGCAGTCCGCCTTTGGCGATATCTATGCCTGGTTTGGCCGCGTGCTTGGCTGGCCGCTGGAACAGCTCGCGCAGCAACATCCAGAGCTGAAAGCGCAGATCAAAGCCAGCCAGAAACAACTCTTACCTGCGCTGACCGATGCGTGGGTAAAAAATCCATCGCTCGATCACCTGCCGGTGGTGCTGGACTGGTTTAACGGTCGCCGTACGCCAAATGCCAACCAGCGTCTGAAAGGGGTGATCACCGATTTGAATCTCGGCACCGACGCCCCGGCGCTGTTTGGCGGGTTGATTGCCGCAACCGCGTTCGGCGCGCGCGCCATTATGGAGTGCTTCACCGAACAGGGTATTGCCGTCGACAACGTAATGGCGCTCGGCGGTATCGCACGTAAAAACCTCGGCGTGATGCAGGCCTGCTGCGATGTGCTGAACCGCCCATTACAGGTAGTTGAATCTGAACAGTGCTGCGCACTGGGTGCGGCGATTTTCGCCGCCGTCGCCGCGCAAGTGCATGCCGATATCCCGGCGGCGCAGCTGAAAATGGCCAGCGCCATCGAAAAAACCCTGCAACCGACCGCGCAGGCGCAACAGTTTGAACGCCTCTATCGCCGCTATCAGCAGTGGGCGAAGAGCGCCGAGCAACACTATCTCCCTTCAGCCGCGACAGTCTCGCAGGCCGCGTTAACTCATTAAGGACAAGATCATGACTATTTTCGACAATTATGAAGTGTGGTTCGTCATTGGCAGCCAGCACCTGTACGGGCCGGAAGCCCTGAAACAAGTGACGAAGCACGCCGAGCAGGTGGTCAACGCCCTCAATGCGGAAGCGAAACTGCCTTGCAAACTGGTGCTGAAACCACTGGGTACCACGCCGGATGAGATTACCCACATCTGCCGCGATGCCAACTACGATGACAAATGCGCCGGGATGGTGGTGTGGCTGCACACCTTCTCACCGGCGAAAATGTGGATTAACGGTCTCGCTATCCTCAATAAGCCGCTGCTGCAGTTCCACACCCAGTTCAATGCGTCCCTGCCGTGGGACAGCATCGATATGGACTTTATGAACCTCAACCAGACCGCGCACGGCGGCCGCGAGTTCGGCTTTATTGGCGCGCGTATGCGTCAGCAACATAGCGTGGTGACGGGACACTGGCAGGATAAACACGCCCATCAACGCATCGGCGCGTGGATGCGCCAGGCGGTGTCTAAACAGGATACCCGCCAGCTGAAAGTGGTACGTTTCGGCGACAACATGCGCGAAGTGGCGGTGACGGACGGCGATAAAGTCGCAGCACAAATCAAGTTCGGTTTCTCGGTCAATACCTGGGGCGTGGGCGATCTGGTGCAAGTAGTGAACGCCGTGAGCGATGGCGATGTCAACGCGCTGGTTGATGAGTATGAAAGCAGCTATCGCCTGACGGCTGCCGCGCAGGTTCATGGTGACAAACGCCAGAACGTGCTTGACGCCGCCCGTATCGAACTGGGTCTGAAACGCTTCCTCGAAGAGGGCGGTTTCCATGCCTTCACCACCACCTTTGAAGATCTGCACGGCCTGAAACAGTTACCGGGCCTGGCGGTACAGCGTTTGATGCAACAAGGCTACGGCTTCGCCGGTGAAGGCGACTGGAAGACCGCCGCGCTGCTGCGCATCATGAAAGTGATGTCCGGCGGGCTGAACGGCGGCACCTCCTTTATGGAGGATTACACCTATCACTTTGAGCACGGCAACGATCTGGTGCTCGGCTCGCACATGCTGGAAGTCTGTCCTTCTATCGCCATCGACGAAAAACCGACGCTGGATGTGCAGTACCTCGGTATTGGCGGCAAAGCCGATCCGGCACGTCTGATTTTCTCCACCAAAACCGGCCCGGCGATTAACGCCAGCCTGATCGACTTAGGCGATCGTTTCCGTCTGTTGGTGAACTGCGTTGAGGCGGTGAAAACCCCGCACGATCTGCCGAAACTGCCGGTCGCCAACGCCCTGTGGAAAGCGCAGCCGGATCTGCCAACCGCCTCTGAAGCGTGGATCCTCGCCGGTGGCGCGCACCACACCGTCTTCAGCCAGGCGCTGACGCTCGACGATATGCGCCAGTTCAGCGAGCTGCACGATCTTGAGCTGACGGTTATCGACAACGACACCCGCCTGCCTGCGTTTAAAGACGCGCTGCGCTGGAACGAAGTGTATTACGGTTCAAAACGTTAACAGGGAACACCCGGCCTGCTGCGGCAGGCCATCTTTCCTGGAGGAACGCATGTTAGAAGCATTGAAACAGCAGGTGCTGGAAGCCAACCTGGCGCTGCCGAAACATCACCTGGTCACGCTGACATGGGGCAACGTCAGTGCCGTTGATCGTACAAGCGGCCTGATGGTGATTAAACCTTCTGGCGTCGATTACAGCGTCATGACCGCTAACGATATGGTGGTCGTCAACATCACCACCGGCGAAGTAGTTGAAGGCACGAAAAAACCCTCTTCCGATACGCCGACTCACCGACTGCTGTACCAGGCGTTTCCGACCATCGGCGGCATTGTGCATACCCACTCACGCCATGCCACCATCTGGTCGCAAGCTGGTCAGCCGATCCCGGCAACGGGCACCACCCATGCCGACTATTTTTATGGCGAGATCCCCTGTACCCGTAAGATGACCGACGAGGAGATCAACGGCGAATACGAATGGGAAACCGGCAATGTGATCGTCGAGACTTTTGAGAAAAAAGGCATCGATCCGGCGCAAATGCCCGGCGTGCTGGTGCATTCTCATGGCCCGTTCGCGTGGGGCAAAAGCGCAGATGACGCGGTACATAACGCCATCGTGCTCGAAGAAGTGGCCTATATGGGTATTTTCTGCCGTCAGCTCGCGCCTGAGTTACCCGCCATGCAACAAACGCTGCTGGATAAACACTATTTACGTAAGCACGGCGCGAAGGCTTACTACGGCCAATGACTGTATAAAACCACAGCACCCAACAACAAACCAGGCTATAATCTCGCCTGGTTTTGTTTTATGAGAGACGGCTGTGGCGCAGGCGCAAGAAGGTTTTATTTTAACCCGACACTGGCGGGATACCCCCGGCGGAACCGAGGTCGAGTTCTGGCTGGCGACGGATAATGGCCCGCTGCGCGTCGTGCTGCCACCGCAAGAGTCGGTTGCTTTTATTCCCGCCGCGCAGGTGGAAAAGGTTAAGTTGCTGCTGCGAACCGAAAAGCAGTGGCGCTTAACGCCGCTGAACCTGAGTGACTTTCACCGCCAGCCGGTATATGGCCTTTACTGCCGCGCCCATCGCCAACTGATGCGCATTGAAAAAATGCTGCGCGATGACGGTATCACCGTTTACGAAGCCGATATCCGCCCGCCGGAACGCTTTCTGATGGAGCGCTTTATTACCGCGCCGGTGTGGGTTGACGGCACGCCACAAGGTGCCGCGCTGGTTGATGCGCGGCTGAAACCCAGCCCGCACTATCGCCCGCCGCTGAAATGGGTGTCGCTGGATATCGAAACCAGCCGCCATGGCGAGCTTTACTGTATCGGCCTTGAGGGCTGCGGGCAGCGCACGGTCTATATGCTCGGCCCGGAAAACGGCAGCGCTCAGGGGCTGGATTTTGAGCTGGAGTATGTTGCCAGCCGCCCACAACTGCTGGAAAAACTCAACGCCTGGTTTGCCGCGCACGATCCGGATGTGATCATTGGCTGGAACGTCGTGCAATTCGATTTGCGCGTGCTGCAAAAAAGCGCCGAGCGCTACCGCGTACCGCTGACGCTCGGGCGTAACGGCGGCGAGCTGGAGTGGCGCGAACACGGTTTTAAGAATGGCGTCTTCTTCGCACAGGCCACCGGCAGGCTGATTATTGACGGGATTGAAGCGCTGAAATCGGCGTTCTGGAACTTCTCCTCGTTCTCACTGGAAGCCGTCTCCAGAGAGCTGCTTGGCGAAGGCAAAGCGATTGATAACCCGTGGGATCGCATGGATGAGATCGACCGGCGCTTCGCCGAAGATAAACCCGCGCTCGCCACCTATAACCTGAAAGATTGCGAACTGGTGACGCGTATCTTTCACAAGACGGAGATCATGCCGTTTTTGCTGGAGCGCGCTACGGTAAACGGTTTGCCCGTTGATCGCCACGGCGGCTCGGTGGCGGCCTTCAGCCACCTCTATTTTCCGCGTATGCACCGCGCAGGCTATGTCGCGCCAAATCTCGGTGGCGTGCCGCCGCAGGCCAGCCCCGGCGGTTATGTAATGGATTCGCGCCCCGGCCTGTATGACTCGGTGCTGGTACTGGATTACAAAAGCCTCTACCCCTCTATTATCCGCACTTTCCTGATCGATCCCGTCGGCCTGGTTGAAGGCATGGCGCAGCCGGATAACGCGCACAGTACCGAGGGGTTTCTTGGCGCATGGTTTTCGCGTGAAAAGCACTGCCTGCCGGGGATTGTCGGGCAGATCTGGCACGGGCGCGATGAGGCCAAACGTCACGGCAATAAGCCGCTGTCGCAAGCGCTGAAGATCATTATGAATGCGTTTTACGGCGTGCTTGGCACCAGCGCCTGCCGCTTTTTCGATCCGCGGCTGGCATCGTCGATCACTATGCGTGGCCACGAGATCATGCGCCAGACCAAAGCGCTGATTGAAGCGCAGGGTTACGATGTTATCTATGGCGACACGGACTCCACCTTCGTCTGGCTAAAGAAAGCCCACAGCGAAGAGGATGCCGCTCGTATTGGCCGCGCGCTGGTTGAACACGTCAACGGCTGGTGGTCGGCGCATCTTAAAAGCCAGCAACTGGAAAGCGCGCTGGAACTGGAGTTTGAAACCCATTTCTGCCGGTTTCTGATGCCCACCATTCGCGGCACTGAACAGGGCAGCAAAAAGCGTTACGCCGGAATGATTCAGGAAGGCGAGAACCAGCGCATGGTGTTTAAGGGGCTGGAAACCGTGCGTACCGACTGGACACCGCTGGCGCAGCAGTTCCAGCAAACGCTCTACCTGCGCGTGTTTCGCAATGAGCCTTATCAGGACTATGTGCGCGACACCATTGCCAGCCTGATGGCGGGCGAACTCGACGATCAGCTTATTTATCGCAAGCGCCTGCGCAGAGCGCTTTCCGAATATGAACGTAATGTGCCGCCGCACGTGCGCGCTGCACGGCTGGCGGATGAAGAGAACCGCAAACGGGGTCGCCCGGCGCAGTACCAGAATCGCGGCACCATCAAGTATGTCTGGACCACCAGCGGGCCAGAGCCGGTGGATTACCAACACTCGCCGCTCGATTACGATCACTACCTGAGTAAACAGTTACAGCCGGTTGCCGAGGGAATTCTGCCTTTCATTGACGACGACTTTGCTACACTACTTACAGGGCAGCTGGGACTCTTTTGAGATTTACTTATCGCGTTTCCCGGCTTGCAACACTACCGCTATACCCTGGCTATTTCAGGTTTGTGCCGCCATACGGCGCGAAAGACGGCAGGTATAGGTAGTGACGAAAGGGATTGCTTCCTTTACCATAGCGCCCTTCCTTTTTCTGGCCCCAAATTTTATACGCCCGCCTGCCTTCAGGCGGTGACGAACTATTGCCTGCAATTTGAGATATAGAGTTCATTTATGCCCTTTACACTTGGTCAACGCTGGATTAGCGACACGGAAAGCGAACTCGGACTTGGCACAGTCGTCGCAATGGATGCGCGCACGGTCACCCTCCTTTTTCCGGCCACGGGTGAAAACCGTCTGTACGCTCGCAGCGACTCTCCGGTTACCCGCGTGATGTTCAACCCCGGTGATACGGTGACCAGCCATGATGGCTGGCAGCTCACAATTGAAGACGTAAAAGAGGAAAACGGGCTGCTCGCTTACACCGGCACACGCCTGGATACGCAGGAAAGCAATGTCACCCTGCGCGAAGTGTTGCTCGACAGCAAACTGGTGTTCAGCAAACCGCAAGACCGCTTATTCGCCGGGCAGATCGACCGTATGGATCGCTTCGCGCTGCGTTTTCGCGCACGTAAATACCAAAGTGAGCAGTACCGTATGCCGTGGAGCGGCTTGCGTGGCCAGCGCACCAACCTGATCCCGCACCAGCTGCACATCGCTCACGATGTGGGCCGTCGCCATGCGCCGCGCGTGCTGCTGGCAGATGAAGTGGGTCTTGGGAAAACCATTGAAGCCGGGATGATCCTGCATCAACAACTGCTTGCTGGCGCGGCTGAGCGCGTGCTGATCGTGGTGCCGGAAACCCTGCAACATCAGTGGCTGGTTGAAATGCTGCGCCGCTTCAACCTGCGTTTTGCCCTGTTTGACGATGAGCGTTACGCCGAAGCGCAGCACGATGCCGACAACCCGTTCGATACCGAGCAACTGGTGATTTGCTCGCTCGATTTCGTGCGCCGCAACAAGCAACGCCTGGAGCACCTGTGCGACGCCGAATGGGATCTGCTGGTGGTCGACGAAGCGCATCACCTGGTGTGGAGCGAAAACGAAGCCAGCCGTGAATATCAGGCAATTGAGCAACTGGCCGAGCGCGTACCGGGCATTCTGCTGCTGACCGCCACCCCGGAACAACTGGGGATGGAGAGCCACTTTGCCCGCCTGCGCTTGCTGGATCCGAACCGTTTCCATGATTTCGCCCAGTTCGTTGAAGAGCAGCAAAACTACCGTCCGGTCGCCGACGCCGTGGCCCTGCTGCTGGCGGGTGAACGCCTGAGCAACGATGACCTCAATATGTTGAGCGATCTGGTGGGCGAGCAAGATATCGAACCGCTGCTGCAAACCGCCAACAGCGATCGCGAAGGCGCGGCTGCCGCGCGTCAGGAACTGATTTCCATGCTGATGGATCGACACGGCACCAGCCGTGTGCTGTTCCGCAACACCCGTAACGGTGTAAAGGGTTTCCCGAAACGCGAGCTGCACACCGTTAAGCTGCCGCTGCCGACGCAGTATCAGACGGCGATTAAAGTCTCCGGCATTATGGGCGCGCGTAAAAGCCAGGAAGAGCGTGCCCGCGATATGCTCTACCCGGAGCAGATTTATCAAGAATTTGAAGGCGATACCGGAACATGGTGGAACTTCGACCCGCGCGTTGAGTGGCTGATGGGCTATCTCACCAGCCATCGTTCGCAAAAAGTGCTGGTGATCTGCGCCAAAGCCGCCACCGCGCTGCAACTGGAGCAGGTACTGCGCGAACGCGAAGGTATCCGTGCGGCGGTGTTCCATGAAGGTATGTCGATCATTGAACGCGATCGTGCAGCGGCGTGGTTCGGCGAAGAGGACAGCGGCGCGCAGGTTCTGTTGTGCTCGGAAATTGGCTCTGAAGGGCGTAACTTCCAGTTCGCCAGCCATTTAGTGATGTTCGATCTGCCGTTTAACCCGGATCTGCTGGAGCAGCGCATCGGTCGTCTGGATCGTATTGGTCAGGCGCACGATATTCAGATCCATGTGCCTTATCTGGAGAAAACCGCGCAGTCCGTGCTGGTGCGCTGGTATCACGAAGGGCTGGACGCCTTCGAGCACACCTGCCCGACCGGGCGCACTATTTACGATAGCGTTCACAATGAGCTGATTAACTACCTGGCGGCACCGGAAGATACTGATGGTTTTGATCAGTTGATCAAAACCTGCCGTGAGCAGCACGACGCGCTGAAAGCACAGCTGGAACAAGGCCGCGACCGCTTGCTGGAGATCCACTCTAACGGCGGCGAAAAAGCACAGGCGCTGGCGCAAAGCATTGCCGAGCAGGACGACGACACGGCACTTATCGCCTTCGCCATGAACCTGTTCGATATCATTGGTATTAACCAGGACGATCGCGGTGAAAACATGATCGTGCTGACGCCATCGGATCACATGCTGGTGCCGGACTTCCCGGGTCTGCCGGAAGATGGCTGCACCATCACTTTCGATCGCGACGTCGCACTTTCGCGCGAAGACGCGCAGTTTGTCACCTGGGAACATCCGATCATCCGTAACGGTCTGGATCTGATCCTTTCTGGCGATACCGGCAGCAGTACGATTTCGCTGCTGAAAAACAAAGCGCTGCCGGTCGGTACGCTTCTGCTGGAGCTGATCTACGTGGTGGAAGCACAGGCGCCGAAACAGCTACAACTTAATCGCTTCCTGCCATCGACGCCGATCCGCCTGCTGGTGGATAAAAACGGCACCAACCTCGCTGCTCAGGTGGAGTTCGAGAGCTTCAACCGCCAGCTCAGCGCGCTGAATCGCCATACCGGCAGCAAGCTGGTGAACGCGGTGCAGCAGGAAGTCCACGCCATTCTGCAAAAAGGTGAAACACAGGTGGAAGCCGCCGCACGCGAGCTGATTGACGCCGCGCGCAGCGAAGCGGATGAAAAGCTGTCGGCGGAACTGGCGCGCCTGGAAGCGTTAAAAGCGGTTAACCCGAACATCCGCGACGACGAACTGACCGCCATTGAGAGCAACCGCCAGCAAGTGCTGGAAAGCCTGGCGCAGGCGAGCTGGCGGCTTGATGCGCTGCGTTTGATTGTTGTGACGCACCAATAACGGAGCCCCAATGGTGATGGAACCCTACAATCCACCGCAGGATCCCTGGCTGGTTATTCTTTATCAGGATCAACACATTATGGTCGTCAACAAGCCCAGCGGCTTGTTGTCGGTGCCAGGGCGTCTGGATGAGCACAAAGACAGCGTGATGACGCGGATTCAGCGCGATTTCCCGCAGGCGGAATCCGTACATCGCCTGGATATGGCGACCAGCGGTGTGATTGTGGTGGCGCTTACCAAAGATGCCGAGCGTGAGTTAAAACGCCAGTTCCGCGAACGTGAGCCGAAAAAGCAGTATCTGGCACGCGTTTGGGGTCACCCGGAAAAAGCCGAAGGGCTGGTGGATTTACCGCTGATTTGCGACTGGCCGAACCGACCAAAGCAGAAAGTGTGTTTTGAAACCGGCAAAGCGGCGCAGACCGAGTATGAAGTGCTGGCGTTTGAGGAAGATGGTACCGCTCGCGTACGTCTGAAGCCGATTACCGGGCGCTCGCATCAACTGCGTGTACATATGTTAGCGCTAGGGCACCCGATCCTCGGGGACCGTTTTTACGCCACGCCAGAAGCGCTGGCAATGGCTCCGCGCTTGCAACTGCATGCTGAGACGCTAACCATCACCCATCCGGCGTTTGGCAACAGCATGACGTTTAAAGCACCGGTAGATTTTTAAATCACTCTCCCGGTCTGACGACCGGGAGAGTTTTATGGCGTTAGCGAAAACCCTTCTGCTCGCGAATCAACTCGTAAGCCTTCTGAATTTCCTGCGCTTTTTGTTTCGCCATCTCCATCATCTCCGGCGGCAGACCTTTCGCCACCAGTTTGTCCGGATGATGTTCGCCCATCAGCTTACGGTAGGCGCGCTTGATGGTGGTCGCATCGTCTGACGGTTTCACCCCCAGAACATTACAGGCATCTTCCAGCGTCGGGCCACGTTGCGCCTGCTGCCAGCCGCCACCGCCCGCTTGCTGCTGGTGCTGATAACCACCGCCAAACTGCGCCCCGCCCTGCATCATGCGCAGAAACTGATCGAATTGCAGACGCGAAATCCCAAGCTCTTCAGCGATCACGTACAGCACTTCGCGTTCGCTGGGGTGCAAAGAGCCATCGGCGAAGGCGGCCTGGATTTGTATTTCCAGAAACATCCTAATCAAGTCGAAACGTCCGAAGCAGACGCTGCGAAACTGACGCATCTTGTCGCGTAACGGGTAATTATCCGTTTTGCCGACGCGAAACGCCTGCTGCGCTGCGCTGCGCGACTCGCCGTGCAGGTTCATGCGATCCATAAACAGGCTGGCGACCTGGATATCCGCTTCGGTTACCCGGCCTTTCGATTTGGTTAGATGCCCCATCACCTCGAAGGTGGTGGCAAAAAAGAGCGTCTGACGTTCGCGCTGGTTGGCAAACCACGCCATTTTCCGGCTGCGCGCCTTGTCAAAAAAGTGCCCGATTAACAACCCAAGAACCGCGCCCCAAAAGCCGCCGCCCATGAAAAGAGCGATGACAACCCCAACCACTTTCCCCCAATACTGCATATACTCCCCAAATCGTCATGCCGTCGGCTAAAATTTGCTTTATCATACCCGTCATTCTATGCCATGCACAGGCGCAGTCTTCTCCCCCTGGCTCGAACGCGGGCAGGATTAAAACTAGCGTTGCAAAGGCGAGTAAGTTAGTCTCAGACCGTTTGCCAGCGTAAAGCCACAGATGACGGAACAACAAATACAACGTATGAAAAAACGTATCCCCACCCTCCTGGCCACCATGATTGGCTCTGCCCTTTACAGCCAGCAGGGGATGGCAGCCGATCTTGCCTCGCAGTGTATGCTTGGCGTTCCCAGCTACAACCGCCCCCTGGTACAGGGCGACACCAATAATTCGCCGGTGACGATCAATGCCGATCACGCAAAAGGCAACTACCCTGACGATGCCGTTTTTACCGGCAATGTCGATATTAATCAGGGAAATAGCCGTTTACAGGCCGATGAGGTGCAGCTTCATCAGCAGCAGCCGGAAGGTCAGACGGACCCGGTTCGCACAGTGGATGCACTCGGTAATGTGCACTATGACGATAACCAGGTCATCCTGAAAGGTCCTAAAGGTTGGTCAAACCTGAACACCAAAGATACCAACGTCTGGCAAGGTGATTACCAGATGGTGGGTCGTCAGGGTCGCGGTACCGCCGATCTGATGAAACAGCGTGGACAAAACCGCTACACCATTCTGGACAATGGGATGTTTACCTCCTGCCTGCCTGGGTCGAACACCTGGAGCGTTGTCGGCAGCGAAGTTATTCAGGATCGCCAGGAGCAGGTTGCGGAAATCTGGAATGCGCGTTTTAAGCTCGGCCCGGTGCCTGTGTTCTATAGCCCGTATCTGCAGTTACCTATCGGCGACAAACGCCGTTCAGGTTTCCTGATCCCTAATGCAAAGTACAGCACGACAAACTATTTCGAGTTCTATCTGCCGTACTATTGGAACATTGCGCCAAATATGGATGCGACGATCACGCCGCACTACATCCATAAACGGGGCAATATACAGTGGGAAAACGAATTCCGTTATCTGACGCAAGCAGGTGCTGGTATTGTTGAACTCGATTACCTGCCTTCAGACAAAGTGTTCCAGGATGAGTACCCTAGCGAAGGGGAGCGTCATCGCTGGCTGTTTTACTGGCAACATGCCGGGGTAATGGATCAAGTTTGGCGCTTTAACACCAATTACACGAAGGTCAGTGACCCGCACTATTTTAACGATTTTTCGTCAAAATATGGTTCCAGTACGGACGGTTACGCTACGCAAATCTTCAGCGTTGGCTATGCATTAGAAAATTTTAACGCCACCGTTTCAACGAAACAGTTCCAGGTGTTTAACCGTCAGAACAGCAACTCTTATTCGGCCTTACCGCAGGTCGATGTTAACTGGTATCACAACGATCTGGGTCCCTTTGATTTCCGCATGTACGGCCAGGCAGTGAAATTTACCAATACCAACTCCAGCCGACCAGAAGCGACCCGTGTTCATCTGGAACCAACGCTCAGTCTGCCAGTATCAAATGAATGGAGCAGTCTGAACACCGAAGTGAAAATGCTGGCGACCCACTACCAGCAGAAC
Organism: Enterobacter sp. R4-368; assembly: GCF_000410515.1. Taxonomy (NCBI): domain Bacteria; kingdom Pseudomonadati; phylum Pseudomonadota; class Gammaproteobacteria; order Enterobacterales; family Enterobacteriaceae; genus Enterobacter; species Enterobacter sp. R4-368. The sequence goes on along the minus strand of NC_021500.1, from coordinate 3,837,138 downwards.
AATATCGATAACACCACGTATAAAGAGTCCGTTAGCCGCGTTATGCCGCAATTCAAAACTGACGGCAAACTGGTGTTTGAACGCGATATGGACTGGGCGGAGGGCTACACCCAGACGCTGGAACCGCGCGCGCAGTATCTGTATGTGCCGTATCGCGATCAGAGCCATATCAACAACTACGACTCCTCGCTGCTGCAATCCGACTACAGCGGGTTGTTCCGCGATCGCACTTATGGCGGTCTGGACCGTATCGCCTCCGCGAACCAGGTTACTACTGGCGTCACAACCCGCATTTATGATGAAGCGGCGGTTGAACGTTTTAACGTTTCTGTTGGTCAAATCTACTATTTCACCGAGTCCCGTACCGGGGATGACAACATTAACTGGGAGAAAGACAACAAAACTGGTTCGCTGGTGTGGGCAGGCGATACGTACTGGCGTATCTCCGATCGTTGGGGTCTGCGCGGCGGGGTGCAGTATGACACCCGTCTGAATAATATCGCTAACAGCAGTTCGTCACTGGAATATCGCCGCGATGAAGACCGTATGCTGCAATTGAGTTACCGTTACGCCAGCCCGGAATACATTCAGGCGACGCTGCCAAACTATGCAACCGCAGCGCAGTATAAAGATGGTATTTCGCAGGTAGGTGCCGCCGGAAGCTGGCCGATTGCGGACCGCTGGTCCATCGTTGGTGCGTACTATTACGATACCAATACCAGTAAACCTGCCGATCAGATGGTGGGTTTGCAATATAGCTCCTGCTGTTATGCGATTCGCTTTGGCTATGAGCGCAAAATCAACGGCTGGGAAAATAATCAAAGCAAATATGACAAGGCCATCGGTTTCAACATTGAGCTGCGTGGCTTGAGCTCCAACTACGGTCTGGGGACGCAACAAATGCTGCGTTCGAACATTCTGCCGTACCGTAGCTCACTGTGATCTCTTTGATTTGCAACGTAATCCGCATTGCGGTTAATTGAAATGGAAAAGGTATGAAGAACTGGAAAACGCTGCTTCTCGGTATCGCTATGGTTGCGAATACCAGTTTTGCCGCGCCTCAGGTTGTTGATAAAGTCGCCGCCGTGGTCAATAACGGCGTGGTGCTGGAAAGTGATGTTGATGGTTTGATGCAATCCGTGAAGGCCAACGCAGGCCAGGCGGGTCAGCAATTACCGGACGACGCCACGCTGCGCCACCAGATCCTTGAACGTCTGATCATGGATCAAATCATTTTGCAGATGGGCACGAAAATGGGCGTCAAAGTCACTGACGAACAGCTCGACGCCGCCATCGCCGATATTGCCAAGCAAAACAATATGACGATGGATCAGATGCGTAGCCGCCTGGCCTATGACGGGGTGAATTTCAGCACCTACCGTAACCAGATCCGCAAAGAGATGATCATCTCCGAAGTGCGTAACAGCGAAGTGCGCCGTCGCGTTACGGTGCTGCCACAGGAAGTCGAAGCCCTGGCGCAGCAGGTGGGCAACCAGAATGATGCCAGCACTGAACTGAATCTGAGCCACATTCTGATCCCATTGCCGGAAAATCCGACCTCCGATCAAGTGAACGAAGCGGAAAGTCAGGCGCGTTCAATTGTGGAACAAGCTCGTAACGGCGGTGATTTTGGCAAATTGGCCATCACTTACTCTGCCGATCAGCAAGCACTGAAAGGCGGTCAGATGGGCTGGGGCCGAATTCAGGAGCTGCCGAGCATCTTTGCTCAGGCGCTGAGCACGGCGAAAAAAGGCGATGTGATTGGCCCAATCCGTTCGGGTGTTGGTTTCCATATCCTGAAAGTGAACGATCTGCGCGGCCAGACGCAGAGCATCTCTGTGACAGAAGTTCATGCCCGCCATATTCTGCTGAAACCGTCGCCGATCATGAGCGACGATCAAGCACGTGTGAAACTGGAACAGATCGCAGCCGATATTAAGAGTGGCAAAACTACTTTTGCTAACGCGGCGAAAGAGTTCTCTCAGGATCCGGGTTCTGCAAACCAGGGCGGCGATCTCGGCTGGGCGTCAGCAGATATTTATGATCCGGCCTTCCGCGATGCGCTGATGAAGCTGAAACGCGGCCAGATGAGCGGCCCGGTTCACTCCTCCTTTGGCTGGCACCTGATAGAAATGCTGGACAGCCGTAATGTCGACAAAACCGACGCGGCGCAAAAAGACAGAGCCTATCGCATGCTGATGAACCGTAAGTTCTCTGAAGAAGCGGCAACCTGGATGCAGGAACAGCGCGCCAGCGCCTATGTCAAAATTCTGAGCAACTAATGAAAACACAGCGTGTCGTTATCACTCCCGGCGAACCCGCCGGGATTGGCCCGGATCTGGTAGTGCAACTCGCCCAGCGCGACTGGCCGGTTGAACTGGTTATCTGTGCAGACGCAACGCTGCTGACCGACCGGGCCTCGCTGCTCGGTCTACCACTTCAGCTGCGCGGTTACGATCCAACGGCCGCCGCAGTACCGCAACAAGCAGGCACATTAACGCTGTTGCCTGTTCCTCTGCATACGCCCGTCACCGCAGGCGTACTTAATACGCTTAACGGTTCTTACGTTGTAGAAACGCTTGCCCGCGCCTGCGACGGCTGCCTGAGTGGCGAATTTGCCGCGCTGATTACCGGCCCGGTGCATAAAGGGGTGATTAACGATTCAGGGACGCCGTTTACCGGACATACGGAGTTTTTCGAAGAACGCTCTCACGCCGCCAAAGTGGTGATGATGCTGGCAACCGAAGAGCTACGCGTGGCGCTGGCGACCACACACTTGCCTATCAAAGCCGTGGCCGACGCCATTACGCCTGATTTGCTGCGGGAAGTGATCGGCATTCTGCACACGGATCTGCAGCAGAAGTTCGGTATCACCCAACCGCATATTCTGGTCTGCGGCCTGAACCCACATGCCGGTGAAGGCGGTCATATGGGAACGGAAGAGATTGATACCATCATTCCGGTGCTCAATGAAATGCGCGCGCAGAGTATGAATTTAAGCGGTCCGCTGCCGGCCGACACGCTTTTTCAGCCCAAATACCTTGATAATGCCGACGCCGTACTGGCGATGTACCACGATCAGGGTCTGCCCGTGCTAAAATACCAGGGCTTTGGCCGCGGCGTGAACATTACCCTCGGTTTACCCTTTATTCGCACATCCGTCGACCACGGCACCGCGCTTGAACTCGCGGGCAAAGGCACAGCGGATGTCGGCAGTTTTATTACGGCGCTTAATCTCGCCATCAAAATGATTGTTAATACTCAATGAATACTCGCGTCCATCAGGGCCACTTAGCCCGCAAACGCTTCGGGCAAAACTTTCTCCACGACCAGTTCGTGATCGACAGCATTGTCTCGGCCATCAACCCGCAAAAGGGTCAGGCTATGGTCGAAATCGGCCCAGGCCTTGGCGCGCTCACCGAACCGGTGGGCGAACGTCTGGATAAATTAACGGTCATCGAGCTTGACCGCGATCTGGCTGCCCGCCTGCAAACACATCCGTTCCTTGCACCTAAACTGACTATTTATCAGCAAGATGCAATGACCATGGATTTTGGCGAGCTCTCAAAAACGATCGGTCAGCCGCTGCGTGTTTTCGGTAACCTGCCGTATAACATCTCCACGCCGTTGATGTTCCATCTGTTTAGCTATACTGATGCCATTGCCGATATGCACTTTATGCTGCAAAAAGAGGTGGTGAATCGTCTGGTTGCGGGGCCAAACAGTAAGGCGTATGGTCGATTAAGCGTGATGGCGCAGTACTACTGCCAGGTTATTCCGGTGCTGGAAGTACCGCCCACTGCGTTTGCCCCGCCGCCAAAAGTGGATTCTGCTGTGGTTCGTCTGGTGCCGCACGCTCAATTACCGCATCCGGTGAAAGAGATCCGCACGCTGAGCCGCATTACCACCGAAGCGTTTAACCAGCGTCGTAAAACCATTCGCAACAGCCTCGGCAACGTCTTTACCGTTGAAGTGCTGGCGTCGTTAGGTATCGATCCGGCGATGCGCGCGGAAAATATTTCTGTAGCGCAATATTGCCAGTTAGCGAACTACCTGACAGAGAATGCGCCGCCGAAGGAGAGTTAACGTATGATCAATTCGCCCCGAGTTTGTGTCCAGGTACAAAGCATTTACATCGAGTCTCAGTCCGCTCCCGACGATGAACGCTATGTTTTCGCTTACACCATTACCATCCGGAACCTGGGGCGAACCCCTGTCCAGTTGCTCAAGCGCTACTGGCTTATCACCAACGGAAATGGCCGCGCAACGGAAGTTCAGGGCGAAGGTGTGGTTGGCGTACAGCCGCACATTGAGCCTGGCGGCGAATATCAATATACCAGCGGCGCGGTAATTGAAACGCCACTGGGCACTATGCAAGGCCATTACGAAATGATCGATGCGCAGGGAGAAACCTTCCGCATCGCTATCCCGGTCTTCCGACTCGCCGTCCCAACATTGATCCATTAATACAATGTCTACATACCTTATTGGTGACGTTCATGGTTGCTACGATGAACTCGTCGCGCTGTTAAAACAGGTTGAGTTTTCACCTGGGCAGGACACTTTATGGCTGACGGGCGATCTGGTCGCGCGCGGCCCTGGCTCGCTTGAGGTATTGCGCTTCGTCAAATCACTCGGTGACAGCGTTCGTCTGGTACTGGGTAACCACGATTTGCACCTGCTCGCCGTTTACGCTGGCATCAGCCGCAACAAGCCCAAAGACCGGCTTAATCCGCTACTCGAAGCGCACGACGCTGATGAGTTGATTAACTGGCTGCGCCGCCAGCCGCTGCTGCAAATCGACGAAGAGAAAAAACTGGTGATGGCGCACGCCGGGATCACCCCGCAGTGGGATATGGAAACCACCCGCCACTGCGCGCGCGATATTGAAGCGGTGCTGGCGAGCGACTCTTATCCACTCTTTCTCGACGCTATGTACGGCGATCTGCCGAACCACTGGACGCCTGAGCTCAGCGGTCTTGCCCGCCTGCGCTTTATCACCAATGCGTTTACGCGCATGCGCTATTGCTTCCCGAACGGGCAACTCGATATGTACTGCAAAGACATTCCCGAGCACGCCCCCGCGCCGCTAAAACCGTGGTTTTCGATTCCGGGACCGGTGGCGCAAGAATACAGCATTGCCTTTGGTCACTGGGCATCACTGGAAGGCGCAGGGACGCCTGAAGGCATCTACGCGCTGGATACGGGCTGCTGCTGGGGCGGCGTGCTGACCTGCCTGCGCTGGGAAGATAAACAGTACTTCACCCAGGCGTCGAATCGTCAGATGGATTTGGGCGATGGCGAGGCGATTGCCTCCTGAAAATAATTTCCCCGGCCTGGGCCGGGGAAAGAGAAGAAACCTAACGTTGCCGTGCAACCACGGCCGTAGCGCAGTGAATTAACGGCGCTCAAGGATCTCGAAACAGTAACTGTGAGAATTCTGCGCGTCCGCGTCGTGGAACTCACTGAACACGGAATCCCAGTCGTCCGGATCGTAATCCGGGAAATGGGTATCACCTTCCACTTCCGCATCAATGTGTGTCAGGTACAAACGCTGCGCTTTCGGCAGAAACTGCTCGTAAACACGACCACCGCCAATCACCATGATCTCTTCAGCACCATCGCATTGTGCAATCGCTTCATCAACGGACTTCACCCACTGCACGCGATCATCAGTGCCCGGCTGGCTACTGATCACGATATTCTTACGACCCGGCAGCGGACGACCGATGGATTCCCACGTCAGGCGACCCATCACTACCGGTTTGTTTAACGTATTGCGTTTAAACCAGGCGAGATCGGCAGGTAAGTTCCACGGCATCGCATTCTCCATGCCGATGACGCGATCCACTGCCAACGCCGCAATCAGACTGATCATTTATTCATTCCTGGAAGCCAAAAAATTGCCGCCACTATACGGAAAGCGCAATCTTTCGTCGACGGGGCGCGAGGTAAAGAATAAGAAAATTTTCTATTCTGCTGGCGGCACCGCCCCCCGAATCTGCACCGCCAGCTTGCCAGCCGTGTTGAATCAGCAAGTTATCCGTAAGCGGTAATTTACGCTTGCGGTTTAACCGCTGGTTCGTCTGCGGGATCGCCAGTATGACGCCCCTCTTCCGTACCCTGCCAGCCGTGGCGCTGGGTTAATGACAGATGCGCTCTGTCTTCCGAAATGATTTCCGTCAGCATCGCACTGGTGCGTTTAAACACCGCCGCACGCGCCTGCGTATCGTTTTCCACCTGCGCCATCTCTTCCACCATTGAGGTGTTGAAGCGGCGGAAATGATCGGCGCGTTCACGCGCTTCATATGAACCCAGTCCCAAACCTTCCAGCGCCAGCCTTCCCGTTTTCAGCGCTGCTTCGAAGGTTTCACGCTCCGGTTTCTCGACACCGGCCTGGCGCAAGCGAATGTAGTGATCGACGTCGCGGGCACGGGCAATAATGCGCAGATCCGGGAAATGCTCTTTTGCCAGCTCCGTTAATTGTAGGCTGGCCTGCGGATCGTCGATGGCATTAATTAATACTTCTGCCCGTCCGGCACCGGCAGATTCCAGCAAATCAACGCGTGTCGCATCGCCATAAAACACCTTCATGCCGAATTTACGCAGCGTTTCAATATGATCGGGATCGTGATCCAGAACCACCATCTTCACGCCGCTGGAGAGCAACAAACGCCCGGCGATCTGCCCGAAACGTCCGAACCCGGCAATAATGACCCGCGCGTCTTCCTCGTCGATTTCATCCGCTTCGCGCTCCTGCTGACTACCGGATGCTTCAAGACGGGCCAACAGCACCAGTAACAGCGGCGTTGCGGCCATCGACAGCGCGACCGTCAGGGTTAGCGCTTTCGCCCATTCGCTATCCAGCACCTGTGCCGTTTGCGCGGTGCCAAACACCACAAAGGCGAACTCACTCCCTTGCCCCAGCAGGGCGGCAAACCACAACCGCTGCTTGCCAGGCACACGCAACGGACGAGCAATCAGCCACAGCACCGCGCTTTTGATCACCAAAAAACCGACCAGCAGCAGTAAGATGCGCAGCGGATGCGTCACCAGCGTGCCGAAGTCGATCGACATTCCCACACCGATAAAAAACAGCCCGAGCAGCAGGCCTTTAAAGGGCTCAATATCGCTTTCCAGCGCATGACGATACTCGGAGCTGGCAAGCAACACACCGGCAAGAAACGCGCCCATCGCCATCGACAACCCCGCCTCTTCCAGCAATAAGCCGAAACCGAAGACCAGGAACAGCGCCACGGCGCAGAACACTTCCCGCAAACCGGATCGCGCCACGAAGCGCAGCGCCGGGCGAGCAACATAGCGCCCGATCAGCACCACCAGTGTCAGCGCGGCAACAACTTTCAGCGCCGAAAGCGCGAAGGCGCTGAGCGTCATCGCCCCACCGCTGGCAGCCAGCAAAGGGATCATCGCCACCAACGGGATGGCGGCGATATCCTGGAACAACAACACGGAAAAGGCGCTGCGCCCCATTTGCGATATCGTAAGGTTGCGCTCATTCATCGCCTGCATGGCAATCGCCGTTGATGACAACGCCAGCGTCAGACCGATTAACACCGCGACCGGCCACGGGAGCCCGAGCAGCGCGCAAAACCCGCCGAGTAACAATCCACAACTGGCCATTTGCAGCGCACCACCGCCAAACACCGACGCACGCAGTTTCCATAAACGCTGTGGATCGAGTTCAAGGCCAATCACAAACAGCATCAGTACGACGCCGATTTCTGCAAAATGGAGGATAGATTCCGCGTCGGTTACCAGCCGCAATCCCCATGGGCCAATAATGCCCCCGGCAATCAGATAGCCAAGCACCGATCCCAGCCCCAGGCGCATGGCGATCGGCACGATCAGCGCCGCCGATCCGAGATAGATCAGCGCCTGAATTAACGAATGGCTATCCATACTGCACCTCCTGCCACTCCAGTAAACGTTGTTTGTAATGGCGCGCCTGCGCCTGCAGCGTTTCATCGTCGCAAATAAACGTACAGTGCACAGCAAAAGGCGTCAGCCAGTTCATCCCGCAATAAAGCGCTGTCGCCTGCAGCGGCTGGGAAAGTACATCAAAACCGGGATGCGAGCCGATATCAAAATGGTTGTCGCCCCCCCCCGTCGTCACCGCCCACAACACGCTTTTGCCGTGAAGCGCCGTGCCACCGTGGCCATACGCCCAGCCGTGCGCCAGCACTTTATCCAGCCAGAGTTTGAATAATGGCGGCACACTGTACCACTGCATCGGATGTTGCCAGATAACCAAATCGGCACGGGAAATCGCCTCCTGCTCGGCGGCGACGTCAATATTGAAGTCAGGATAGAGTTCGTACAGAGAACGTATTTCAACGTCTTCCAGCGTCCCTGCCTGCTCAATCATGCGCTTATTCGCATGCGAATGCTGCGGATAAGGATGGGCATAAATTATGAGGATCATTGATTAACCTGTTTTCACTACACGCTTTTTCTTGAAAGTGTAGTCAGTTAATCGTCTGGCTAAAAGCGGTAATCTGTGCGGGAATGAGGGAAAGGCATGCGGTAGCCGGAGCCACCGCAAATGAGGAAGGGATTAGTTATCCAGTTCGCTCATGTTTTTCACCTGATCGCGGTTAATCTGCTCGGTTTTTCCGGTTTCTGCATTTTTATAAGAAACCAGCCCGGTGTCTTTATCCACCTGCGGTTTGCCGTCGGTCACAATGGTGCGGCCATCAGTGGTGCGTACCGCCTGGTTGGAGGAACACCCGGCAACGGTAAACAGTGCTGCTGCAGTAAAAATCGAGGTCATCAGAAGTTTAGTTCGCATGGTTATCTCCCTGCTTTCCAGTGAATTTCATTCGTCTGTTTAGCCATTTTAGGCTAACTCACTGAACGGTGGGGAAAATGCAGAACACTCTGAAGGGGGAGTAGAGAACCCTCTCTCCGCAAGGGAGAGAGGGGGAGCGGATTATTTGCTAATCTGCGCGTGCATTTCCTGCACGGAAATCACTTTTTCTGTGGCATCGGCATTCAGCGCCATCGCGGTAGCAAAGCCGCCGTTCAGCGTGGTGTCGTAGTGCACTTTATACTGTAGTGCGCTACGGCGAATCAGCTTGGAATCCTCAATCGCCTGACGCCCCGCCGTGGTGTTGATGATGTAGGTGTATTCGCCATTCTTGATACGATCCTGAATGTGCGGGCGACCTTCATGCACCTTATTCACCAGACGTGGGTTAATGCCCGCTTCACCCAGCACAATCGCCGTGCCGTGGGTCGCATCCAGTTCAAAACCCTGTTTCAGCAGCTTCGCGGCGAGATCCACCACGCGCTCTTTATCCCCTTCGCGTACTGACAGCAGCGCGCGACCCTGTTTTTTCATGGTCGAGTTACTGCCCAGTTGCGCTTTGGCGAAGGCTTCGGCAAAGGTACGTCCCACACCCATCACCTCACCGGTAGAGCGCATTTCCGGCCCTAACAGTGGGTCAACGCCCGGGAACTTGTTAAACGGCAGCACCACTTCTTTTACCGAGTAGTACGGCGGGATAATCTCTTTGGTGTGGCCTTGCTGAGCCAGCGTTTTGCCGGTCATCACGCGCGCCGCCACTTTTGCCAGCGGCAAGCCGGTGGCTTTGGAGACGAACGGCACGGTACGCGCGGCACGCGGGTTGACCTCAATCAGATAAACTTCGTTATCTTTCACCGCAAATTGCACGTTCATCAGACCGCGAACCTGCAATTCAAACGCCAGTTTCTGCACTTGCTGGCGCATCACATCCTGGATTTCCTGGCTCAGGGTGTAAGCAGGCAGTGAACATGCGGAGTCACCGGAGTGCACGCCCGCCTGTTCGATATGCTCCATGATGCCGCCAATCAGCACGCTTTCGCCGTCGCAAATCGCATCGACATCCACTTCCACCGCGTCGTCGAGGAACTTGTCCAGCAGCACCGGCGCGTCGTTGGAAACGCTGACCGCGGTCATAAAGTAGCGGCGCAGGTCGATTTCGTCATAGACGATTTCCATGGCGCGACCGCCGAGGACGTAAGAAGGACGCACCACCAGCGGGTAAGTGATCTCTTTCGCTTTTTCAACCGCCTGCTCCAGCGCGGTAACCGTAGCGTTAGCTGGCTGTTTCAGTTTCAGGCGTTCAACGGCGTGCTGGAAGCGCTCGCGGTCTTCCGCACGGTCGATAGCATCCGGGCTGGTGCCAATCACCGGCACACCGGCGGCTTCCAGCGCGCGCGCCAGTTTCAGCGGTGTCTGGCCGCCGTACTGCACGATAACGCCTTTCGGTTTTTCGATACGCACAATTTCCAGCACGTCTTCGAAAGTAACCGGTTCGAAGTAGAGACGGTCAGACGTGTCGTAATCGGTCGACACGGTTTCCGGGTTACAGTTGACCATGATGGTCTCGTAACCATCTTCGCGCAGCGCTAGCGACGCATGTACGCAGCAGTAGTCGAACTCAATGCCCTGGCCGATACGGTTTGGCCCACCGCCGAGCACCATGATTTTTTCGCGATCATGGTTCGGATTGGCTTCGCACTCTTCTTCGTACGTGGAGTACATGTAAGCGGTATCGGTCGCAAATTCCGCCGCACAGGTATCCACACGTTTATAGACCGGGTGCAGATTGTACTGATCGCGCAGCTTACGGATTTCCGCTTCGCGCACGCCGACCAGTTTTGCCAGGCGCGCATCGGCAAAACCTTTACGCTTCAGGGTACGCAGGAAGTCAGCGTCGAGACCGTTGATCCCCACGCTTGCCACCTGCTCTTCCAGGCGCACCAGCTCTTCGATTTGCACCAGGAACCAGCGGTCGATATTGGTCAGGTTGAACACGCCATCAACAGACAAGCCCGCACGGAACGCATCGGCGATATACCAGATACGCTCAGCGCCTGCGTCTTTCAGCTCGCGACGGATTTTCGTCAGGGCTTCCGGGTCCTCAAGGCTGACTTTCGGGTCGAAACCGGTCGCGCCCACTTCCAGGCCGCGCAGCGCTTTCTGCATCGATTCCTGCTGGGTACGACCAATCGCCATCACTTCACCAACAGATTTCATCTGCGTGGTCAGACGGTCATTCGCGCCCACAAATTTCTCGAAGTTGAAGCGCGGAATTTTGGTCACAACATAGTCGATAGACGGTTCGAACGAGGCCGGGGTACGCCCGCCGGTGATATCGTTCATCAGTTCATCCAGCGTGTAGCCCACCGCCAGTTTCGCCGCGACTTTCGCAATCGGGAAACCGGTCGCTTTCGACGCCAGCGCCGAAGAACGCGATACACGCGGGTTCATTTCGATAACAATCAGACGACCATTTTTCGGGTTTACCGCGAACTGTACGTTCGAACCGCCGGTTTCAACGCCGATTTCACGCAGCACCGCCATCGAGGCGTTACGCATGATTTGGTACTCTTTGTCGGTCAGCGTTTGCGCAGGAGCTACGGTGATGGAGTCACCGGTATGAATGCCCATGGCGTCGAAGTTTTCAATCGAGCAGACAATGATGCAGTTGTCGTTTTTATCGCGCACCACTTCCATCTCGTACTCTTTCCAGCCAATCAGCGACTCATCAATCAGCAGCTCATTGGTCGGCGAGAGATCCAGCCCGCGGGCGCAAATCTCTTCGAACTCTTCGCGGTTATACGCGATACCGCCACCGGTGCCGCCCATGGTAAAGGAGGGGCGAATAATGCACGGATAACCAACATCAGCCGCCACCGCCAGCGCTTCATCCATGGTATGCGCGATACCGGAACGCGCCGTGTCGAGGCCGATTTTTTTCATCGCAATGTCGAAGCGACGGCGGTCTTCCGCTTTATCAATCGCATCGGCAGTCGCGCCAATCATGGTGACGCCGAACTCTTCCAGCACGCCCTGGCGTTCCAGTTCCAGCGCGCAGTTCAGCGCGGTCTGGCCGCCCATGGTCGGCAGAACGGCATCCGGACGCTCTTTTTCGATAATTTTGCGTACCACTTCCCAGTGGATCGGCTCGATATAGGTCGCATCGGCCATCTCCGGGTCGGTCATAATGGTCGCCGGGTTGGAGTTCACCAGAATGACGCGGTAACCCTCTTCACGCAGCGCTTTACACGCTTGTGCGCCAGAGTAGTCAAATTCACATGCCTGGCCGATAACAATCGGACCAGCGCCAAGGATCAGGATGCTTTTTAGGTCTGTACGTTTTGGCATTGCTCTTTTCTCCTGATTATTTGGCGGTATTACGATACTGCTCGATTAACTCAATAAAGTGGTCAAACAGCGGCGCGGCGTCGTGCGGGCCAGGACTTGCTTCCGGGTGTCCCTGGAAACTAAACGCCGGTTTATCAGTGCGATGAATGCCTTGTAGCGTGCCATCGAACAGGGATTTGTGCGTTACGCGCAGATTTGCAGGCATTGACGCTTCATCAACCGCGAAACCGTGGTTCTGCGCAGTGATCATCACGGTATTGTTATCAATATCTTTTACCGGATGGTTACCGCCGTGGTGGCCAAACTTCATTTTCACCGTCTTCGCACCGCTCGCCAGCGCCAGCAGCTGATGGCCCAGGCAGATACCGAACACCGGAATATCCGTTTCAAGGAAAGTTTTAATCGCCTCGATAGCATAATCGCACGGTGCCGGGTCGCCAGGGCCGTTAGACAGGAAAATGCCGTCCGGATTGAGTTTCAGAACATCCGCCGCCGGGGTTTTCGCCGGAACCACCGTCAGTCGGCAACCTCTGTCTACCAGCATGCGCAGAATGTTGCGTTTTGCGCCGTAATCGTATGCCACAACGTGGTACGGCAACTCACTCTCGCTCTTCGCCGGCGGCAGGTCACCCGCCAGTGTCCAGCTGCCTTGCGTCCAACTGTAGGTCTCCGCCGTTGTGACTTCTTTCGCCAGGTCCATACCGTTCAGGCCCGGGAAGGCTTTCGCTTTTTCCAGCGCCAGCGCGGCATCAACATTATCACCAGCGATGATGCAGCCGTTCTGCGCGCCCTTTTCACGCAGCAGACGAGTCAACTTACGGGTATCAATATCAGCAATCGCCACAATGTTATGGCGCTTCAGATAAGAAGAGAGGTCTTCGGTACTGCGGAAGTTGCTGGCGATCAGCGGCAGGTCGCGAATGACAAGGCCTTGCGCATGTACCTGAGAGGACTCTTCGTCAGCGGAGTTGGTGCCGACATTGCCGATATGAGGATAAGTAAGAGTAACGATTTGGCGGGAATAGGAAGGATCAGTGAGGATTTCTTGATAACCGGTCATTGAAGTATTGAAAACGACTTCCCCAACCGCCGTGCCCGTTGCCCCTATGGCCCGACCGTGAAACTGGGTTCCGTCTTCCAGAACCAATAGCGCTGACTTAATCAAAACACCCTCCAGAGAATATTCACTCACTTTATTTGCATATTAATTCATATTGAGAACCTGAATCAATGCAAATTTGCTTGCCGTGGATTTTTGGCAAACGGCGGCATTCTGGAGAGATGTCGGTTAAAAGTCAACTTTTCTCCGGTATTTTTCTTATTGTTTTACGCCATTGCCTCTTATTATTGGATTTAATCGATAAAAAGATCAGACAAACTCACAGGGAAAACGCTTGCGTGCCGAGAAAATTGCATTTTATGGCGATGGATATCAAAAAAGTAGACCAGATGGTCAAAATTTACAATTGAGAAACATAAAAAAGAGAGATAAACAGAGATTATGGCAGGTTTGGATAAAATGAAGGATGAAAAAGGAAAAATAAAAGGGCAATAAAATATTGCCCTTTGCAATCAATTGATTATGACTGCAACAACCACATCACGATGGGTAATAAATCTTATAAATTGTTGAGATCAAGCACGTCTCGCATATCAAAAAGGCCATTACTCTTTCCTTTTAGCCATAAAGCAGAACGAACCGCGCCATTGGCAAAAGTCATGCGACTGGAGGCTTTATGTGTGATTTCAACACGTTCGCCAATATCGGCGAACATCGCTGTATGTTCGCCGACGATGTCGCCTGCTCGCACCGTGGCAAAGCCAATCGTGCCGGGAACACGCTCGCCGGTATGCCCTTCACGCGCATAAACGGCACACGTTTTTAAATCTTTATTCAGTGCACCGGCAATCGCCTCGCCCATCGCCAGCGCCGTTCCTGACGGAGCATCGACTTTGTAGCGATGGTGCGCTTCGATAATTTCGATATCGGTATACTCACCCATAACTTTCGCCGCTTTCTCCAGCAGCTTCAGCATGACATTGACGCCAACGCTAAAGTTGGCAGCAAAAACAATGGCGATATCTTGTGCCGCTTCGGTAATGGCCTGCTTGCCCGCGTCATCAAAACCGGTAGTGCCAATTACCATTCCTTTACGGTGCTGCCGACAGAAAGCCAGGTGCGTCAGCGTGCCTTCCGGGCGGGTAAAATCGATAAAGACATCGAAATCCTCTTTCACCGCCTCAAGGCTGCTCTGCACGGTCACACCGGTTTTCGCCGCGCCCGCCAGTTCACCTGCGTCGCTTCCCAGCAGAGAAGAACCTTCGCGCTCCAGCGCCGCGCCAAGTTCGACGCCATCCATTGCCAGTGCCGCCTGAATCAGCTGGCGGCCCATACGCCCGCCAGCGCCCGCGATGGCTACGCGGATTGGTGCATCATGCATAGTTGTGCTCTTTTGTTAAAATAATGCGTAAGAATCGTTTCCAGATTAACCAGCCCGTGTCGGAGCCACCAGCCGAAAACGCCGATAATAAGAAATTAATGATATACAGCCGGAAATATCAGTAAAAGGCATGACGTTAAGGTGCCAGCGCCAGCACTTCGGCCACCCAATTGCGAAAACCCTCTACGTCGATTTCCAGCGCCACCTGTGCAGTGGATTGTCGCCCCAGTTTGCCTTCAATATCCACCACCGTTGTTCCTGCGGTATATTGCCCCTGAGTCTCCACGGCAACAAAACAGGGTTTCAGCGTAAACAGTTCCGGACGAGCCAGCCAGGCGATAGCGCAGAGATCGTGCATCCGCAGCCCGGTCTCCATGCTGCCGCTGCGATAGTGGCTAAACAGCGCATGTAACATTTTGCCGGTGTTGTTCAGCGCTGGCAGCGTCGCCAGATATTCCGGTGTCAACGTTGCGCGGTTGGTCACATCCAGCCCGCACATCACGATCTCCAGCCCGCTATTGAACACGCGCGCAGCGGCCTCGGGATCGATAGCGATATTAAATTCGGCATTGGGCGTAAAATTGCCGCGCCCGGCAGAGCCCCCCATCATCACCAGACGGCGAATGTTGAACTGGCACTCCGGGTAGTGCGTCAACAGTAGCGCAATGTTGGTTAACGGGCCGATAGTGACCAGCGTTACCGGTTCCGGCGAAGCCAGCAGTACGTCGCGGATTGCCTGAAAAGCAGGGACAGCCAATGGCTGGCGCTGATGCTCAATAAAATCGTAGCCATCCATGCCGGATTCGCCGTGTACGTCGGCGGCGCTGTACAACGGCCGCAGCAGAGGTGTTGCCGCGCCCTGCGCCAGCGGGATATCCGCATGCCAGAAATTCAGCAGTTGCAGCGCGTTACGGGTGGTTTTTTCCAGCGAAACATTACCGGCAACGGTGGTGATAAGTTTGAGATCGCACTGCGGCGCGAACAGCGCGGCGGCAAGGGCAACGGCATCATCGATACCGGGATCGGTGTCGAGAATCATGGGAAAACGCATCACGCCTCCAGAATTATCCATAAAAAATGCCAGACTCAGTCTGGCATCTTCGCATAAAGTTTCGCGTAAAACGTTATTCGACTTCGCGAACATCCACCCGCAGCTCTTTCGGCACTTCGAAGACAATATTCTCTTCGCGCCCTTCCAGCGGGATCGCTTCGCCGCCGCCCAGTTCCTGCAAGCGGACAATAACATTTTGCACCAGGATATCCGGCGCGGAAGCCCCGGCGGTGACGCCCACGCAGTTAATGCCTTTTACCCATGCCTCCTGAATATCAGAGGCGTCGTCGATGAGATACGCCGCTTTCCCCATCCGCTGTGCCAGTTCGGCCAGACGGTTAGAGTTAGAAGAGTTTTTCGAACCGACCACCAGCACCACTTCCGCCTGCTCCGCCAGCGCGCGCACAGCTTCCTGCCGGTTGGTAGTGGCGTAGCAAATATCGTCTTTGCGCGGGCCGACAATCTGCGGGAAGCGCGCGCGCAGCGCGTCAATCACATCTGACGTATCGTCCACGGAGAGCGTGGTTTGCGTCATAAACGACAGTTTACCCGCGTCTTTGATATCCAGCATGTCGACATCTTCCGGCGATTCAACCAGGTACATTCCCCCTTTCGGGTTGCTGTACTGGCCCATGGTGCCTTCCACTTCCGGGTGACCGGCGTGACCGATCAGAATCGCTTCTTCGCCGCGGCGGCTGGCGCGTGCCACTTCCATATGCACTTTGGTGACCAGCGGGCAGGTAGCGTCAAAGACGGTCAAATCGCGGCTTTTCGCTTCGTTACGCACCGCCTGAGAGACGCCGTGGGCGGAGAAAATCAGGATCGCGCCATCCGGCACTTCGCTGATTTGCTCAATAAAGATTGCGCCACGTTCACGCAGGCTATCGACAACATAGCGGTTGTGCACCACTTCATGGCGCACATAAATCGGTGCGCCGTAGAGAGCCAGCGCGTTTTCAACAATGCTGATAGCGCGGTCAACGCCGGCGCAAAAACCGCGCGGGTTAGCCAACAGGATCTGCATTTGTCTCCTCCAGTGCCGGATCAACTTCCAGCACGTCGATATCAAAATGAACCGTTCTGCCCGCCAGCGGATGGTTGAAATCGACGGTAATCGAATCGCCGTTGACTTCACGGATCACGCCCGGCATTTCGCTGCCGTCCATTGCGGTAAAGAGCATAATCGCACCGACTTCCGGCTCACCGGCATCCATAAATTCACGGCGCGAGAAGTACTGAATCAGATCCGGGCTCGGCGTGCCGAATGCGGCGTCTGGCTCCAGAGAAAAGACTTTTTTTTCCCCGGCTTTCAGGCCAAGCAGATGTTGTTCCAGTCCTTCGGAGAGTGAACCGTCGCCAAGGCGAAACAGCGCCGGTTTGCCATTGTTGCGGGTTGACTCGGCAAGAGAGCCATCTTCGAGCTTAAGCGTGAAGTGCACCAGCACCGCGCTATCGCTCTGTACGGATTTAGACATGCAGGTTGCTCTTTATGTTTTCGTATTGTATTGCCCGGCAGCCTTAGCTTACCGGGCCTACAAAGCGGTTGGCTTATGCTTGTTTCTTCGCGACCGTTGAGGGCAGGAAACCTTCCAGCACAATCAGCGCCGCGCCAATACAAATTGCGGTATCGGCAAGGTTAAAGGTAGCAAAATGCCAGTCGCCCATATAAAAATCGATCATATCGACGACAAAGCCATGCCACAGACGATCAAACAGATTACCCAGCGCGCCGCCAATAATCAGCGCATAGGCGATATTGTTCAGTTTTTGCGAGGCTTTAGCGCGATACATCAGCACCGCCAGCACCACGCAGATACCGATAGCGATACCCGCGAAGAACCAGCGCTGCCAGCCGCCGCTGTCCGCCAGAAAACTGAATGCCGCGCCATAATTACGCGCGTAGTGCAAATTAAGCGACGGGAACAGCGACACCGTATCCCCCAGAGCAAAGTTCTGGAGGATCAGGTATTTGCTGCCCAGATCGATAATCAGCACGACCACCACCAGCCACAGCCAGCGCAGCCCTGTTGAAGAGATCGATTTACTCATCAGGCAAACTTACGTTTTTCGCCGTCACCGGCGACGTTGCTTACACAGCGTCCGCAAATATCTGCGTGTTCCGCCACCTGACCGACATCGGTGGTGTAATGCCAGCAGCGCGGGCATTTCTCACCTTCGGCTTTGCTCAATGCGACTTTCAGCCCTTTGAGCAGCTCGCTCTGCTGTGCATCCGCAGAAGCGCTGGCATAATCCGCAACTTTTGCGCCGGAGGTCAACAGGACAAATCGCAATTCCGTGCCCAACGCCGTCAGCTTCGCTGCCAGTTCCGGCTCGGCAAACAGCGTCACCGCCGCTTCCAGCGACCCACCAACTTTCTTGTCGGCGCGCGCCTGCTCGATAACCTTGTTCACTTCGCCACGCACTTTCAGCAGCTCATCCCAGAAGGCATCGTTCATTGCTTCGCTGTCAGCCAGGCCAAACAAACCTTCATACCATTCACCGGTGAACACATATTTCTCGCGGGAACCTGGCAGATAACCCCAGATCTCATCAGCGGTGAAAGACATGATCGGCGCCATCCAGCGCACCAGTGCTTCACAGATGTGATACAGCGCGGTCTGGCAGCTACGGCGCGCCACGCTGTCCGCTTTCGCGGTGTACTGGCGGTCTTTGATGATGTCGAGATAGAACGAACCCATTTCGATAGAGCAGAAGCGCATCAGGCGCTGTACCACTTCATGGAAGTCATAGGATTCGTAGGCTTTAACGATGTCTTCTTGTGCTGCTTTCGCGCAGCCAACGGCCCAGCGATCCAGCACCACCATCTCTTCCGGTTTCACCATGTCTTTTGCCGGATCGAAACCGTTCAGGTTCGCCAGCAGGAAGCGCGCGGTGTTACGGATACGGCGATAGCTGTCGGCAGCACGTTTCAGGATCTCATCGGAAACCGCCATCTCACTGGTATAGTCAGTAGAGGCTACCCACAGACGCAGAATATCCGCGCCGAGTTTGTTCATCACTTCCTGTGGTGAAACGGTGTTGCCGATGGATTTGGACATTTTGCGTCCCTGACCATCAACGGTGAAGCCGTGCGTTAACACCTGGCGGTACGGCGCTTTGCCTTTCATCGCTGTGGAGATCATCAGCGAGGACATAAACCAGCCGCGATGCTGATCCGAACCTTCCAGATACATATCTGCTGCATGGCCGGCGAATTCCGGGCGCACATCGACAACAGAGGCGTGGGTTGAGCCGGAGTCAAACCAGACGTCCAGCGTATCCGGCACTTTCACATAGTTGTCGGCATCGTCACCCATGATGTCGCGCGGGTCGAGATCCCACCATGCCTGAATACCGTCAACTTCAACGCGTTTGGCGACGGCTTCAATCAATTCCAGCGTGCGCGGGTGCAGCTCTTCGGTATCTTTATGCACGAACAGCGACATCGGCACACCCCAGGTGCGCTGGCGAGAAATACACCAGTCCGGGCGGTTAGCAACCATCGATTCGATACGCGCCTGGCCCCAGTCCGGGATCCACTGCACGCTTTTGATTTCACTCAGCGACTGCGCGCGCAGCCCTTTCTGATCCATGCTAACGAACCACTGCGGCGTCGCGCGGAAGATGATCGGCGACTTGTGACGCCAGCAGCACGGGTAGCTGTGCTGCATTTTTTCAACGTGCAGCAGCGCGCCTTTTTCAGTCAGCAGCGCCACGATGAGATCGTTCGCTTTAAAGACGTTAACGCCATCCAGCGTCGGATAAGTCCCCGGCAGATATGTACCATCCGGGCCAACCGGGTTGGCAATCTCCAGACCGTATTTCAGGCTAATGGTATAGTCATCCGGACCGTGACCACCTGCGGTATGCACCGCGCCGGTACCGGCTTCCAGCGTGACGTGATCGCCAAGGATCGCCGGAACGTCGAAGTCGAGGAACGGGTGCTTAAAGCGCATCAGTTCCAGTTCAGAACCTTTTACCGTACCCAGCACCGAATAATCAGCAACGCCGATGCGTTTCATCACGCTATCGACCAGATCTTTCGCCAGGATCAGCGCCTGACCGTCAATCTGCACCAGCGCATAGTCAAACTCCGGAGAAAGAGAAATTGCGCGGTTCGCAGGCAGCGTCCATGGCGTGGTGGTCCAGATAACCAGCGAGATTGGACCATTAACGGTAGCGGCACCAAATTTAGCTTTCACTGCGTCCTGGTCGACCGCGTGGAACGCGACATCAATAGACGGGGAGGTTTTGTCGTAGTACTCCACTTCCGCTTCCGCCAGTGCGGAACGGCAGTCGACGCACCAGTGCACCGGTTTGGCACCTTTCAGCAGATGACCGTTGCCGATGATTTTACCGAGCGCGCGAATGATATTGGCTTCGGTTTTGAAATCCATGGTCAGGTAAGGGTGCGACCAGTCGCCCAATACGCCAAGGCGGATAAAGTCTTTACGCTGGCCATCAACCTGCGTGGCGGCGTACTCGCGGCATTTAGCGCGGAATTCGGCGGCGGTAAACTTCTCACCCGGTTTGCCATATTCCTGCTCTACTTTCAGCTCGATCGGCAGACCGTGGCAATCCCACCCCGGAACATAAGGCGAGTCAAATCCTGCGAGTCCTTTGGACTTCACAATAATGTCTTTGAGAATTTTGTTAACCGAGTGACCAATATGAATGCTGCCATTCGCATATGGAGGGCCATCATGCAGAATGAAGGTTTTTTTGCCTTTTTTCGCCGCACGGATGATGCCGTACAGGTCATCATCAGTCCAACGCGCCAGCATTCCCGGTTCGCGCTTGGCGAGATCGCCGCGCATCGGGAACCCTGTTTCCGGCAAATTCAGGGTAGATTTATAGTCACTCATCAGATTCTCGGTTCCGTATTTCGGTTTGATTAATACCACCAGGCCTTAAGAAGCCGGTTTAGATAGCCCAAAAAAGTCGCGGGCCGCTACCTCATCTCGGGCGATTTGCGCTTTCAGTTCGTCAAGCGAGGCAAATCGCTGTTCGTTGCGTAATTTTTTACGCAGTACTACATCTATATGGCGCCCGTAGAGGTCCATTACAACGTCAAGCAAATGCACTTCCAGCTGCTGGCGCACACCCGCGACCGTTGGGCGAGTACCAATATTGGCAACGCCGGGAAGGACAGCATCGCCCAGTCCAGCCACTTCGACCGCATATACCCCTTTGACCGGGGAGACCTGACGGCGCAGCGGTAAATTCGCCGTCGGGAAACCAATGGTGCGCCCCAGTTCATCACCGTGCACAACGCGCCCGGAAATGGTAAAGGGGTGACCCAGTAAATTTGCAGCCAGTTCCAGGTTATCTTCCGCCAGCGCCTGACGCACTGCCGTGCTGCTAACACGCACGCCGCCCTGGCAGAAAGTTTGCGTGCTGGTGACGCTGAAACCGTACTTTTCACCGGCCTTCTGTAATAACAAGAAATCCCCCTGGCGACCAGCGCCAAAACGGAAATCATCGCCGACTGCGAGGAATTTCACTCCAAGGCGTTCAACCAGCAAATCGCTGACAAACGTTTGTGCGGTGAGCGCCGCAAAACGGCGATCGAAGCGCACGCAGAGTACGTAGTCCACACCGCAATCGGCCAGCAAGCGCAGCTTTTCGCGCAGGCGGGTCAGCCGCGCAGGGGCTTTTTCCCCGGCGAACAATTCCAGCGGCTGCGGCTCAAAAATCATCACGACCACCGGCAGGCCACGGGCACGCCCTTCAGCGCCAAGCCCTTGTAATAGCGCCTGATGGCCACGATGCACACCATCGAAATTACCAATAGTCAGCACACACCCATGCGGTGCCTGGCTGAGATTATGTATGCCGCGTATCAGCTTCATGTCTGGCTCAAAACAGTGAAAATCGTCGGATTATACCTTGTACAGCGGGCGACGTTAACCGACGATTGCCTTAACAACGCAGAAAGGGGAAGGATTTCATCAGGCTGTCTACCTGTGCCATGAAAATCTGCCTTAGATAACGATTTTTCTGGCGGAAAAGCTGTATTCGCGGCACGCAAGCTGTTAGAATCCTGCGCCATCAATACGTAACGAGCGTTGTACTTTAACGGCGCTTATTTGCACAAATCCATTGACAAAAGAAGGCGAAAAGGGCATATTCCCCGGCCTTTGAATTGTCCATATAGATCATATTTGGGAGTTGGACCTTGGCTAATATCAAATCAGCTAAGAAGCGCGCCGTTCAGTCTGAAAAGGCTCGCAAGCACAACGCTAGCCGCCGTTCAATGATGCGTACTTTCATCAAGAAAGTATACGCAGCAATTGAAGCTGGCGACAAAGCCGCTGCGCAGAATGCATTTAACGAAATGCAACCGATCGTGGATCGTCAGGCCGCTAAAGGTCTGATCCACAAAAACAAAGCAGCGCGTCATAAGGCTAACCTGACCGCGCAGATCAACAAACTGGCTTAATCGCTACGTTGTTGGCTTTGTGAAAAAACCCGCTTCGGCGGGTTTTTTTATTTCTGCGCTGGCGTAAAAAGCGCGGCGTAATCCCGATTGCAGATGCGTTGTACCGCCGGATGCTGAATCATCCGTTCTGCGAAAATAGCGTGGTACTCCTCCATCACGTTTTCCACCCGACCGATTTCTACCATGCGATCGTCAGCATAGAAGTCATCCGCATATAACGTCGGTGCAACAAAAATGGCGTTATGCGCCGCGCCAAAGGCTTTCATCAGCGCCGCATCATCAAACTCACCCAATATTTCTACCTGCAATCCCTGCGCGTTAAACCAGTTCAGCAGCTTACGACCAAGCATTGAACGCCGACCGGGTATTAACAGGCGTCTTTCTTCCAGGCAAGCCGGAAACGGTTTTTTGAGCGTCGAATCACTGCACCAGAAACTGACGCTACACTCGCCAATTTTTACTGAAAACAGCCCTTCCTGCTGCGTGGAATCGATAGGGCAGTCGGAGATAATCATATCAAGCTGATGCTGGCTCAACTGTTCCAGCAGCAATTCATGGGTGGATTCAAAACAGCGTAAGTGAATCTGCTCCCCATCCTGTACAACCGCATCGAGAATACCGCTTACCAGCCTTTTCGAGAGCGCATCGGCGACGCCGACATCAAACAGCAGGTTCGACTCTTTGCGGTAGTTAATGATGTCGAGCATCTCCTGGCTCAGGGTAAACATTTTATCGGCGTAACGGAAAACCAGCGCCCCCAGCTCGGTGGGTTCCAGTCCCCTTCCTTTACGCTTGAAAAGCTTGCCCTGTAAGCGATCCTCGAGCGCTTTGATCTGCCCGGTGATAGTTTGTGGCGTCAGGAAGAGCGCCTCCGCCGCACCAACGACGGAGCCTTCCCGATAGACATGCCAGAAGTAATAGAGATGATTGTAATTTATGTACGACATCGCCCTTTGTCCTGCTCGCCGTCAGGTACGAATAATGCGTGTACGCAGCAGACAATAACCGGTTACCGCAGAGAGAATCGAACCCGTCAGGATCCCAAGCTTGCTCCAGGCAACCATCTCCGCATGCGCGTCGCCAAAGGCCAGCGAGGAGATAAATATCGACATGGTAAAGCCGATACCGCACAGCACGCCTACCGCCATAATCTGTTTGAACACTGCGCCCTGCGGTAACCTCGCCAGCTTCAAACGCAGCGCCAGCCAGCAAAACAGCGAGATCCCAAGCGGTTTGCCAATAACAAGACCGGCAATAATGCCCAACGGCAACACATCTCCCAGCCCGGACAGCGACATTCCATGTAATGAGACACCCGCGTTCGCAAACGCGAACAACGGCAGGATCAGCCAGCCAACCCACGGGTTAATCGCATCCACAAGTTGATGGAGAGGAGAGACACCTTTTTCTTCACGCAGTGGGACAAAGAAACCGACAACCACACCCGCGAGGGTCGCATGCACACCGGATTTCAGTACCGCTGTCCACAAGACAACGCCGACCAGCATGTAAAGGCCAATACGTCGGATATTCAACGCATTCATGATAGCAAGGACAACAATCGCGCCAGCGGCAACGCCCAGCGCCAGTGTTGAGAGGTCGCTTGTATAGAACAACGCGATAATAATAATCGCACCCAGATCATCAATGATCGCCAGCGCCATCAAAAACACTTTCAGCACGGGCGGAACCCGGTTGCCCAACAACGCCAGCACCCCGAGAGCAAAGGCGATATCGGTTGCGGTTGGAATGGCCCAACCATGGCTCGCCAGGGGGTTATCGTGGTTAAACAGCAAAAAGATTAGCGCCGGAGCCACCATGCCGCCGAGTGCAGCAATTACCGGGAATACAGCCTGCTGGCGGCTGGCGAGCGTGCCCTGAACCAGTTCATATTTCACCTCCAGACCGACCATCAGGAAAAAGATTGCCATCAACGCATCGTTGATCCACAGCAGCATATCTTTTTTGATCTCCAGCGAGCCGACTTTCAGCTCAACAGGTGTTTGCAGAAAAGAGCTGTATAAATCCTGCGTAGCACCGAGGTTGGCGCAGAGCATCGCCAGCGCCGCCGCAATGATCAGCACAATGCCACCCGAGGCATCGCTGCTAAAGAAGCGTTGCAATAATTTCATCTTGTTCTCCGATCCCTGTAACGTCGTGGCGGCTATCTTACTCCGCTCTAATCCTCGACAAAATCAGATTATTGTTGCTGATAAACTCTCTTTTTCCGAGCAATTGAAAAGCGGATAAAAAAAGCCCGGCAGAAGCCGGGCCTGATAACGCATCATGAAGAAGGCTTAACGGGTTAAATCATCAAAGAATTTCTTCACGCCGTCGAAAAAGCTTTTGGAACGCGGGCTATTATTTTCGCCTGTCGGGCCGCCAAAGCTATCCTGCAGATCTTTCAGCAGCTGTTTCTGCTTGTCGTTCAGGCCGACCGGCGTTTCTACAACCACGCGACACAGCAAATCGCCCTGTGCGCCGCCGCGAACGGATTTCACCCCTTTGCCGCGCATACGGAACAGTTTGCCCGTCTGGGTTTCGGTCGGTACTTTCAGCTTCACGCGACCATCCAGCGTCGGCACTTCGATTTCACCGCCCAGCGCCGCCATGGCAAAGTTGATCGGCACTTCGCAGTACAAGTTGTTGCCTTCACGTTCAAAGATCGGGTGCTGTTTTACTTGCACCTGAACGTACAGATCACCTGCTGGTGCACCGTGTTCACCCGCTTCGCCTTCACCACTCAGACGAATGCGATCGCCGGTATCCACGCCTGCCGGGATTTTAACGGACAGGGTTTTGGATTTTTCGACGCGGCCATGACCGTGACATTTATTGCATGGATCTTTAATCAGCGTACCCCGCCCCTGACAGTGCGGACAGGTCTGCTGCACGGCAAAAAAGCCCTGGCGCATCTGTACCTGGCCAGAACCGTGACAGGTCGGACAGGTCTGCGGCTGCGTACCCGCTTTCGCGCCGCTGCCGTGGCACACGTCGCACTCTTCAAGCGTAGGAATACGGATCTCTTTTGTGACGCCGCGAACGGCTTCTTCCAGCGTCAAATCCATGTTGTAGCGCAAATCCGCGCCGCGCGCCGCGCGCTGACGACCACGGCCACCGCCGAAAATATCGCCAAACACGTCGCCGAAAATATCGCTGAAGTCCGCGCCGCCGCCAAAACCGCCGCCGCCGAACCCACCACCGCCCATGCCGCCTTGTTCAAACGCCGCATGGCCGTACTGATCGTAAGCCGCACGTTTTTGGGCATCGGTCAGGACTTCGTAGGCTTCTTTAATTTCTTTGAATTTAGCTTCGGCCTCTTTATCGCCCTGGTTGCGGTCCGGGTGATATTTCATGGCCAGGCGTTTGTACGCCTTTTTGATTTCACGCTCTTCCGCTGTTTTCGGAACGCCTAAAATCTCGTAATAGTCTTGCTTCGCCATCGGTTTATCTGCCCCTTAACATACGAGCACGGGCGTGGAGAAAACCCCGACGCCCGTGCTGGTTATCTACCCTGCATCAGGGCGATTATTTTTTGTCTTTTACTTCTTCAAACTCGGCGTCAACAACATCGTCGTCTTTCGCGTTGTTCGCAGAAGCATCAGCGCCCGCCTGCTGTTGCGCGTGCTGTTGCTGTGCGATTTCCAGCAGTTTCTGGGAAGCCTGCGCCAGCGCCTGCATTTTCGCTTCGATGTCAGCCTTGTCTTCGCCTTTCAGCGCCGCTTCCAGCTCGCTCAGCGCAGCGTCGATAGCAGTTTTGTCTTCCGCCGGCAGTTTATCGCCTGCTTCTTCAACCTGCTTACGGGTGCTGTGCAGCAGATGGTCTGCCTGGTTACGGGTCTGCACCAGTTCTTCAAATTTACGGTCAGCTTCAGCGTTTGCTTCAGCATCGCGTACCATTTTCTGGATTTCATCTTCGTTCAGACCAGAAGAAGCCTTGATGGTGATCTTCTGCTCGCGGTTGGTATTTTTATCTTTCGCAGACACGTGCAAAATACCATCAGCGTCGATGTCGAAGGTAACTTCAATCTGCGGCATACCGCGCGGTGCCGGGTTGATACCATCGAGGTTGAACTGACCCAGCGATTTGTTATCAGACGCACGTTTACGCTCACCCTGCAGCACATGGATGGTTACCGCAGACTGGTTGTCTTCCGCAGTAGAGAACACCTGGCTGTGCTTGGTCGGGATAGTGGTGTTTTTGTTGATCAGCGCAGTCATCACGCCGCCCATGGTTTCGATACCCAGCGACAGCGGGGTAACGTCCAGCAGAAGAACGTCTTTCACTTCACCAGTCAGAACACCGCCCTGCACCGCAGCACCGATAGCAACGGCTTCGTCCGGGTTAACGTCTTTACGCGGCTCTTTACCGAAGAACTCGGCCACTTTTTTCTGCACCATCGGCATACGCGTCTGGCCACCGACCAGGATCACGTCGTTGATGTCAGATACGGACAGACCCGCATCCTGCAGCGCAACTTTCAGCGGCTCGATGGAACGGTTAACCAGGTCTTCAACCAGGCTTTCCAGTTTCGCGCGAGTCACTTTGATGTTCATGTGTTTCGGACCAGTCGCATCTGCAGTGATATACGGCAGGTTCACGTCAGTCTGCTGCGCGGAAGAGAGCTCAATTTTCGCTTTTTCTGCCGCTTCTTTCAGACGCTGCATCGCCAGCGGATCGTTACGCAGATCGATACCCTGATCTTTCTTGAACTCTTCTACCAGGTAGTTGATCAGACGGCTGTCGAAGTCTTCACCACCCAGGTGGGTATCACCGTTGGTTGCCAGAACTTCGAAGGTTTTTTCGCCATCAACTTCATCGATTTCGATGATAGAGATATCGAAAGTACCGCCACCCAGGTCATATACCGCGATAGTACGGTTGCCGGTTTCTTTATCCAGACCGTACGCCAGCGCTGCCGCTGTCGGTTCGTTGATAATACGTTTAACTTCCAGACCTGCGATACGACCGGCGTCTTTGGTTGCCTGACGCTGCGCATCGTTAAAGTAAGCCGGAACGGTGATAACAGCTTCAGTTACCGGTTCACCCAGGTAATCTTCAGCGGTTTTCTTCATTTTTTTCAGCACTTCCGCAGAAATCTGCGGCGGCGCCATTTTGGTGCCTTTTACATCAATCCACGCATCGCCGTTGTCGGCTGCGATGATTTTGTACGGCATGATAGATTCGTCACGCTGGACTTCCTCGTCCTGGAAGCGACGGCCAATCAGGCGTTTGATCGCAAACAAAGTGTTTTGCGGGTTCGTCACTGCCTGACGTTTAGCCGGCTGACCTACCAGAGTTTCGCCATCCTGTGTATAAGCGATAATAGAAGGCGTGGTGCGATCGCCTTCGGCGTTCTCCAGCACACGAGCCTGAGCGCCATCCATAATGGCTACACAAGAGTTGGTTGTCCCAAGGTCGATACCAATAATTTTACCCATCTAAACGTCTCCACTAAAAATTCGTCATCATGTGGTTGTGAACCTGTAATAAGGGCGAAACGTGCGGTTTCAACTACCCTGTATTGTTTTTTATTCAGGCTCACACACTGCGGTTGACTACAAGATGGGGTCGCAAGCTCGCGCATCAAGGGGGAGCGGTAAAAAATTTTTTAATTTACACCTGTTCAGATCATAGACAGGTTCAATGGCGCTATTTATGATGCCGCGCCCCGCCTCCTCAATACCGACGCGGGGCTTTCATTTTCCCTTTTCATATTGATTTATTTTGAGGAATTATGGGCAACACTAAGTTGGCTAATCCGGCTCCGCTGGGCTTAATGGGCTTCGGCATGACCACTATTCTGCTTAACCTGCACAATATTGGTTTGTTCCCGATGGATGTCATTATCCTGGCGATGGGCATTTTCTATGGTGGTATCGCACAAATTTTTGCCGGTCTGCTTGAGTATAAAAAAGGCAACACCTTCGGTTTAACTGCGTTCACCTCCTACGGCTCTTTCTGGTTGACGCTGGTAGCGATCCTGCTGTTCCCGAAAATGGGGCTGGCAGAAGCAACCAACGGCCATTTCCTGGGCGTTTATTTAGGCATCTGGGGCGTATTCACACTGTTTATGTTCTTCGGCACGCTGAAAGGCGCACGCGCACTGCAATTCGTCTTCCTGAGCCTGACGGTGCTGTTCGCGCTGCTGGCAATTGGCCACCTGGCTGATAACGAAGGCATTGTTCACGTTGCAGGCTGGATCGGTCTGGTATGTGGTGCCAGCGCAATCTATCTGGCGATGGGCGAAGTGCTGAACGAACAGTTCGAACGCACGGTGCTGCCAATTGGCGAGAAGCACTAATTTCTCCGCGCATAGATAAAACAAAACGGAGCCATTTGGCTCCGTTTTTTTATGATTGCTGTACCGCGCCTTCAGTCACGTTATCCTGGTGATAAAGATCCTGACGCAGCAAAATCCCCAATCCCAGGCCAAGCAGCGACAGCGCCAGCACATACCATGCGGGAGCCATCGGCGAAACGCCCATCAGCATCGTAACGGCAATCGGCGTCAGTCCACCGAAAATGGCATACGACACGTTATAAGAGAATGAAATACCGGTGAAACGCACCTCTGCCGGGAAGGCACGCACCATTACGTAGGGCACCGCGCCCACCACGCCAACGCACAGCCCCACCACGCCATACAAAAGAAACAGCTGCTCAGGATGGCTGCCGACCAGGTGATAGAAAAACCAGCTGGAACAGGCCAGCAGAATGCTGCCAACAATAAAAGTACGACTGGCACCAAATTTGTCCACCAGCAGTCCGGCAGCAAGACAACCCAAACAGAGCATCACAGTGGCGATACTGTTCGCCTGCAGCGTCAGCGCTGGCGCGAAACCATACTGTTTTTGTAGCCAAACCGGCGACATCAGGATCACCACCACAATCCCGGCGGACAACAGCCAGGTCAGCAGCATCGAAACAACCACCGCTTTTTTATGTTTCATTACCACGGATTTGACCGGCAACTCCTGCGCCAACGCTTTTCGCTGCTGGAGCTCAAGGAAAATCGGCGTTTCCTGTAACCAGCGACGCAAGTACATGGCCACCAGACCAAACGCCCCGCCCAACAGGAACGGAATACGCCAGCCGCCATCGTGAATAGCCTGCTGCGTCATGCTGGTGTTTACCAGCGTGGCGACTACAGAGCCGAGCAAAATGCCTACCGTCAGCCCCGCGGTTAACGTCCCACAGGCAATACCGATGCGGCGAGCCGGAACATGTTCTGCCACAAAAACCCAGGCACCAGGCACTTCACCACCAATCGCCGCGCCTTGCAGCACACGCATTAACAGCAGTAGCAACGGCGCAACAATGCCCATCGAGGCATAGGTCGGCAGCAAACCAATCGCCAGCGTCGGCAGCGCCATTAGCAGGATACTGAGCGTAAACATCTTCTTGCGCCCGACCAAATCGCCAAAGTGCGCCATCACAATGCCGCCGAGCGGACGAGCCAAGTAACCTGCGGCAAAAATGCCAAAGGTCTGCACCTGGCGCAGCCATTCCGGGATATCAGCAGGGAAAAAGAGTTCACCGACGACAGCGGCAAAGAAGACGAAAATGATGAAATCATAAAACTCCAGCGCGCCACCCAGCGCGGCCAGCGTCAGCGTTTTATAGTCTTGTCTGTTCAGAGGGCGTGTATAAGTTGACATAGCAAACCGTTTGTAAAGAGGAAGTGTTAATTTAATTATTACGGATCCTGTAAATTAAAAATTACTATACCGTAAATAAATTAACACTCCATAGACGGCACTGCTTATCTCAGAAAAGAATCTTTTTTAGGATAAAATTTCACGCCTCGCGCTCTTAGGCCTAAATGATGCTACAACTTGCGGATCTGTCTCGACGTATGGCCCGTCCAGCAACTGTACACAATACGGTACACTGGCAAAAATACCCGGCACTTTCACTGTACCATCTTCATCTTTAAGCCCTTCCAGCGTCTCTTTTATCGATTTCGGCTGGCCGGGCAAATTGAGGATCAGCGCCTGCTTGCGGATCACACCGACCTGGCGGGAAAGGATCGCGGTCGGCACAAAATTGAGGCTGATTTGCCGCATCTGTTCGCCAAACCCGGGCATTTCGCGATCGGCTACCGCCAGCGTTGCATCCGGCGTTACATCGCGGCGCGCAGGCCCGGTTCCGCCAGTGGTCAGCACCAGATGGCAACTCATTTCATCCACCAGCTCGCACAGGGTTTGTTCGATAATGCTTTGCTCATCTGGGATCAGGCGAGTTTCAATCTGAAAAGGGGTTGTCAGGGCGCCCGCCAGCCACGCTTCCAGTGCGGGCAAACCTTTGTCCTGATAAACGCCGCTGGAGGCGCGATCGGAAACCGAAACTAAACCAATGCGTAGTGTGTCCATATTCATTCCGTGCAAAAAAACAATTTAACGAAATGATACACGCTGAGGGGAAAGGCAAACAGAGCAGAGAGAAGAAGCGTGACCGGGAACCCGGCCACGCCTGATGATTACAGCAGATCGCCGATCATTTTTTCCAGTTTTTCCTGGTCAACGGCAAACTTACGGATACCGTCCGCCAGTTTATCAACCGCCATCGGATCCTGGTTGTGCTGCCACAGGAATTCCGCTTCGGTGATGCGCTCAGGACGCGCTTTCACTTCGCCGGTGTAAGCGAGTTTACGTTCAATGGTGCCCGCGCTTTCAGACAGCTCTTTCAGCAGTGCCGGCGCGATGGTCAGACGGTCGCAGCCCGCCAGTTCAATAATTTCGCCGGTGTTACGGAAACTTGCGCCCATTACCACGGTTTCGTAACCGTGCTGTTTGTAGTACTGGTAGATTTCCGTAACGGAAACCACACCCGGATCTTCTGCCGGTGCGTACTCTTTCTTGTCGGTATTGGCTTTGTACCAGTCGAGAATACGGCCAACGAACGGAGAGATCAGGAACACGCCCGCTTCAGCACATGCGCGCGCCTGTGCAAAGGAGAACAGCAGCGTCAGGTTACAGTTGATACCCTCTTTTTCCAGCTGTTCTGCAGCGCGGATGCCCTGCCAGGTGGACGCCAGTTTGATCAGGATACGATCGTTGCTGATACCCGCATCGTTGTACATTTTGATCAGGCGTTTTGCTTTCGCGATAGACGCGTCGGTGTCGTAAGAGAGACGCGCATCCACTTCGGTGGAGATACGGCCAGGGATCAGTTTGAGGATTTCCAGACCGATATTCACTGCCAGTCGGTCTGTTGCATCAACAACCTGCTGCGCACGATCGCTGCTCTGGCTACGCGCCCAGGTCACGGCGTCGTCAATCAGTTTGCGGTATTCAGGGATTTGGGCAGCCCCAAGAATCAGAGAAGGGTTAGTTGTTGCATCCTGCGGCTGGTACAGCTTCATTGCCGCGATATCTCCGGTATCAGCCACGACTGTGGTGTACTGACGCAGGGAGGTCAATTTATCCGTCATGATAATATTTCTCTTTAAACGATACCCTAATACTCCACGCTAAGACCGACGACGCGTTGCTGCGCCTGGCGCATTAACGCAGCCAGCGCACCTGAACGAGAAGTATGACGAGTATACTTGTTAGGGGGATGTAACCGGTCTGCCCATGATGATAACACGACGCCTTGCCAGCGCAACCGCAGACAATGCTCTGAAAATTGTATGGTAAACTCACTTAATTAATTGCCTGCGAAGTGATGCATACACTCCTGTAGCCACGCCCCAGGCCCCCCCGGCATCAACAAGAGGAATGTTAATGCCTGAATTTTTCTCATTCATCAGTGAAATCCTTTGGGGTTCATTGATGGTTTACCTGCTGGCGGCGGCAGGTATCTGGTTTGCGTTCCGCAGCCGGTTTGTCCCCTTCCGTTTCATTCGCGATTTTGGCCAAAGTCTGAAAAGCAGCCGAGTTGCACAGCCTGGTGCGCTCTCGTCGTATCAGGCGTTATGCCTGAGCCTTGCGACAAGGCTCGGCAGCGGTAACCTGGCGGGCGTGGCGTTTGCACTGACCACTGGCGGCCCAGGGGCGATTTTCTGGATGTGGATTTCCGCCATCATTGGCATGGTCATTAGCTTTGCCGAATGTTCGCTGGCGCAATTGTACAAAGAGCGTGATGACAATCAGCAACTGCGCGGCGGCCCGGCATGGTATATGGAACGCGGGCTGGGCATGCGCTGGATGGGCGTGCTGTTCTCCATCTTTCTGTTGCTCACCTACGGTCTGGTGTTTAACACCATTCAATCCACGGCGATGGCACAAGCCGCGCGTTATGCGTGGAACGTGCCCGGATTTATCAGTGGGATCGCGCTTGCTGCGTGTGCTTTTCTGTTCATGCTCAAAGGGCTTAACAACGTTGCGCGCTTGATGCAGTGGATGGTGCCGGTAATGGCGCTGGCCTGGATTGTCGTGAGTTTTGGCGTCAGCCTGTGGCATGCCAATCTGCTGCCTGCGGTTCTTGTGAACATTGTCAAAAGCGCTTTTGGCTGGCAGGAAGCGGCAACCGGAACCATGGCTTACACCCTGAGCCAGGCCATCACCAGCGGTTTTCAACGTAGCATGCTCGCGAATGAAGCGGGTATGGGATCGTCCCCCAACGCCGCCGCTACTGCGGCATCATGGCCTCCCCATCCTGTCGCACAAGGTTTTGTGCAGATGATTGGCGTCGTAACCGATACCTTTCTGGTCTGTACCGCCAGCGCGTTTATTCTGCTGCTTGCGGGAAATGCGCCAGCTACAGGCGCGATCGGCGGAACGCAATTGATGCAGCAGGCGATGGTGTCACTGACAGGCAGCTGGGGCGCGGGGTTCGTTGCCGCCATCGTTGCGCTGTTTGCATTTACGTCGATTGTGGCGAACTACACCTACGCGGAAAACAACCTGATCTTTTTGCGCCGTAATAGCGCAAGGAATATCTGGTTACTGCGCACAGCTGTTTTGCTGATGGTGCTAATAGGCTCGTTTTTCAGCCTGCCGCTAATCTGGCACGTCGCCGACGTGATGATGGCGTTGATGGCTATTACCAACCTGACCGCGATCCTGTTGCTTTCGCCAGTGGTGAGACTGCTGGCGCGTGATTACCAGCGCCAGCGTAAACTTGGCGTCATGCCGGTCTTTGATCCGAAGCGCTACCCGGAGATCAAACGCCAGCTGGCGCCGGGTAGCTGGGATGACATTCCCCGTTCGTAGCGCTAATCGCAACTATCGATCAAGTCTGTTGGTTTTTTTGCTAAAGTCAGCGGAAATTTCTCGCACAGCAAGGACTGAGTATGCTGATTTTGATTTCACCTGCTAAAACACTCGATTACCAAAGCCCGCTGGCGACCACGCGCTTTACCCAGCCGGAACTGCTGGATCACGCCCAGCAATTGATTAAGACCGCCCGCAAACTTTCTGCGCCGCAAATCAAAGCGCTGATGGGCATCAGCGATAAACTCGCCGATCTTAACGCGACCCGCTTTCACGACTGGCAGCCTGATTTCACCCCGGAAAATGCGCGCCAGGCGATTCTGGCCTTCAAAGGCGACGTCTACACCGGTCTGCAGGCGGAAACCTTCAGCGAGGCGGATTTCGACTTTGCGCAGCAGCATCTGCGCATGCTTTCCGGGTTATACGGCGTGCTGCGCCCGCTGGATCTGATGCAACCTTACCGGCTGGAGATGGGCATCCGGCTGGAGAACGCCAAAGGTAAGGATCTGTATCAATTCTGGGGCGATACCATTACCCACAAACTCAACGACGCCATTGCCGCCCAGGGCGACGATATTGTTATCAACCTGGCCTCTGACGAATATTTCCGATCGGTCAAAACCCAGAAACTGAAAGCCAGGGTAATTAAACCTGTGTTCCTTGATGAGAAGAATGGCAAGTTTAAGGTCATAAGCTTCTACGCCAAAAAAGCGCGTGGGTTGATGAGCCGCTACATCATTGAGCAGCGTTTGACGAAACCGGAGCAGTTAGCGGGGTTTGATAGCGAAGGGTATTTCTTTGATGAAGAAGCGTCCGCGCAGGACGAAATGGTGTTTAAGCGTCACGAGCAGTAAGCGTTATGTTTCCCCTGCCAGCAGGCAGGGGAAACAGAGACATTACGCTTTGCTCATCATCAACTGACGCAGGGCGGAGAAATCCGCAGGCAACTGATGCGAAAGCAGTGGTAAGTCGGCGCGATCGGCCAGCTCTTTTGGCAGCGGCAGGGTTTCTCCCAGAATCTCCTCAACACTCTCTTTGAATTTCGCCGGATGCGCGGTACCGAGGAACAGGCCATACTCTCCCGGTTGCAGTTGATCGCGCAGCGCACGGTAAGCGATGGCAGCATGCGGTTCAGAAATATAGCCCTTGCCTTTCAGCTCGCGGATCGTGGCTTTCGTGGTTTCGTCATCCACCGCTGCATAACCCAGCTCGTTTAAGCGCCAGATCTTACGACGGAACAACTCTTCGACACGCGGCCAGTTATTCGGCTGGCTCACATCCATCGCATTCGACAATGTCGCCTGCGTCGCTTTAGGCTGCCATTGCCCCTCTTTCAAGAAGCGCGGAACCGTGTCATTGGCGTTGGTGGCGGCGATAAAACGTTTGATCGGCAGCCCCAGAGATTTCGCCAGCAAACCGGCGGTCAGATCACCGAAGTTACCGCTCGGCACGGAAACCACCAGTTGATTGCGTGCTTCCTGCGGCAGTTGTGCAACCGCTTCAAAGTAGTAACAAATCTGTGCCAGCAGACGGCTGATGTTGATCGAGTTTGCCGAGTTCAAGCCCAGTGCCGTTTTCAGCTCTTCATCATCGAATGCCTGTTTAACCAGTGCCTGGCAGGCATCGAAATCCGCATCGATAGCGACAGTTTCAATATTACCGCCCAATGTACAGAACAGTTTTTCCTGCAGCGGGCTGATTTTGCCCTGCGGATAGAGGATCACCACACGCACGTTCTTCATTCCGTAGAAGGCATGTGCCACCGCAGCGCCCGTATCGCCAGACGTCGCCGTGAGAATGGTCACCGGTTTGTCGCCGCTGATAGCACTCAGCATCTGCGCCATAAAACGCCCGCCGAAATCTTTAAATGCCAGCGTAGGTCCGTGGAAAAGCTCCAGGCAGCCAACATCGCTCTCCACCGGTTTTACCGGCGCAGGGAAAGCAAACGCTGCACGCACGCGGGCTTCCAGCGCATCCTCAGGAATTTCATCGCCAATAAACGCCGCAAGGATTTTCGCACTGCGGGTGACGAAATCCTGCGCCAGCATCTCATCGACCTCGGTCAGGTTAAATTCCGGCAGATCGTGCGGGAAGAACAGCCCCTGATTTTTGCCAAGCCCCTGGGTGACGGCCTGCGCAAAGCTGACCTGTTCGTTATGATCTTTTAAGTTGTAAAGTTTCATTGGTTATCCCACTACGCGAGCGCCCGCCGTGTCCAGCCGGCAAATATGAACGAAGCCTTCCTGATTTTGCAGATAGTGCTTGCCGAGCCAGTCGGCAACGCGCTGAGCGGTATCCTGCTTGTCGCACAAGGCAAACAGCGTTGGTCCGGAACCCGAGATCCCGCAGGCCAGCGCGCCAATATCCGCCACTGCTTTACGTGCTTCCGCAAACCCCGGCAGCAATTTCATGCGGTACGGTTCGGCAATCACATCTTTCATTAATTTTGCTGCCAGCGCAGGCTGACGGCTGTAGCAAGCATGGATAAAGCCCGCCAGGTGGCGACCATGAGCAATGCAATCCTGGCGGCGATATTGCGCTGGCAGGATCGCGCGCGCTTCGGCTGTCGAGACTTTAATGCCTGGATACGCCAAAACCCACAGCCACTCATCAAAGCCTGGCACCTGCTGGCTGATAATGCCGCTTTCCTCGATCATCAATTGCATGCCGCCGAGGTAGCAAGGCGCGACGTTATCGTAATGCACGCTACCGGAAATACGCCCTTCCAGCTCGCCCATCAGCGCCAGCATGCGTGTTTCGTTCAGCGGCTTACCGCAGAACTCATTCATGGCGACCAGTGCCGCGACCACCGAACAAGCGCTGGAGCCGAGCCCTGAGCCTATCGGCATGTTTTTTTCCAGCGTCATCGCGACGGGAACCTGCTTGCCGATCTCCTGACAAAACAGTTCCCAGCACTGATAAACGATATTTTCTTTCGGCTCAGTCGGTAATTTACTGGCGAAGCGGCCCACATTCTTCAGGCTGAAATGATCGGCTGCTTCCACACTGACATTATCGCCCAACAATGTGCCATCCACAGGCGTAACCGCCGCGCCAAGCACATCAAAACCCACGCTCATATTGGCACTGGAGGCCGGAGCATACACCTTCACCATCTCAGACTCCTAACTTCCAGGACAGGGTGCGCAGCAGGTCGGCGAACACGCCCGCTGCCGTCACATCATTACCCGCGCCATATCCGCGCAGCACCAGCGGTAACGGCTGGTAATAGTGGCTGTAGAACGCCAGCGCGTTCTCGCCGTTTTTCACTTTGAACAGCGGATCGTTGCCATCAACAGCCGCGATTTTCACCCGGCAAGTGCCATCTTCTTCAATGTTGCCGACATAACGCAGCACCTTACCTTCATCGCGCGCTTTTGCGACTCGTGCGGCAAAATCATCATCCAGCTCCGGCAGACGCGCCATAAAACTCTCAACATCGCCTGAATCGTCAAAACTCGCCGGCAACACCGGTTCGATGACGATATCCGACAACTCCAGTTCACGACCGGTTTCGCGCGCCAGAATCAGCAGCTTACGCGCCACATCCATACCGGAGAGATCATCCCGCGGATCCGGCTCGGTGTAGCCCATTTCACGAGCAAGATGCGTTGCCGCCGACAGGCTCACCCCTTCATCCAGCTTGCCGAAAATAAACGACAAAGAACCGGAAAGAATACCGGAGAAATGCTGCAGCTCGTCCCCGGCGTTCAGCAGGTTTTGCAGGTTTTCAATCACCGGCAAGCCCGCACCAACGTTAGTGTCGTACAGGAATTTACGCCGCGATTTTTCCGCCGCGCGACGCAACTGGTGGTAATAATCCAGCGATGAGGTGTTGGCTTTTTTGTTCGGCGTCACAACGTGGAAACCTTCTCGCAGGAAATCCGCATACTGATCGGCCACCGCCTGGCTGGAAGTACAGTCAACAATCACCGGGTTCAGCAGGTGATACTCTTTCACCAGGCGAATCAGGCGGCCCAGGTTAAACGGCTCTTTGGCTTGTGCCATTTCCGCTTGCCAGTTATCCAGATTCAGGCCGTGAACATTAGTCAGCAGCGCTTTCGAGTTCGCCACACCACAAACACGCAGGTCAATATGTTTGTTTTTCAGCCATGTTTGCTGGCGCTTAAGCTGTTCCAGCAGCGCACCGCCGACACCGCCGACGCCAATCACAAACACCTCGATCACCTGGTCGGTGTTAAACAGCATTTGGTGCGTGACGCGCACCCCAGTGGTGGCATCGTCGTTGCTAACGACCACGGAGATTGAGCGTTCGGAGGAGCCCTGAGCAATCGCCACAATATTAATATTTGCGCGCGCCAGCGCCGCAAAAAACTTCGCCGAAATCCCGCGCAATGTGCGCATACCGTCGCCGACAACAGAGATGATCGCCAGACGCTCCATTACCGCCAGCGGTTCCAGCAGGCCTTCTTTCAATTCCAGATAGAACTCTTCGCTCATGGCACGCTGGGCACGGGCGCAATCGGATTGCGGCACACAGAAGCTGATGCTGTATTCCGAGGACGACTGGGTGATCAACACAACGGAAATGCCGTTGCGCGACATCGCGGCAAACACACGTGCCGCCATGCCGACCATGCCCTTCATCCCCGGACCGGAGACGCTGAACATCGCCATGTTATTCAGATTCGAAATGCCTTTTACCGGCAGACCATCTTCATCAGAGGTCGCGCCAATCAGCGTACCCGGTGCTTGCGGGTTTCCGGTGTTTTTGATCAGGCAAGGAATTTGAAACTGTGCGATGGGGGTGATGGTACGGGGGTGAAGAACTTTGGCGCCGAAGTAGGAAAGCTCCATGGCTTCCTGGTACGACATCGACTTGAGCAACCTGGCGTCTGGCACCTGGCGCGGGTCGCAAGTATAAACGCCGTCGACATCGGTCCAGATCTCACAACAATCTGCGCGCAGGCAGGCCGCGAGTACGGCAGCAGAATAGTCGGAACCGTTACGCCCAAGCACCACCAGTTCACCCTTTTCATTCCCGGCGGTGAAACCAGCCATCAGCACCATATGATCCGCAGGAATACGGCTGGCGGCGATACGGCGAGTAGATTCAGCGATATCGACCGTTGATTCAAGGTAATGGCCGACCGCGAGCAATTTCTCAACCGGATCGATAACGCTGACTTTATGACCGCGCGCTTCCAGTAACCCCGCCATGATGGCGATGGAGAGTTTCTCACCACGGCAAATTAACGCCGCGTTAATGCTGTCCGGGCACTGGCCGAGCAGGCTGATACCATGCAGAACGTGTTTGATCTGCGCGAACTCTTGTTCAACAAAAGCTTTTAATTGTGCGAGTGGAAAGCCCGGTTGCGCATCCGCCAGCCCTTGCAGCAGGTCGGCGAAGATACGCTCGGCGTCGCTAATGTTCGGAATCGCATCCTGGCCGCCGATCGTTTTTTCGATCATTGCCACCAGATGGTTAGTAATTTTCGCCGGGGCAGAAAGCACGGTGGCCACCTGCCCCTGCCTGGCATTACTTTCCAGGATATCGGCAACACGCAGAAAACGCTCCGCATTTGCCACTGATGTACCGCCGAACTTCAACACTCGCATGGTTTACCCCTTAATCTCCGGTCGAAAAAAAAGCCCGCACTGTTCAGGTGCGGGCTTTTTTCTGTGTTTCCTGTACGCGTCAGCCCGCACCGTTACCTGTGGTAATGGTGATGGTTGTAATTGTGGTAATGGTGCTGATGCGTTTCATGGATGTTGTGTGCTCTGTAATCATTATCTGTCTGTGCTGTATGCCTATATTGGTTAAAGTATCTGCCTGCTCAAGTCAATTTATTTTTATTTTTCGCCCTTTTGCCGTTATTCCCGGCTGCGCTGGAACAGACGTCACTTTCAACCTATTAGGATCATTCTCGTCATATATCGCAGTGACTTTAACTATAAAAAAACGTTATGTCAGCGATTTACTCGGCGAGTTTTTTTTCGATATCGTGCAGCAAACGATGCAACATTGCAGTGTCACGTTGTTCCAGCAGACCAAGACGCTGATCGAGCCAGTCGGCCATTTTAATGTCATCCGCCACGCCTAATTTTTCCAGTAATCCGCGAGTTCGCAAACGCAACGCCTGCAACTGATTACCGTCAACAGGGGCTGCCTCTTTCGGAGTAAGTTGCATTAAAGATGCTAATTGATAGCAGAAAACCATCACCGCCTGGCCGAGATTAAGTGAAGGATAATCCGCTACCATCGGAACACCCGTTAAAATATCTGCCAACGCCAGCTCTTCATTGGTAAGCCCGGAATCCTCACGGCCAAACACCAGCGCAGCACTACTCAACCACGTGCTTTTCTCTTGTAACAAGGGAACCAGTTCCGCTGGTGTCGCGTAGTAATGGAATTTTGCCCGGCTGCGCGCCGTGGTGGCGATGGTAAAGGGGATATCCACCAGCGCATCGGCAAGGGTTGCATAAGTTTTAATATTATCAAGGATATCGCCCGAGCCGTGCGCCACGCGGCGCGCGCCTTCTTGCAAGTGCGCCTCGCTATCAACGATACGCAAATCACTAAACCCCATGGTCTTCATAGCGCGGGCAGCGGCACCGACATTTTCCGCTCGCGCGGGGGACACAAGAACAACAGCCAATTGCATTTTACTTTCTCTTCTTCCTGAGACCACGGGGAAATGTGACCTTTGTCATCATACTACGCGGTGCGAATTTACAATTATGTAACACAAATCACTGATTTAGCCCTTGTCTACGGTTAAAAAAAGCTAAACTATTTATCAGCGATATTACCTGCTAAGATGTTAACAGAAGGGACTTATCCCTATGTTTATTCATGGCATTTTAATACAGAATTTCCCACTTGTATTGGATTCGCCCTGTTTATCAATTAATATGCGCAACTAGTTGGTTTATTGAAAAATTGTAAGAAACGCTAGCATTTGGCTATCAAGATTTCTCCAAACTGTTAACGTGCTACAATTGAACTTGATATATGTCAACGAAGCGTAGTTTTATTGGGTGTCATTTACGTCTTAGCCTGTTATGTTGCTGTTAAAATGGTTAGGATGACAGCCGTTTTTGACACTGTCGGGTTCAGAGGGAAAGTACCCACGACCAAGCTAATGATGTTGTTGACGTTGATGGAAAGTGCATCAAGAACGCAATTACGTACTTTAGTCATGTTACGCCGTCATGTTAATTTTCGACATGCACCAGGCTGGTCAGGGACTTTTGTACTTCCTGTTTCGATTTAGTTGGCAATTTAGGTAGCAAACATGCAGACCCCGCACATTCTTATTGTTGAAGACGAGTTGGTAACACGCAACACGTTAAAAAGCATTTTCGAAGCAGAAGGCTACGATGTCTTTGAAGCGACAGATGGCGCTGAAATGCATCAAATCCTTTCTGAAAATGATATCAACCTGGTGATCATGGATATCAATCTGCCGGGTAAAAACGGTCTTTTGCTGGCGCGTGAATTACGTGAGCAGGCGAATGTCGCGCTGATGTTCCTGACGGGCCGTGATAACGAAGTCGATAAGATTCTGGGCCTTGAAATTGGTGCCGACGACTACATCACCAAACCGTTTAACCCACGCGAACTGACTATCCGCGCGCGCAACCTGCTGTCCCGTACCATGAATCTGGGCACGGTCAGCGAAGAACGCCGCAGCGTTGACAGCTACAAATTCAACGGCTGGGAACTGGAT
This sequence comes from Enterobacter sp. R4-368, assembly GCF_000410515.1. NCBI lineage: Bacteria > Pseudomonadati > Pseudomonadota > Gammaproteobacteria > Enterobacterales > Enterobacteriaceae > Enterobacter > Enterobacter sp. R4-368. The sequence continues at coordinate 3,796,172 of NC_021500.1, read as the reverse complement.
ATCAATAGCCGTTCACTGATTAGCCCGAACGGCGAGCAGTATAAGCTGCCGCGCAGCGAATTCCGCGCGATGCTGCACTTCTGCGAAAATCCAGGCAAAATCCAGTCTCGTGCGGAGTTGCTGAAAAAAATGACCGGCCGTGAACTGAAGCCACACGATCGTACGGTCGACGTGACTATCCGCCGTATTCGTAAACATTTCGAATCGACGCCGGATACCCCGGAAATCATCGCCACCATTCACGGTGAAGGTTACCGCTTCTGCGGTGATTTGCAGGAATAAGCCAGAATAATGATAAAAAAGCGGCGCAAAGCGCCGCTTTTTTATTTCCAGATGAGTAATTCTTCGTCACGCACTGATTGCGGTATTTTCTTCACCGAACCAGAAAGCGCATACCAGTCGATCTTGCGCGTCAGCATCATCACAGCGCTCAAGGCGATAAACAGAACACCGGTGCCGAGCAACAGCGCATTATCTTTGGAGTTCAACAGGCTCCACATCACCGCATCAAGCACTAACAGCGCGATACTAAACGACAAACCCGCACGCCAGCTTTTCAATACGCCCTGTAAATAGACACCGTTCAGCAGTGCACCGAGCAGGCTGGCAACTCCCCAGGCAATGGTGAAACCGGTATGTTCAGAAAGCGCCAGCAGCACCAGGTAGAACATCACCAGCGATAACCCCACCAGCAAATATTGCATCGGATGCATCTGCCGCGCAGTTAAACTCTCAAAAACGAAAAACGCCAGATAAGTCAGTACGATCAGCAAAATCGCGTATTTAACTGCTCTGTCGGTCAACTGGTACTGATCGGCAGGTGTGGCGATGTTGACGCTGAAAGCAGGCAATTCCCAACTTTTGCTGGCAGACAGCCCCCCGGCAGTACGCATTTTGCTGTCCAGATTGTTGGCAAACCAGCTACTTTGCCAGTGCGCCTGAAAACCACTGGCACTCACCGTGCGTTTTTCCGGCAGAAAATCGCCCATAAAACCCGGATGCGGCCAGTCGCCATTCAGTGTCATCTCGCTATTTCGCCCCAGCGGCACCACGGAAAAATCACCGGTTCCGCTCAAACTAAACGCCATAGTCAGCTTCAGCGATTGCTGCAAATTCGCCGTCGACAACGGCATATGCACACCCTGCAGATCGCTTGCCAGTCCGGTTCCTGGTTCAACGCTGAGTGTCTCGCCATTCAACCTGGTGGTACGCAACTGGCCAATACCGCGCGAATCACTCAACGCTAAAACTAGAAATGGCTCGCCAAGGGAGATATTTTCATCGGCTTTGATATCCAGCCGCTTTGGGTCGAATTCCGCATTGATCTCAATGGCGTTGTGCCAGATTTGTCCATCATAAATGCCGATCTTGCGGGTTTCGACCTGCTGTTTGCCGTTGACCATCAGCGATTCTGGTAACCAAAAACGAAGATAACTTTGTTTACGCCGCACCTCTTTGGGAGCCTCGTTATCGTTAGCTTTTTCCAGGGAAACCACCGTTTCAGTTACCGGGATGGCGATCAACGGCCCGACCAATTTTTGACTGCCAGCGCTGCTCTGGCGCAGCGTATCCGTCACATCGTTACGATAATTCGCGCGTTCGCCAATTAAGCCGCTCAGCAGCGTCAGCGGGACAAGCAGAACACAAAGACAACCTGACAGCGTTACCATTTTCCAGAACAGGGGGGATTTCAACATAGCCTTCTCCTTAGTGATGTGCGCAGAGTAGTGAGGCTATGTGTGAAGGATTTGAAGTTATGTGAAGTGTGGGTGAAGTGACAGCCGGGCTTCGCAACCCCCTTGCGGGCGGTTCAGAACGCGAATATCACCATGATGCAGCCGCGCGACTTCCTGGACAAACGCCAGCCCCAGCCCACTGCTTTTTTGCCCGTCGGCTCGCGGCAGCGAGTAGAAGCGTTCAAAAACGCGCTGCATTGCATAATCCGGGATACCTGAACCGCTGTCGCTGACCGTTAACACCAGCGCGTTAGCTTCCTGGCTGGCGCGTAACACCACCACACCGCCAGGCGGCGTAAAATCAATGGCGTTATCGAGTAAATTACCCAACGCCTGGGCCAGCAGTTCACTATCCCCTGCTGCCACAGCATCAGCAGCGTCAATCTGCAGAGTTAAGCCTTTCGCCGACAACACCACACTGCGTTGCTCCTGTAGCTGGCGAAAAAGCATACCGACATCCACTGCCGCAAACGCAATTTCCAGCCGGTTTTCCAGTTTCGCCTGGTGTAACAACTTCTCAACCAGGTTCTGCATGCGGCTATTTTGCGTAAGAATGTTGTCGGTAAAACGCGCCACGACGTCTGGCGGCGGCCCTTCGCGCAGGATCTCCGCCGCGCCGCGAATGGCTGCCAGCGGGCTTTTCAGTTCATGCGTCAGGGCGTAAACATACTGTTCGATATAATTTTTGCCTTCCAGTTTCACACGCATACTTTCCAGCGCCTGCGCCAGTTTACGCAGCTCACTGCTTCCTAAATCGGGTAAAGGAACCGGACGGTTTTCTGTAACGGAATCAGCGTAGCGCGCCAGCTTGCCAATGGAGCGATTGATCCACCAGACCATGACTGCACCAATGAGCAACGCAATGCCCAGCAGCGCGCCGCCGGCCCATAAGATGCGTCGCTCGCTGCGTCTAATCACCGGATCCATCGCGCTGTTTGGCTTACCCACGCTGATTACACCGATAATGCGGCCTTGATCGGTCACCGGGGCGGCAACATACATCACCGTACTCTGCGGGTTACCGGCATCCGCCAGCGAACTACGTGCACCGTAATTCCCGCGCAGCGTCAGCCAGACATCATTCCAGCGTGAGTAATCCTGCCCCAACGCCTTTCCTGACGAATCAAACACCACGCGCCCGGTGCTGTCGGTCATGTAGACGTGATACTCATTGCGAACTTTATGGATCCCGCTGATATGCGCATTGATTGGCTGGTGATTTAACGTCGAGAAAGCCTGCGCCAGGCGCCCATCCTGCGCGTGACCAGAGCGTAAATCTTCGCGAGCCAGCTCCGCCAGCAGCGTCGCGGTATCAATAAGCGTACCTTCGGTGGCGCGTCGTACACCGGGTTTGATCTCCTGAACAAAGATCGACAGCACGAACCATGCGGCAACTGCCACGATCAGGAAATACCCCAGCAACAAGCGCATGCCAATGCGCATCAGCGGATCCCCAGGCTGTAGCCCATACCACGATGCGTATTGATAGGAGTAAGTTCAGCATTGATGGCGCGTAGCTTGGCGCGCAAGGTCTTGATATGAGTATCGACGGTGCGGTCAAAACTCTCCTGAGCATCGCTCCAGACTTGATCCATCAATTGCTGGCGAGAAAAAACACGTCCTGGTGCCAACAGTAAGGTTTTCAACAACAGAAATTCGTAGCGGGTCAGCAGCAGCGTTTCGCCGCACCAGCGAATAATCGCGGCATCCTCGTCCAACTCAAACTGGCCGATTCGCCGCATTTCGTTGTGAAGAGATGCTTTTTGCAGCCTGCGCAACACCGTGCGCACTCTGGCGCATACTTCACGCGGTGAGAAGGGCTTGGCAATGTAATCATCCGCGCCCATCTCCAGCCCCAGCAGCTTGTCGACTTCATCGCTGCGCGCGGTAAGAAACAGCACCGGCAACGCGGGCGCGCGCGCCAGTAGCCGACGACAAAGTTCAAAACCGCTGATATCCGGCAGGCCGACGTCCAGAATCGCCAGCTCAGGCAGACGATGCTGCGCCGCATCCAGCACCGGCAAACCTCGCTCAAACGCGGTGACGGCAAAGCCGTCCTGCTGCAACATGTAAATCAACGTTTCAGCGATGCTGGCTTCATCCTCTACCAGCCAAATCTGCGGTTGCGGCGTAGACATTGGGCTTATTTACTCCAGGGAATAATGGGTACCGCGCTTAAGGCGTTTTTCGGCGATCCTTCGACCACTTTATCGGAATAAGCTAAATATGCCAGAGTGTTACGTTTCGCGTCATAGAAACGCACCACCTGCAATTTCTTGAAGACTAATGATGTTCGTTTCTGGAAAACCACATCGCCCTGCGCCTTACCGTTTTTGATTTTATCGCTCAACTCAACCGGACCAACCTGCTGGCAAGAGATAGCCGCGTCGGACGTATCTTCCGCCAGCCCCAGCCCACCCTTGATACCACCGGTTTTCGCCCGGCTGATGTAACAGGTGACATTTTTCACATCAGGATCATCAAACGCTTCGACCACAATTTTGTGATCCGGCCCAAACATTTTAAACACGGTATCCACGGAACCAATTTGTTCTGCATGTGCAGAGCCCAGCGTGGCCAACACTAATGCAGGAAGGATTAACTTTGTATATTTCATATTGTTACCATTTTTGAATATTACGTTGAGCAACTATTCAGCTTTTAAATGAGAAACTGTTTGCAGATCACTAATTTACAAAATTTATGATGAAAATCAGTCACAATGCGTATTTGTGCACAAAAAAAACACCGAATGCTAAACACCTCAAAACCCGTTATTATCCGTTGCCTGGTATCAGGCGTTAATGCTGTTTTAAGGAAGAGGATATTGTATGGATCAGGCTGGGATCATTCGCGACTTACTTTCCTGGCTGGAAAGCCATCTGGATCAGCCGCTCGCTTTGGATAATGTGGCGGCAAAAGCGGGCTATTCCAAGTGGCACCTGCAAAGGATGTTTAAAGACGTGACCGGTCATGCCATCGGCGCTTACATTCGCGCGCGTCGTCTGTCAAAATCCGCCGTTGCTCTGCGCCTGACTGCCCGTCCCATTCTGGATATTGCACTGCAATACCGCTTTGATTCGCAACAGACCTTCACCCGCGCTTTCAAGAAACAGTTTGCTGTCACCCCTGCGCTCTATCGCCGTTCACCAGACTGGAGCGCGTTTGGCATTCGCCCGCCGATGCGTCTTGGCGAATTTACCATGCCAAAACATGATTTTGTCACCCTGCCACCAATGCATCTTATTGGCACCACCCAGAGCTACACCTGCGCGCTGGAGGAGATCTCCGATTTTCGTAATCAAATGCGCATTCAGTTCTGGCGGGAATTTTTGAGCAATTCACCGAAAATTCCACCGGAAATGTATGGCCTGCACGAGCCGCGCCCGAGTCTGGAAAAAGATGACGAACAGGAAGTGTTTTACACCACAGCGCTAACGCCGGAGATGGCGAACGGCTATCTGAGCAACGCGCAGCCGGTGTTGCTGGAAGGCGGCGACTACATCTCCTTCGCCTATGAAGGTTCACCGCACGGTTTTCAGGATTTCATCCTGACCGTTTACGGAACGTGCATGCCGATGCTTAATCTCACGCGCCGTAAAGGCCAGGATATTGAGCATTTTTACCCGCAGCATGAAGAGCCGCGCGAAGACGGCGAGCCGCCGGCGCACATCCGCTGCGAGTATATGGTGCCCATTCGCCGTTAACGCTGCAACTCATCCAGCGCTGGGGCGTCCAGATGCGAGACGTCTCCTGCGGTTTCCACCACCCAGCCGGAAGCCAGCCACGGGCTTTGTTGATAATCAATACGGGAAATGGAGCAGTTGCGCAGGCGCAGGCGGCGTTCTGCATAAGCCGGGAGCCCAAGGATCGTGCTCACCAGGCAGCCCAGCGCCATACCGTGGCTAACCAGCAACGGGCGGCTTCCTTCGGGAAGCTCCAGGCAGGTTGCCAGCGCCGCGTGCATACGGTCGCTTAACTCCTGCATCGATTCACCATCGGGAATACGGCCATCGGCCGTGCCATTCACCAGTTGGCGACGCCAGCTCTCTTCTTCTTCAGTCAGGGAATCGATATGACGGCGTTCCAGCACGCCCATGTCCAGCTCGCGTAAACGCGGCTCAAAGGTGATATCGCAACCGCAGACTTCAGCGATGATCTCAGCCGTCCGGCGGGTTCGGCCCAGGTCGCTGGCAATAACGTGGGTAATGCCCAGCGCTTTTGCGCGCTCAGCCACCTGCCACGCCTGCTTCTCCCCTTTTTCGGTTAACGGACTGTCTGACTGGCCTTGAATACGACGCTCGGCGTTCCACTGCGTTTCACCGTGGCGAACAAGGTATACCTGTAACATGCTTTTTTATCCATTATACTGCGATGAATTTATTATCTGAGGAAGGTCTCTGTCCGGGGTAAAGAACGCGTCTCATTCCGAACATACCGTTATTGATTATGCACCATGTTGTCTCAGCTACCACCAATCCCGCGAAAATTCGGGCGATTCTGCACGCTTTTAACGAGATCTTCGGCGAAGGATCCTGCCATATAGACGCCGTTTCCGTCGATAGCGGCGTACCGGAACAGCCGTTTGGCAGTGAAGAAACGCGTACTGGCGCACGAAATCGCGTGGTCAATGCCCGCCATGCGCGCCCCGAAGCGGATTTCTGGGTAGCTATCGAAGCCGGGATCGACGAGGGCAGTACGTTTAGTTGGGTGGTTATTGAAAGCAATCATCAGAAAGGTGAAGCCCGCTCGGCAACACTGCCGCTACCGGAGATCATTTTGCAGAAAGTGCACGCCGGTGAAGCGCTCGGGCCAGTAATGTCGCGGTATAGCGGAATTGATGAGATCGGCCGCAAAGAGGGTGCCATCGGCGTTTTCACTGCCGGTAAACTCACGCGCGAAAGCGTTTACCACCAGGCGGTGATTCTGGCGCTCAGCCCCTTTCACAACGCGATTTATCGCTGAGTATTCAGCAGCGTCTGCTCCAGCCATAAACGTAAATCAGCAGGCGCAGCTTTCAGGCTGTTTGAACCTCGAGTAATGGTCGCGATACCTGCCCCCAGCTCGCTTTTCAGCTCACGCTGGCTCATCTCGCCACGCAACAGTTCTTCAATGATCCGCACTCTTGTGCCCAACGACTCGCGCTCATCTGGCGTAAGCATCAGATTAAGCAATGGAATGTGCAGATCCTTTTCATAAGATTGCCGAACCAGATCAACGAAGCGTTGCCACTCCTGATCGCGCTGTTCGGCCATCGCTGCGGAATAGGGTGATTGCTGAGTCATAATTTGCCGCCATGTTAAAGGTTTACTGATGTGTACTCTTTAGCGAGTACACATCATAGCATAAACCACGGAAATCAATAACGGCGCTGCCATTCAGCATCATTAAAGACAACCGGCTTATCTCCGCTCAGGAAATAGCGGTAATAAGCATCATAAGCCAGCACGTTTTTCACATAGCTGCGCGTTTCCGAGAACGGGATGCTCTCAATAAACGCCACCGCATCCAGTTTGCCGCCGCTGTTGTTCAGCCAGCTGCGCACCCTTCCCGGCCCGGCGTTATAGGCTGCCGACGAGAAAATACGGTTATTGCCAAACTGCTGATAAACATATTGCAGATAGCTGGTGCCAATGTTGATATTCGTTTCCGGATCAAACAATTGGCCCGAGTTGCTGTAGCCGGGAATATTAAACATCTTCACCGTGTGCGTGGCGGTACCCGGCATAATCTGCATTAAACCTGCCGCGCCAACCGGGGAGCGCGCCGTTGGGTTCCAGGCACTCTCCTGGCGCGATATCGCCATCGCATAGCTTTGCGAAATTCCTTTTCCACTGGTGTAGCGGGCATAAAGATCGCTATACGCCAGCGGGAAACGCTCTTCAAGGTGATCCCACAGCTTGCCGGCAATCGTGGCCTGCACACTCAGATCCCACCAGTGTTGATCGAAAGCATAACGCGCCAGCTGTGCCTGCTCTTGCTGGGTGCGGCTGGTCACCAGATTCGCCCACTCACTGCGCGCGGTGTTATCAAGCCCCCAGTACATCAGCTCACGAACGCGTGCCATTTCTGCGCCCTGCGTCAGCGTTGGGGAGACATTTCCCTGCGCTTTGTCTATCTGCATCGAGTAATCTTCACCCAACCGCTGGGCGGCGGCCATCGGGTAAAAACCGCGCTGCTTCATCAGGGCGTGGAGGATCTCTTTAGCTTCATCCTCACGTCCGCGCTCCAGCAACAAATCCGCCTGCCAGTAGCGCCACTCGTCTTTCTCTTTTGCGTCCATCGGCAAGCGCGAAAGCCAGGTATTCAGCCCACGACGATCGCCGTTGCCAATCGCCATACGCACCCGGCGCTCCAGCAAAGAGACCGATTGCGAGCGCATGATTGCATCATCACGCCAGCGCGCCTGATCGCTGGTGACGTCATTGCCCATCAATCGCCATGCGACAATATCGCGCAGCGTCTGGGTTTGTTCCTCATTCAACTGTTGTGCTTGCACCAGCGACGGGATCATTAAGCGAGCATTTTCGACATCCTGACGCGCGACGCTTTCAAAGGCTTCCGCCGCCATCTGACGGGTAAAATCCGTTGCGCCGGTGGTGGTAGCAAAGGACATTACGCTCAATGGATTATTGGCAAGGTTGATGATAGCCGCCGAAATGGTTTGATAATCAGGCGGCATCTGCCCGGCCAGCAGTGTCACCAGTTTGGTATTACCCGCTTTCATCGCCAGGCGAATACGCTCCAGAAACGCCAGCGGATCCTGTTTCCCGGAAGCGCGCCATGCGCCAAACAGCTGATCGCACGCGTTGGGCTGGCTTTTACCGCTTAACCACAGCTCTTTCGCACCTGCCCAGGCTTCGTCTGCCTGACCGGTATTCCACTTGGCAAAGTAGTAGTTACATTGTGCTTCGGTAGTCGCAGGTTTCTCCGGGCTGAACGCCAGCAGCCCGCGCCAGTCTTGCCGCCGGGCCAGTTCATTAACAAAGCGAGATTTCAGCGTGCGCGCCGCCGGAAGCGTCGGGTTGGCCTGCACAAAGTTGGTCACCGTAATTGCGGGTTGATTCATCAGATCGTCGGTAATCTGACGATATTGCAGATACGGGTAAAGCGGATACGTTTGTAGCGTGGGCAGTAATTGCTGCACCACGTCCATCTGTTTGTTGTCCCATGCGGTTTTTATCTGCGCGTAACGGTTACGTTGTTCATCCAGTGAATCTGCTCGCGCCACATTGCTGAGGGACAGCAAACAAACGCAGGCCGCCGCGAATCGCCAGGCGACATGTTTAGCTCTCTGCACAGCTCTTTCCTCTTATCTGTCACGTTTTTGCAGCGTCATGCCGCGTAATGCGTTAATGCTAACCGCGCAACTCGTAACGCGCCACGTTGCGCACACTTTTTTACCTTTCTGGCGTGATTTAACACACCTGGCGCGGCTGGCTGGGATTAAGCAACGAAAACGGCTACACTCCGCTGTTGAATACCACTCTCATTACAAAGAGGCGAAGTCCAACGTGGCTCAATTCGTATATACCATGCATCGTGTCGGCAAAGTTGTCCCGCCGAAACGTCATATTCTGAAAAATATCTCGCTAAGCTTCTTCCCGGGCGCAAAAATCGGCGTGCTGGGTCTTAACGGTGCCGGTAAGTCTACCCTGCTGCGCATCATGGCCGGCATCGATAAAGACATCGAAGGTGAAGCCCGCCCACAGCCTGGCATTAAGATCGGTTACCTGCCGCAGGAACCACAGTTGAACCCGGAGCAGACCGTACGTGAATCGGTTGAAGAAGCCGTATCCGAAGTGGTCGGGGCCCTGAAACGTCTGGATGAAGTGTATGCGCTGTATGCCGATCCAGAAGCGGATTTCGACAAGCTGGCGGCAGAACAAGGCAAGCTGGAAGAGATTATCCAGGCGCATGACGGTCATAACCTGAATGTGCAACTGGAACGCGCCGCCGACGCGCTGCGCCTGCCGGACTGGGACGCAAAGATTGCCAATCTTTCTGGTGGTGAACGCCGCCGCGTCGCGCTGTGCCGTCTGCTGCTGGAAAAGCCAGATATGCTGCTGCTCGACGAACCGACTAACCACCTGGACGCCGAATCCGTTGCCTGGCTGGAGCGCTTCCTGCACGACTTCGAAGGCACCGTGGTGGCGATTACCCACGACCGTTACTTCCTCGATAACGTCGCCGGTTGGATCCTCGAACTTGACCGCGGTGAAGGTATTCCGTGGGAAGGCAACTACTCTTCCTGGCTGGAACAGAAAGATCAGCGTCTGGCGCAGGAAGCCTCTCAGGAAGCGGCACGTCGTAAATCCATTGAGAAAGAGCTGGAGTGGGTGCGTCAGGGCGCGAAAGGCCGTCAATCTAAGGGCAAAGCCCGTCTGGCGCGCTTTGAAGAGCTCAACAGCACTGAATACCAGAAACGTAACGAAACCAACGAACTGTTTATTCCACCGGGACCTCGCCTGGGCGATAAAGTGGTTGAAGTCAGCAACCTCAGCAAGTCTTACGGCGATCGCCAGCTGATTGATGGCCTGTCCTTCTCCGTGCCGAAAGGCGCGATTGTCGGCATTATCGGGCCGAACGGCGCCGGTAAATCGACGCTGTTCCGCATGATGTCTGGTCAGGAGCAGCCTGATGGCGGCACCATTACACTGGGTGAAACCGTCAAACTGGCCTCGGTTGATCAGTTCCGCGACGCGATGGATAACAGCAAAACCGTGTGGGAAGAAGTTTCCGGCGGGCTGGACATTATGCGCATCGGTAACACCGAAATGCCGAGCCGCGCGTACGTTGGCCGCTTCAACTTTAAAGGCACCGACCAGGGTAAACGCGTGGGCGAGTTGTCCGGCGGTGAGCGCGGTCGTCTGCATCTGGCAAAACTGTTACAGGTTGGCGGCAACATGCTGCTGCTTGATGAACCGACCAACGACCTGGATATCGAGACCCTGCGCGCGCTGGAAAACGCCCTGCTTGAATTCCCGGGCTGCGCGATGGTTATCTCGCACGACCGCTGGTTCCTTGACCGTATCGCCACCCATATTCTGGATTACCAGGATGAGGGCAAAGTGGAGTTTTTTGAAGGCAACTTCACCGAATACGAAGAGTATAAGAAACGCACGCTGGGCGCAGATGCGCTGGAGCCGAAGCGTATTAAGTACAAACGTATCGCCAAATAAGCCGACACAAAAGCGAATGGGGAAACCCATTCGCTTCACTCCCAAATGCTCAGTGAATTCCTCTACAATAAACGCATAAAAAAGTTTTTTTGTTTTTATACTATCTTTGCCGCGATTCAGAGGCAGATGCATTCATTGCAGAAATAATCTAAAACTAAAATCCTGAATAATAGTCACATCAAAGAATAAATCTCCAGCAATCTCATCGCCATAGATTAATGCTTTTAGCATTCGCCATTTTGTCCCTGGATTGCTTAACGCTAAGACCAGACGCTAACATGATACGCACTACCTTAGTTAATAAATGAACGCATGGTTATAATTAATGCATATCATCACGGAAGATGTTTTTCTTAAAAACGGATTACAAACATTTATTAAGCAAAAAGAAATAACACTGGATAATAACGACGTTATTTTAGACTTTGATAACAACTTTCTTATTATCACGACATTATCGACACTAAACAGAATAATAAAAAGCGACAATCCATTTGAATGTTACTTATTACATTCATTTTTAAAAATTAAGAAAAACACAAAATTAACCGAAATATTCCGCATATTAAATTATAAATCCTGGCGGAAGAAACAAGACCACGAGTGCAGAATAACGCTAACGCGAAAAGAGAGACTGCTGCTTAGCCATATCATTAGCGCAGGTAAAAAGAAAAGTATGCTAATCCACAGCGGGCTGGATATAAAAACGGTCAGTACGCATAAATATAATATGTTGAGAAAGGTGAATCAGCCATCAATCGCTACGCTGACGCAGGTACATAACCGCTGGAAAAATTTTCGCAATCAACCTGCAAACTAACCGATATACAGGCCGCGGAATATACCAGACCGGCCTGCCATTTCAGACTACGGCCCCATTAACTGTTTAACCAGTTCGACGCACTGTAAAAAACGCGAGTCATAATCTGCGGCTTCAACACGTACATACTCGATATTATTTTCCCGCAGCATCGACACCAATAAATCCTGAAACTCCTTGCGATCGACTGAACTGCCGAGGCTTCTCAGGCCATCATTCACCCACGGCGTATTATTTTCCAGCAGGATCACCAGATCAAAACGATATTCATCAATTAAAGCCTGAACAAAAGGGTGCTCGCGGCCTTCATATTTTTTGCAGAACGCCTGCGTGGTGACAAAATCCGTATCGATAAACGCCACTTTATTGGCGTACTTCACGGCAAAATCGATGTACTGCGCATGTCCGAGGGCAATTTTGTCATAATCAGAATATTGCAGCGCAATTTCGTCACCACCAAGATGAGAAAAGACGTAATCGCGGCCATATTCCCATGCGCTGGTGGTATTGAAGATATTGGCGAGCTTATTTACCAATGTTGATTTACCGCTGGATTCTCCGCCCAGAATCGCCACCGTGCGCACAAAAAAGGGCTTTACCTCAGTCGGAATATAATCCCAGTAACGGAAGGGGTTCTCGCGGATTTGCGAACCGCTGATATTCATAAAGGTACGCTTTGGATCGACCAGCACCGCTTCAATTCCCAGATGTTGCCGATACTGCGGCGCATCAGCCTCTTCGGAGGTGTAAATCCAGTTTGGCGTGATCCCTTTTTCGGTCATAAACGCTTTGATGCCTTTACTCCAGACATCCCAGCCGTGCGGATACGGCTCCATCCCCTCTTCGTTAAAGGCATGAATACGGATATTTTTCTGGTACTTAAAGGTCTGTAGCAGCCAACGCAAGCGATCACTTACCGTCGGCTGTTGGGACATCGCGCTGTCTTCAAACAACTCGCGATCGCGGGTTTCGTCATAACCAAGGATGATATGCAGTTCATCCACCTGGCTACAGGCGCGCTGGATCAAGTAGATATGACCAGTGTGCAGCGGGTAAAACTTGCCGAAAACCACGCCAATGCTTTTCTGCCGACGGGGAAACTCAAGATCGAGAAAGCGGTGCAGAGCCTCAAGTTTTTGCGCACTGGGGCTCTTAATTTTGGCATTCAGCAGCTGGCTCAAATAGCCTTTGGTCATACCGCTGGCATCGGCTACCTGCTGTAACGTGCAGCCTTTCTGGCGAATCGCGGTTTTTAAGTAGTCGAATGACGACATTGTTGCCTCCTGCAAAAAAACATTAGCCAATTATAAGTCGTCAAAGACACTTAGCGCATCCGCGAGCTTTTTCACGCCGAAAATTTGCATTCCTTCAGGCACTTTTTTCGGCACATTCGCTGCCGGAACTATCGCACGACGGAAGCCATGCTTCGCGGCCTCCGAAATGCGCTCCTGGCCGCTGGGCACCGGGCGAATTTCGCCTGCCAGCCCGACTTCGCCAAACACCACTAAATCCTGCGGTAACGGCCGGTCACGCAGGCTGGAAACCATCGCCAGCAACAGCGCTAAATCGGCGCTGGTTTCGGTCACTTTGACCCCGCCGACCACGTTGACGAACACATCCTGATCCGCCATCTGCAAGCCGCCGTGGCGATGCAGCACCGCCAACAGAATCGCCAGACGGTTTTGCTCCAGTCCCACCGCCACACGGCGCGGGTTTGACATCATCGAATGATCCACCAGCGCCTGAATTTCAACTAACAGCGGGCGTGTGCCTTCCCACACCACCATCACCGAACTGCCGGAGGTGACTTCATCGCCGCGACTTAAGAAAATCGCCGACGGGTTGCTGACTTCACGTAGCCCCTGCTCGGTCATGGCGAATACGCCGAGTTCGTTAACCGCGCCGAAACGGTTTTTATGGCTGCGCAAGGTGCGAAAACGCGAATCCGCATCGCCGTCGAGCAGCACCGAGCAGTCAATACAGTGTTCAAGCACCTTTGGTCCCGCCAGCGAGCCATCTTTGGTGACGTGGCCGACCATCACAATCGCCACACCGCGCGTTTTCGCAAAGCGCGTCAGATAGGCCGCCGTTTCACGCACCTGCGCCACACTGCCGGGCGACGACTGAATATCGGCCATGTGCATGACCTGAATCGAGTCGATCACCATCAGCTTCGGTTGTTCCTCTTCGGCGATCATGCAGATTTGTTCGATGCTGGTTTCCGACAGCATATTGAGATTGCCGGTCGGCAGCCCCAGACGGTGCGCGCGCATCGCTACCTGCTGTAATGACTCTTCGCCAGTGACATACAACGTTTTCATCTGCTCGGCGAGCTTACACAACGTCTGCAACAACAACGTGGATTTCCCCGCACCGGGGTTGCCGCCAATCAGAATCGCGCTACCGGGCACAACACCGCCGCCGAGCACGCGATCAAACTCTTTAAAACCGGTGGAAAAACGCGGTAGCTCTTCGAGGCTGATATCCGCCAGCTTCTGCACTTTTGATACGCCAGCGCTCCCCGCATAACCGGAAAGACGCTCATTACGCGCCACGGTGGGCGAAGCGGCAACACGCACTTCCGTAATGGTGTTCCATGCGTGACAGGCGCTGCACTGCCCCTGCCAGCGCGGATAATCCGCACCGCATTCATTACAGACAAACGCGCGTTTGGGAGCTTTCGCCACAATAACCTCTACTTCTTATTAATGCTGCCGGAAAGAATACAAAATACGCCCATCAGATCGGCGTGGCGAATAGTGACTTCCGCCTTCTCATTCACTTTGGGTTTGGCATGAAACGCGATGCCAAGCCCGGCGGCTTTGATCATCGGCAAATCGTTCGCGCCATCGCCAATCGCCACCGTTTGCTCCGGCGCGATTTCATACTTTTCAGCCAGTTGCTTCAGCGTGTTGGCTTTGAACTGCGCATCCACGATATCGCCTAATACCTGGCCGGTGAATTTACCGTCCATGATCTCAAGTTCGTTGGCAACTGCCGCCGTTAAATGCAGCTTGTCGCGCAGATAATCGGCAAAGAAAGTAAAGCCGCCCGAGGCGATGGCTACTTTCCAGCCCAATGTTTCCAGCTTCAACACCAGTTGCACAAGGCCTGGCATTAACGGCAGTTTTTCGCGTACTTGCAGCAAAATATTGGCGTCCGCGCCTTTCAGCGTCGCCACACGGCTGCGCAGGCTGGCGGCAAAATCGAGTTCGCCGCGCATCGCCCGTTCGGTCACTTCCGCCACCATTTCGCCGGTGCCGGCAAGTTTAGCGATTTCATCAATGCACTCGATTTGAATGGCGGTGGAGTCCATGTCCATCACCAGCAGCCCTGGCGAGCGCAGATGCGGGATTTTCCCCAGCGGGGCGACGTCCATACCTTCGTCGTGGGCCAGGCGCGTCGCGCGCGGCGTCAACGAACCCGCCAGACGAAGAACCTGATAATCGTCAACGCTCCACGCGGCAACAATCACCATTGCTGCACCCAATTTGCGCTGATAGGTCGTCAGACGTTGCTTATCCAGATTACGTGCGTACAGTAGCCAGCCGCTGCGACCAGCGTGATAGTCCAGAGGCATTACCTCATCACCACTTAAAGAGAGCGGCAATCCCGGCCACTGAGAAACATCATCGGGCAGATCGCACCAGGTCAAACTATTAGGCATTAAAGCTCCTGTAAAAACGTTCGCGCCAGAAAGCATCGGAGGGGAAAATAACGCATGAGGCTACCTTGTAACCAGCGCTTCTGGCAACATTAAGCCTCAAATTTTCAACAGGTGGAATATGGCTCGCGCAAAACTTAAATTTCGGCTGCATCGCGCCGTAATCGTCCTCATCTGTCTGGCACTGCTGGTCGCGCTGATGCAGGGCGCATCCTGGTTCAGCCAAAGCCATCAGCGTCAGCGCAATCCGCAGTTTGAAGAGCTGGCGAGAACGCTGGCGCGCCAGGTGACGCTGAATCTCACGCCGCTGATGCGCACAGAAACCCCGGACGAAAAACGGATCAACGTCGTGCTGCGCCAGCTCACCGAAGAGAGCCGCATTCTGGATGCAGGGGTGTACGATGCGCAAGGCGATCTGATCGCGCGCTCCGGCGAAAGTATTGATGTGCGCGACAGGCTGGCGCTGGACGGCAAAAAAGCAGGCGGCTATTTCAACCAGCAAATTGTTGAGCCGATTCAGGGAAAGAGCGGCCCGCTTGGCTACCTGCGCCTTACGCTGGATACGCACACGCTGGCGACAGAAGCCAAACAGGTGGATAACACCACCAATATTCTGCGCCTGATGTTGCTGCTGTCGCTGGCCATTGGCGTAGTGCTGACGCGCACCCTGTTGCAGGGCAAACGCACGCGCTGGCAGCAGTCGCCGTTTTTGCTGACGGCCAACAAATCCGTACCGGAAGAAGAAGAGCAGCAAAAGAAAGAGTCGCTCTGACCGCTACCGGTAAAAATTACAGGTTACAGAAAGGAAATCTGCTATGTCGACGCTTCGTCTGCTTATCTCTGACTCGTACGATCCCTGGTTCAACCTGGCGGTGGAAGAGTGTATTTTCCGCCAGATGCCCGCCACGCAACGCGTACTGTTCTTATGGCGCAACGCGGACACGGTGGTGATTGGGCGGGCGCAAAACCCGTGGAAAGAGTGCAATACTCGCCGCATGGAAGAAGATAACGTGCGGCTGGCAAGGCGCAGTAGCGGCGGCGGCGCGGTGTTCCACGACCTCGGCAATACCTGTTTCACTTTCATGGCGGGAAAGCCGGAATACGACAAAACCATCTCCACGTCGATTGTGCTTAATGCTCTGAATTCACTAGGCGTTACCGCAGAAGCTTCCGGGCGCAACGACCTGGTGGTGAAAACGGCGGAAGGCGATCGTAAAGTGTCCGGTTCTGCCTACCGGGAAACCAAAGATCGTGGCTTCCACCATGGCACGTTGTTGCTGAATGCCGATCTCAGCCGCCTGGCCAATTACCTCAACCCGGACAAGAAAAAGCTGCAAGCCAAAGGCATTACGTCGGTGCGTGGGCGCGTGGCGAATCTGGTGGAGTTGCTGCCGGGCATTACCCATCAGCAAATCTGTGAAGCGATCACTGAAGCCTTCTTCGCTCACTATGGCGAACGGGTTACGGCGGAGGTTATCTCGCCGGATAAAACCCCGGACT